>NZ_QVLZ01000049.1:0-49532 GCF_003435205.1 Bacteroides sp. AF32-8BH | reverse complement strand
AGAACTGTAAAATATAAAAGAGGTTGTGCCAACGTTTTGACACAACCTCATTTCTATTCTTTGTCTATATACTTTAGTTAATATACCAGTTTTACATTGTCAATCCACAGTGTATTTCCCGGAGAACCGATATAGGCTCCTCCATGACTGGACGTGAACTGAAGACACATATGAGTCGGAACATCATTTTCATCTCCCCAGGCCACTTCATGAATAGGCACGCTTTCACCCTTACTGTTCACCGTATAACTTTCAGTCACCTGCAAACGCATCATGTGCGACTTATATTCCGGACGATTCGTGATGTCACCGTACATAATCTCATAGGTCGCATTATTTTTCCAGTCCGTCGAATGATAGTAATAAGTCACCATAGTCCCTATCCGTTTTGCATACACATTTCCATTGGCATCTTCCCAACGTTTTTGCAGAAGCAGGATAGCTGCCGGATAATCTTTTCCGGGAACATCCGTAATCTTGCTGAAACCGGTAGCGCGAATACGGTTCTCTCGGTCGGACATCTTCACTTTATAGTCAAACTGAAGAGCCACCGGTTTTTTGGTAAACGGAATACCGGTCTGCAACATTTTCTGTGGGTTTTTAGTACCCTTAATCGGCTCATGCACCGAACCGGTAAAGACAGAGCCAGCCGCCAACACCGTAATATTAACCAGTCCCAACACTTTCACACTCTCCATGCGCGTATCCAAACGGGCGCAATATCCATCTCCTCGCTTCTCCGGAAATACCGAAGTATTAGTCTTCGTAATACCGGCAACTTTCGCCATCACATTTGAAGTAGCCCAAGGCGATCCGCCCATATTCTTATAAACCTGATCTCCCTTAATTACCGTCGTCGGCCCTATCGCATATACATTCTTTGTATTCCCACCGATAATGCTCGATTCCTTTATCTGACGGTCCACCCATTGATCCATGTCCCCAAAAGGAAGCATTTCAACTTTATGTTGCGCCATCAAAGACAAGGAAGAAATAAATGCAACGAAACCTGTCATCAACAGGCGATGAACGCTTTTCTGAATCATCAATACTTTTCCTTTCTTTTTCTTCTTATAAATTATAATCCCATTGTTTCAAAGCAAAATCCCAGTTCTCTTCTACCAAACGAATCGTACGGTCGTCATATTTATACTTATTCTTCTTATATCCCTTCTTTCCGCCCACATATTTTTCTATATCAGTACGTGCTTCGGTAAATCCGGGGATAGAAAGAGACTGATAAATATTCTCCGTCATTCCCATCGCATCCGCTTCAAAATCTTCAAATTTCACTTCCATCAAGTTACCTTCCGGAATAAATTTCTTATCCGATTCATACTTATGATAAAGTTTTGCATAGATAGAAAGGATATTTTCCTCTAATTGTTCATTGCTGACATCCTGTAATTTCAACGGCTGAATCGTATTGGTAAAGAAACTGCGTGTAGATTCGAACACGGTATACGGGTTACGCATCAGGTAGATAAACTTAGCATTCGGGAACATCTTCACCAGTTCCTTCACCCTTCCGGTATGCGGAGGATTCTTGCTAAGGAATTGAGTTCCCTGGGTATTCCACAAAGAAATCTTAATCAACTTCGTGAATACCTCTTCAAACACCTTCAATTCGGCATCCGTTATATCATCAAACAAAAGATACTTATCGGCATACTCCTGCTGATATTTCGGCAAGAACCAGAAATTATAATATGTATAAGGCATCATGTTCGACAAAGCAAACTCCTCTTCCTGGGGAAGATCCACTGCCAGTTCCATATTATCCGTCGGACGCTTATCCGGCATCAGCCAACTCATATTCTTTTTGAAGAAAGGCTGTCCCCACATCATCAGATGAGGAAATACAGTCTGATAAGTAGTGTTATACCCAAAATGCTTGTCACAAGAGAACACATTATGTACAAATGTAGTTCCACTTCGCCAGTGTCCCAAAATGAACACCGGATCATGCTCCAACGTCTGATTAGCCAGCAACTTCTCGTAACGCCTGTCTTGTAATGACGCCAGTGGAGAAAGCAATCGGCACACAGCCTTCGTCAATCGGTATTTACCTTTGTAGGCTGCATCAATTTCACGACCGGCGGTGATAGCCTTGAATGTCTTCCAGTCGGCACCTACCAATGTATTAATCGGAAGTTTATTAAATTCGAGTAATCCCACTTTATTAATTCGAAATTAAAAATTAAAAATTAAAGACGACAGGATACTGTCATTTTCAGTTTTCAATTTATTATTAAACAATCTATTTTATTAGTCGCACTGCAAGACCCTGACGTTCCAGTTCCTTCACAACTTTCTCTACCGCTTCATAATGTTCCGGAGCAATTCCCAGTTTTGTCATATCCAATACCGGAATATCTTCCGTGTCACTCATATCTTTCATTTCCACGCGGTCAATAATCATACCTACTGCCGAAGTATTATTAGTGATCGGGTCAATCAGGATAAATGAGCCACAAGATTTATTCTTCTTATAAGGATCAAAGAACAATTCCTTAGCCGTAGTCAGCACCACACGGGCAATCTGATTCAACTGCAAAGGCAACGTTTCTTTAGTCAGCTGACCATTCTCCAGAGACAGATGCTCCATCGTATTCACGTCCACCTTATACTTTATCGTATCAATACGCGTACGGCTCAAATTGGTAGTCTGCTTAATAAAGAACGACTTATTTACATCCATCGGTTCTTCATCCATCCAGACCATCATCGCATCAAAGTTACGATCCACCGTCGGCAGATTGTCAGGATGCACCAACATTTCGCCGCGCGACACGTCAATCTCATCCTCCAATGTCAAGGTCACAGACTGCGGTGGGAAAGCGTAATCCAATTCCCCGTCATAAGTCACGATGCTCTTCACCTTAGATGTTTTTCCAGAAGGAAGTGCCATCACCGTATCGCCCTTGCGAACAATACCTGATGCAACTTTACCACAGAATCCCCTGAAATCCAGATTCGGACGAAGCACATACTGAACCGGGAAACGGAAATCCGTAAAATTATGGTCATTGTCAATATGAACCGTTTCAAGAAAATCGAGCAAAGAAATGCCCTTGTACCACGGAGTACGTTCAGACTTATCCACTACATTATCCCCATCCAATGCAGAAAGCGGAATACAGTTGACGTCAGGAATACCTAATGGAGCAACAAACTTCTTATAGTCAGCCACAATCTCGTTAAAACGCTCTTCCGAGAAATCCACCAGGTCCATCTTATTGACAGCCAATACCACATGTTTGATTCCCAACAAAGACACCAGGAAAGTGTGGCGACGAGTCTGGGTAATCACTCCGGTACGGGCATCCACCAGGATAATAGCCAAGTTAGCCGTAGATCCTCCGGTAATCATATTACGGGTATACTGTTCGTGTCCCGGAGTATCCGCGATGATAAACTTACGGCCATTAGTAGAAAAATAGCGATAAGCCACGTCAATCGTAATACCCTGTTCACGTTCAGCCTTCAAACCATCCAGTAATAACGCATAGTCAATATGCTCGCCTGCATTTCCTACACGCTTACTATCACGTTCCAGTGCATCCAGTTGATCCTCATACAATTTCTTACTGTCAAACAACAAGCGTCCGATCAACGTAGATTTTCCATCATCTACCGAACCCGCAGTCAACAATCTCAACAAGTCTTTCTGTTCATCCTTGTCCAGAAAAGCTTTTATATCTAATTTATTATCTGCCATTACTAGTTACAATTAAAAGTATCCTTCACGTTTCTTTTGTTCCATACTACCCTCCTGGTCAAAGTCAATCACACGGGTAGTACGTTCACTTTTCGTCGTAGTCATCATTTCCTCCACAATCTCTTCAATCGTAGCAGCTCCACTTTCCACCGCCCCAGTCAGAGGCCAGCAGCCCAACGTACGAAAACGAACCATCTTCATTTCAATCTGGTCACGGTATTTTTCAGGCAAACGGTCATCATCCGCCATAATAATATTGCCATCTAAATTAATCACCGGACGCTCCTTAGCATAATACAGCGGAACGATCGGAATATTCTCCAAGCGAATATACTGCCAAATATCCAATTCAGTCCAGTTGCTAATCGGGAATACGCGGATACTTTCCCCTTTATGCACGCGGGCATTATAAATATCCCACAATTCAGGACGCTGATTCTTCGGGTCCCATTGGTGAAACTTATCCCGGAAAGAGAAAATACGTTCCTTCGCACGTGACTTCTCCTCGTCACGACGAGCACCACCAAATGCAGCATCAAACTTATACTTATCCAACGCATGAAGCAAAGCCTGCGTCTTCATCAAGTCCGTATGCACCTTACTTCCATGCGTAAAAGGTCCTACCCCTGCATGAAAAGCCTCCATATTACTTTCAACGATCAGATTCCATCCGTACTTCTTCGCATATTCATCACGAAACTGAATCATCTCCTTGAACTTCCATTTCGAATCGATATGCATCAACGGGAATGGCACTTTACCCGGATAAAACGCTTTTTCAGCCAAGCGTACCATCACCGAAGAATCCTTTCCGATACTGTAAAGCATCACCGGATTCTCAAATTCCGCCGCCACCTCGCGGATGATATGAATAGACTCGGCTTCGAGCTCCTTCAAGTGGCTTAATTTATATTCTTCCATATTTATTTCATTTTATACACTTCACTTTTGGCAAAACAAGCTCCAACAAACGGTTCACCGACTCCTCCAAAGTCAATTTGGAAGTATCCAGTGACAAAGCCGGGTGTTCGGGAACCTCGAAAGGTGCGGAAATTCCTGTAAAATTCTGAATTTCCCCTTTCCGTGCCTTCGCATACAATCCTTTCACATCACGTTTCTCACATTCCTCCAACGGAGTACTAACGAAAACCTCCAGGAAATCATCCTTACCAATAATGTTTGCAGCCATTTCGCGAATATCATTATTAGGGCTGATAAATGCAGCAATCGTAATGATACCACTATCCAAGAACAGCTTAGACACTTCCGCTATGCGACGGATATTTTCCACCCGGTCCGTTTCGGAGAATCCCAGGTTATTATTAATTCCACTACGGATATTATCCCCATCCAGGATACGGCAAAGCAATCCACGCTTATGAAGCTCACGTTCCAATGCGATGGCAATCGTGCTCTTTCCGGAACCACTCAATCCGGTAAACCAGATCATCACACTGTGTTGCCCCAAAAGCTCTTCTTTGTCCTGCCGCGTCATCATGCGGTCAAATATCGGATATATATGGTTCTTTTCTTCCATTTACAATTTTATTTAAAAGTTCCAGATCAACGGAACCAGAATAACAGAGATTAAGAAAGTGATAATATTAAGCGGCAACCCGATACGTACAAAATCCGTAAACTTATAGTTACCGATACCTTGCACAATCAAATTTGTCTGATAACCAATCGGTGTCGAGAAGCTGGCAGATGCAGCCATACAGATTACCACAAAGAAAGGCGTAGGGCTCACTCCTAATTGGGCAGAGATTGACAGTGCCAAAGGAAATGCCAAAGCCGCTGCCGCATTATTAGTAATCAATTCCGTAAACAAGTTCGTGATAATAAATACCATTGCAAGCAACACATGCGGGCCGTAATCATCACTCAATCCGATAATAAACTTCGCAACGCTATCCGCCACGCCGGAGTTCACCATCGCCTTACTGATAGCAAAGGCACAGGCAATCGTAATCAGAATATCCCACGAAATATATTTAGTATATTTACGGGCAGGGAACAGATTCGTCCATGCCATAATAATAGTAGTAATAGACACAAAGAAAAACATATCCAACTTGATATCCGGAAACATCTCCTTCGTTACCGGAAGCTCCCCTACCGTTGCACCCACAATCATCAGCACCAGCAACAACAAAGCAAACCAACGCTTCTTCTTCCCGCTAGTATCCGGTTCATTCCCGTTTGTCAACAAGACAAACACAGAAGATTCCCCCCACGTCGGGATAAAAGTATCATCAGCCATCACAACAAGCGTATCCCCTTCATGAAGTACCACATCGTCCAAGTTAGTGACGAAGCGCTGTCCGTTACGTGTCTTGATCTCTTTTACCTCTGCACCATAATGACGCTGGAAATTAAAATCCTTCAGTTTTTTATTGATACCGGGAAAACGGGCACCCAAAACAGCCTCTACCCGATGCAACTTCTCCCCTTCTTCTACTTCTTCATCCGGCACAGCCGTATCCGGACGTGCATCCGGCAAAAGACGTTTGGAGAAAAGAAATATATAAATGATTCCGGCAATAGCTATAAAAATACCCACCTTTCCGAGCTCGAACATAGAAAAGCCTTCAAATCCGGCCTCCAATATCATACCGTGCACCACCAGATTGGTAGAAGTACCGATCAAGGTACAGATACCTCCTAAAATAGTCACATAAGAAAGAGGAATCAGAAACTTCGTAGCCGGGAGATTCACCGACTTAGCCCAATGCTTGATAATCGGGGCAAAAATAACCACAACAGGCGTATTATTCAGAAAGGCAGAAATAAATGCCACCGAAGGTAAGATACGCAACTGTGCCTTAAATACTGTCGTCTTTCCTTGCGGAAGCAACTTCTTAATCACTTGTCCCAATGTGCCCGACTGACGAATACCCTCACTCACCAGAAACAGCAGAGCAACGGTAATCATCCCTTTATTACTAAACCCTTCCAGCATCTCCTTAGGAGTCAGAATGCCGGCACACAGAAACAAAACCACTACCGAAAAAAGTATCATGCCCGGACGCATCTTATCTGCTATCAAAGCCGCTACCATTCCTAATAGGGATAATAGTACAAATACAATTTCAAATGTCATATAAACATTATTTAGTGTTCTCTTTTTGGCTCAACGATAAACCACGGATTCAATAAATCCTCCTTATTATATCGTAGAGGTTCTTCCTTTCCAGCCTGATATACTTCCATCCCTGCAGCACGGGCTATCGCATGCCCGGCAGCCGTATCCCACTCCATCGTCGGAGCGAAACGCGGATATACATCAGCCTTACCTTCAGCAACCAGACAGATTTTAATTGAACTTCCGCTCGAAATCAACTCCACACTGCCGTGTTTCTTCTTCAAATCTGCAATATATGATTCCGTTTCAGGCGACAGGTGCGAACGGGAAGCAACCACGATCAGATGATCGTGCACCTCCTTCAAAGGTATCTGTTCCGACTTCCCAATCAGTTGTTCCAATGCCACGCCGTCATCTTCCAAACTGACAATACCGGAACATTTATAAGCCCCTACACCTTCGATCCCGAAATAAAGTTCTTTTTTAACAGGCACATAAATAATACCGAATACAGGTACAGAGTTCTGCACCAAAGCGATATTTACCGTAAATTCTCCATTGCGCTTAATAAACTCCTTCGTTCCATCCAGCGGATCTACAATCCATAAAGTATCCCATCCTCGACGGATCTCATACCCTAAATGCTTCCCTTCTTCACTAAGAACAGGAAAAGGAGTATCGTTCAGAATAGCCACAATCGCTTCATGCGCTTTTCTGTCTGCTATAGTTAGCGGAGAGTTGTCAGCTTTCCTCTCTATTTCAAAGTCCGATGCCGGATCATTATAAATAGAAAGAATCTTTTCACCTGCTTTTAGAGCCGCGTCGATAGCAGCCATTACATATTTTTGTTCCATTCAATCTCTAAATTAATGCCCTATTCACATTCAGGCAAAACATCCTCCAAATTAAGAGTTGACAAAAGTAAAAACTTTCTTTGCTATAAAAGTTTCCCCACTATCATTTATAACTTCTTTTAGTAGAAAGATAAAAATATCTAAACGAAAAAGCCACTCATTTTCAATAAAAAAGCAGTAACTTCCCAGTTACCGCCTTCTTATTCGGAAAAAAACGTTCGTTCTTTCCAATATATATTACCAAAAAGAAATCAATATACACGATACAGCAACCAAGCACCCTGGAAATCCGAACGGTTCGGGTATTTAGCCTTGAATGCATCGCGAGCTTCAGCAGCAGCAGTCTTGTCAGCAAAAGAGTTCACAATCACACGATACATTGCCTTATCAGCATTAAATGCAATCGTAGAGTGATATCCCTGTCCGTCCAACCAATCTTTCAGGCCTTCAGCATTCGCTTTCACACCAAAGCTACCTGCTACAACGCTATAATCTTTCAATCCTTCGTTACCGGAAACCACTGTAACCTTTTCCTGACGAACGCCGGATGTATCTGCCACTTTAGTAGTTGTCACAGGAGCTGCAACCACCGGAGTAACCTCTACCGGAGCTTCCACCTGCGGTTCTGCCAATTCTTGCTGTTTTGCTTTTTCGTAAGCTTTCTTATAGGCACTTTCGCTGGATTTACAAGATGCAAATGCTAGCACCAAGCATACTCCCATTCCTAATACGACTAATTTTTTCATAATCCTATACTCTGTTTTAATTAATAATTCAATATTCTCGTCTATTATATTTAGTTTCGGGCAACAAAATAATAGAAATTTTATCATCCGGCAAAGAAATCCGTCAAAAAAACGTCTATTCCGGCTTCTTCTTATACGAAATAGTGCCTGTTGCCTGATAAGTAGGCATCAAAAGTACCTCCGCAATCTGAATATGTGCAGGAGCCGACGCGGCAAAATAAACCGTTTCTGCAATGTCATCTCCCGTCAACGGACGAATCCCTTTATAAAAATTATCGGCAGCTTCCTTATCTCCCCGATAACGCACCACTGTAAAGTTTGTCTCCACCATTCCCGGTTTGACATTCGTCACTCTCAATGGAGTATCCACCAGATCAATCCGGAGTCCGTCCGAAAGAGCCTTCACGGCAGCTTTCGTTGCGCAATACACACTTCCGCCCGGATAAGCGGCATCCCCCGCAATAGATCCTATATTAATAATATGTCCGCGTCCGCGTTCCACCATACCGGGCACCACCAAACGCGTCATAGCCAACAGTCCCCTTATATTCGTATCGATCATGATATCCCATTCATCCAGGCTACCCTCGAATTCCTTATCCACACCGATCACCAGTCCGGCGTTGTTCACCAACACATCAATCGCCTTCCATTCTTCGGGTAATGATTCCAAAGAGGCGGCAGCCAATTTCCGGTCGCGCACATCAAAAGGCAATATATAAACCCGGACACCATACGCCCCTTCCAGTTCAGCTTTCAGTTCTTCCAGTTTCGATACGGTACGGGCATTCAGAATCAGATTCCATCCCTCCCTCGCAAATTTACGGGCACAACCCTCACCAATTCCGCTACTGGCGCCAGTTATAAAAACAATCTTAGCTTCCATTATGTTTTGATTTACAATATTCGAAAACAAAAGTACGCCTTAACCTTCAAAGGTTAGCTACGAAAGTCAGTTAAATAAGATTAAACCATAAAAGAAAAAAAGAATTATAAAACGTAGCAAAAAATTTCAGTTTTCACGAACAACCTTTCCATAAAAATGTTATATTTGTTGTATCATAATCATTTTAAACATTATACATTATGAAAGGATTGAATGTTTTAGCAGCTTTTCTGGGTGGTGCAGCCGTAGGTGCAGCCCTTGGTATTTTATTTGCTCCTGAAAAGGGAGAAGATACCCGTCATAAAATCGCAGAGATTCTTCGTAAAAAGGGAATCAAGCTGAATCGCAGTGAAATGGAAACTCTCGTTGACGAGATCGCTGCCGAGATGAAGGGAGAAATAGCAGAATAAGTGAGTAACCAAAGACTAAAAACAGAGCGACCATGTTTGCAGACGATAAAAGTATTGAGAATTTTCAGCAGTTGTTTTTCGAGTTCAAGAAATATCTGGAGCTTCAAAAAGAATATACCAAATTAGAATTGACGGAGAAGTTAACCATACTTTTTTCCACGTTAATTATGATATTAGTACTTATTATCCTTGGCATGGTTGCCCTGTTTTATCTGCTTTTTGCTCTTGCTTATATATTGGAGCCTTTAGTGGGCGGTCTGATGTCGAGTTTCGCCATCATAGCAGGCATCAATGTTGTTCTCATCGCCCTGGTTATTATTTTCCGCAAGCAGCTCATCATTTCTCCGATGGTGAACTTCCTCGCTAATTTATTTTTAACTGATTCAAATAAATAAATTATGAATGCGCAGACCCCGCAGAAATTTACATTAGAAGAGATTGCCGAACGTAAAAAGAAGCTTTTAAATGAGATCCATGCTCAAAAAAAAGCCATGACAGCTACTACACGCGAAATATTTGCCCCACTTGCTCCGGCAACCAACAAGGCGGATGCACTCATGCGTTCGTTCAATACCGGTATGGCTATATTCGATGGTGTGGTGATGGGAATCAAGATTATGCGGAAGATACGGACGTATTTTAGAAATTTGAGATAAAATAAGGGACTTCACTGTACCCTACTTAAAAGTCAACAAATCCTCCATTTTAGAAATAAACATTACAGTTTTATCAATAAGAGGAAGAATTTCTTCTTCTGTTGCGTCATACATATCATCATAATCACCCGATTGACGCATTTCAAACAACCGAGAAAACAAACGTCCATATTCTTTTTCCAATAATCCCTTGGTTACAAATTGAGCACCAATCAGATGGATAACTCCACTATGAGAACGTGCTGTTATTCCTTTATCCAACAACAGAGCAGAAGCCATATGAAAAGCAGCATAGTAAAGTCTATTTCCAGCTAAACTCCAAAAGCCCAATTTGATGACTTCCTTCGCTTCATTCAAACTTTCGTGAGACTTTTGTCTACGATAATTTACAATTGCTATTTTTTCCTCAGCACTTAACATAAGTCAATCCCCTCCCGTTCCACATTTTTATAAAATGGTGAAAAACTTCTTTCCATCCAGTCTTTAAAAGTATAAAGAATGGGGTGAATTTGTACATCAATATTCCATCCAAGTTCAAAAAAAGGATAAGAAATATAATCATGATCATCTAATTCTACTTTATCTTTATTCAGTAAAATAAGAATATCCCAATCCGAATCCTCCCTAGCATCTCCACGAGCCTGTGATCCGAATAAAATAACTTTAGCGCCAGATGGTATTGTCTTAGCTATTGTTTCTTTGATCAATCGTAATATCTCTTCTTTTTGCATATTGAATACAATAAATAGTATCTTTACTACAAAGATAGCAAGTAAATCCGAAAATATATAATCAAATCTGATTATTTTTAATCAATAAGCATGCTATTAAAAAACAATATATCAACGATCTTCACAGACAGTTGATATATTTAGAATACATATCAGCATTTTGCCAATATGAGGGGACAGATCAGGAATATACCGCTGTATTTTTCCCAACCTGCAGAATGTAGGGGATTCATGTGTGTAGCATGAAGTTAGGGACCTACATATATCGTTATATTATAAGCTAATAATCTTCAAGAATTTATTTTTAGAAAGTAGCTAGTTGATCTGCACAAATCAGCTATCAAATCCATTTAATTGCCATTATCCTTTCAATAATGCCAACACAAACTGTGGTACTTTCCATGCCATCTTCTCTAATTTAGTCAGAGTAGGCCATAGACCGTGAGAGGAATACACTCTAATGTCCTCTCCCCACATTTTCTTACGCTTAGCACTATCAGTAGAAAGCCCTCCCATACGCATACGTACAACATACTCTTTCAAATAAGTAACAGAAAGTCCGCCCGTCATCAGATAACGCACCAGCAGTTCACTATCCGCAGCAATCTTATAACTTTCGTTATAAAGACCTAGTCTCATCATTACCTCGCGGCGAATATAACAAGTAGGATGTAATGGAAGCCAGCCATGACGTACCTTCCACAAACGATAATCACCGCCAATCCAGTTACGTACTACCTTGTCAGTATTATCGGGATTCACAAAAAGTCCGTCACCATACAGAAAATCCGCTCGAGTAGTCTTCATGTGTTCCACAATGCGGCTTATGACCCCATTATCATAAAAGAAATCATCCGAATGTAGCAATCCGATTACATCACCTGTAGCCACACGAATTCCCTTATTGATGGCTTCATACATACCATGATCAGGCTCACTGATAATAGTTGATATACGATCTTCATATTCTCTAATAATCTCTAACGAACCATCTGTACTCGCCCCATCTACAACAATAAACTCTATGTTATTATAGTCCTGCGCCAAGACACTCTCTATAGCACCACGAATCGTCGCCACACGATTAAAGCATGACGTTATTATAGATACTTTCATAAGATTCTATTTTGAACTCGCTAATTATTGTCATCTCGGAAACCACTCCTGCAGTTTCTTCTCAATCAGTTTCTGTGCGTTTCCTTTCTCTATTTGCTTAAACTCAAAAGTTTTTGCCTGTTCCATTTTTGCAGCAAGCTCCCTTTCGTCAAATACCCCTAGCACACATCCCAAAGTATCCAATTTCCTAATTAATTGAAATTGGTCATGGATATGCTCTACCTTGTCATATCTTGGTATCACAACTATTCTTTTCCTCAATTCCATCGCTTCCGATATTGCTCCCCAGCCACCTTGAAGTATTAATATATCAGCTCTAGAAATATAACCCTTCATCTGCTCCTTTGTACAAAATTTAAAAGCTTTCGCATGTTTGTAGGGATAATCTGTATACCCAGTTTGTACTATCACCTCTTCCTTAGTTATAGCTGCCCATTCATCCACGGCTTTTGCCATACGATTGAAGGCTATGTTCATTGTACCTAAACTAGCAAAAATCATAAAACACCACAACAAATTGAATTAGGAAATAATTGCCGCATCTCTTCCCATTGGACCAAAAATAGATCACTATACCGTTCTATCCATACGGGAGTTTTAGAAGCATGTGTCACATCAGCAGCCGAATTAACAAATATTACTTTTGTCCCCAATAGTTTTTTTGCGAAAAAAACCGTAGGTACAGTCACACCAGCTCCTGTAGTAATGATTACATCTGGGCGTTTCACCAGCACCCAGAATATTGCTTGCAAACAGTTCACTATCAGTGTCCATTTCTTTGCTGGTTGAAAATTCACTAAAAATACATGTTCCTTGTCTGCCATAAAAGCTTTAGTTGATGTCGTTTTTAAGGTAAGCCAATAGCAATCCCATTGCTCGGGAATAGCACCGATAGCCAATTGTAGCTCACGTAAATGCCCGCCTGCCGAACAAGCTAAACAGATTTTAGGAGATTTATGCAACATAAGAGCCACCATAATAATGATTATTCACCATAAATATTTCTTTCTTTTATAAATCTTGCAGGATTACCTGCATAAATGCCAAAATCAGTAGTATTTTTGGTAAGTACTGCGCCAGCACCAACAACCGAATATCGACAAAGATGTAATCCTGGCAGAATTATGGCTCTTGCTCCAATAAACACATCATTGTCAATAACCACATCACCTACAACCAGAGGTAATTTATTATCAGATAAATCATGGGATCCATTACATATATAAGCATACTGCGCTATGGTTACTCTCTCTTTTATAATAACAGGTCCCAAATTATATATTTCGCTTCGAGTCGCTATACAAGACCTATCTCCTACGGTTAAAAGCCATGGGGCATATATACGGGCAGTAGGCGCAATAAAAGGATGACCACTAATATGTGCCCCAAACAACTTCAATAGAAATATATGCCACCGATAAAAAGGCTTTGGCAGCCACCTTACAAAAAGCGTCCAAACCACTTCCCATATACGAATCATGATTGCTTCTTTCTTTGGCCATGGGCTAGAATACGCATCACGTTGGTTTTTATTTTTATGATAAAGCTTACTCACCACCTAATACTTTTTTAAAAATACTCATATACATATCAGACACTCTACTCACACTAAAACCTGCAGACTTTTTAATTGCTTTCGCTGACATTTCTGAATACATTTTTTCATCTGATAATAAGCGCATTAAACAATTAGCTAACAATTCATCACATCGTACATCAGTATGATCAAAGACCAATCCGTTCTCATTATCCACTATAAAGTCCTTAAAACAATCTAAATTCGAAACAATAGGAACCAATCCTAAGCCCATTGCCTCAAGAGGGGCTACACCGAATGTCTCACCTAATCCAGCTATAGAAGGATAGCAAAAAATATCACCTTTACGTATTTCTTTTGCCAACAAACTAGGTGAGAAAATAGGTTCCACCCATGTTATCCTGTATCCTCTTACCAAAGATTCTAAATAATCTACATAGTCTTCACCGCTACCTCCGTCTTCTATTTTCGTTGCACCAATTATCCGTAATCCAACAGATACCCCCACCTCATGGAGTCTTGTCACTGCTTTTACTAATATATCCAGTCCCTTTTCTTTATGTACTCTGCCAGAATAAACCACTTCCGGACTATCTGAAAGAGTTTTTACCATGTGTTCATTACAGAATATATGAGTATCAATCGGATTGGGTATGACACAAGCCCTAGATTTCATACTCGGACTCTGTTCTATTAATGCATTGTAAACTGCAGTTGACACACATGCCAAACTACTCATAGCAAAATACGCCCCCATCTGTTTCTTCGGAAATCGTGCCACATTATATAAAGCCCTACGATACTTCCATTTAAATAATAGACAAAGAATAGGGCTCCATATTGAATTAAGCACAAGCATATCACATTTAGGCATTTTACTTAATGCCTTTATTGAAAAAACAAAATCCAGAACAAAGTCTTTTACCCAAGATCCAGTTCTTTCATAGCCATGCAGAAGAAGATTATCATCCATAGAACTCTCTTTTAGTGGCTTCTTAGATATAAAGATGACTTGATGTCCCTTATTTCTCATATCTGTACCGATAGAGTACCATAATTTTTCCACTGCTCCAATAGCATATGGGGGTAGACAGCCAAAAGGCCCTGTTATTATATTTACTTTCATGTCAGCTCAATTATATTATGCAGCATCAAGCTAACTGATTATATAAAATAAGAGACAAGGGTGTCCTGTTGATATTTATTAACATCCTTTTCTTTATAAACTTTGCCGGATTCCCCCCAACCACAGTCCATGATTCAACATCTTTAATCACTACTGCACGTGCTGCACATACAGCACCTTCTCCTACAGTCACTCCTTGTCCCACAAAAGCTTCGGCACACACCCAAGCCCTATCTTCAATCACTATCGAAGCATTGGTCTGATGATAACGTGAGTCGGTAATGTCATGTCCTGAAGTGCAAAGGAAAGCCCGCTGACTGACCGTAGCATTACGCCCAATCCGAATGGGTACTGTATTGTAGCAATCTACTCCCTCGGCCAAACAGGGGTAATCATCCATTGCCAGCAACCAAGATTGGAACACTTTAGCAATAGCATACACTGCAGCCGTAGATGCAATCTTTGCCCAAAAAGCACGAAGCAGCATACGTTTCCATCCCATTGCCATAGAGCGGGGAAACGGACGGGCAAGACAAGTCCAAACCATACTCCATATCAATCTGCGAAACTTATTCCTCTTCGAATATAGAGTTTTAAATCCCATCAAATCCTTTTTCATAAAATTGATTTATACATTTCCACAAACTCCTCTGCCACCTTACGTGCCGAATACTTCTCCTCTACCAGTTTACGACCATTACGTCCCATCTTCTCCAACTCATTTTCAGTAAGCGATAAAAAGTTACGAAGTGCTTGTACGGTTGCCTCTGTACCAACTTTCGTCCACCAGCCACACCGTCGACTCTCTAACTCACTCCATGGTGTACCCATTGTTGTTACCGCAGGTGTACCACTAGCTAATGCCTCTGCCACCACAATACCAAAATTCTCGCTATGTGTAGGTAATATAAAAAGATCCGCTTGACGGAATAATTCCCATTTACGATTACCATATACACCACCTTCAAAGAAGACTAGTTTTGATATACCAAGACGTTCTGTTAATTGCTTTAACTCATCAATGTAGATAGCATCTCCTTCACCAGCAATACGTATCACATACCCCTCTACCTGTTCCCTCAATTGAGCAACTGCCTCAAGAAGAAAATTAATTCCCTTCTTCACATGTACACGACTCAAGAAAAGAATCTCCTTATTCCGCTTCCATGATGACTTCATCTCTATATTCTCTACATCAATACCGTTAGCAATGATCTTAATCCTATTGTTATAGCCCAACTTCAGTAAATTCTCCTTCTCGCTTTCTGCAGTAGCGTGCAATACATCCGCCTTCATCACTGCCGCCTTTTGATAAAACCACAGTGCCGGTAATTTACGAGTCCAATAATGACGCGCCATAATCCACGGCTCTAACATACCATGAGGTGTTAGCACCACTTTATACCCCAATGCCTGTGCCCACTTTTGTATAAAGGCACAAGCAGGCATCCAACAACAGTTTACATGCACCACGTCAGGCTGTAATTGAGTTAACAATATTCTCCACTGTCGTTTCATCCCCATGAAGTTTCTAAATTCAGGAATGAAATACACCGTACAATTATCTATTACTACAGGATTCTCACTAGCATGGCTCACTACATAGAGTTCTACCAACCGTGTCAATTCTTTAGTCAATAACTGCATATAGGCAGTTGTACCACCTGAAGAACGGTCTAGACTAGGAATATAATGTATTACTTTCATAAGCGTTTATTTATAAATTTTGGACTATATAGTTCGCCACTGCTTTACCCGAGATGTAGTTTTTGCTCCATGTAATACGCTCATTTACCGTCTCCCTTATCCAATCTTTTTTTGCAATACAAACATCAGCCACGTTGCTTAAACTCTGTGCCTCTTCTAAAGTAAATATCATACCCTGTTGCTTATCTTTTAATAGATACGAAGCTCCACAATGATTACTTGTTATCACATATAGTCCAAGTATCAACGCCTCATTCACAACAGCTCCCCACCCATCATGCTTCGAAGGCAAAATCAGTACGTCATATTGTTGCATAATATCCGAGATCCTCTCCATCGGTTGCATACCATAAAGCACTACTTCTGTATTAGCCTGCATACTCATCTCCTCAATTTGTGCTCGCTTCTCACCGTCACCTACAATACCAAGCTCTAAATCAGTCTTTTGACACAACACTTGAAACATCTCCACCACATTCTTTCTATCTGACAAACTACCCACATAGAGTACCTTAAGCTTCTCTGAAGTCGGTATAGGATATATACGTTCTCTCCACTCTGTACAATATACAAAAGGTAATACTTTCCATTTTTTACTCCAAAAGCGATAATAAGGCACAAATTCATCGCCCATCACCAATAAATAGTCAAAATACTTTACGTATCGCCAATCTTTCAATGCAAATCTTAGTTTATGCAACCATAGTGGATGATTATAGAGTAATGGTGGCTCGGTTATTACTCCTCGCTTAAAAGAATAATTGAATGAGAGTTTCATCCATGGCACAATTTCAGGAAAAGCATTGATACCAGAAAAAAAACAAAACGTTTCAATACCTTTGCATTCCTCATATAGTCTTTGCACTACTTTCATAGTAGGAGTAATCAAAAACTCTATACCTTTTGTCTCAAGCAATTTTGATGTCTTCCATCCCATCAGCTTTCGATCATCGTAATCCACACGAGGAGCTATCACCACTACCCTATCAACATCTGTAAAAACTGACAGTTCTTCGATAAAAGGTATCTGATGCGGACTAATACAATTTTGGAAAAAAAATAAGTTCATTTCAAAACAAGATTTTGCAAATAAAAAAGATCATAACAAATAAGCTATTAACACATGAACATCAACTGAATGAAGACAGAATGACATCAAATATTATAAACAGATTCAAGCCTGTCACAATCAATACAAAAGAACAATACACTATAAACAAAAGTATCCAAAGAAAACATTTTCATGATTCAAAATTTAATTTGTACTTCTTCACCATATCCGGATAACATATTATATGAGAAATTAGAAGCCAAAATACAAAACCTATATAATAACCGACAGTTAATAAATACCCCTCAAAACAAGAATGCAAACACAGAAAAAGTAAAGAAATAACAAACAATTGTAACCTTCGATCATGTCTAATATATTTAAAAACTCGAGTTACTTTCTTTAGAATGAATAACATTATTATTGCACCTAAGGCACCTAATTGAAATAATATAGACAACCATCCGCTACCACTCTCCAATCGACCTTTATGAAGTACGCCTCTATACCAAGCCGTTGCAAATCCACTTCCAATAAGAGGAGATTCATTTAATTTATCAAACCCCTCTCCAAAATGGGCAGAGCGAGAACCATATTTTTCACCTTTTCCCCCTTCAAACTTATTTTGTATTTGAGTTGAATGCTCAAGATATACAGGAATCGATATTGTTGCAAGAAATCCTATAACTAACAAATACAATATTATTTTTTTTACATTTCTTGCATTGTATACAATGTATAACACCATGGTTATCACGGATGCAAAAAGAGCAGTACGAGAGGCAGCAACAACAGTGACATAAATAGACAGTAACAAAATAGACAACACAATACATCTGAAACATTTATTTTGTAACTGAAATAGACACCACAACAAAATAACATTAGCTAATCCTGCAATAGGAGCTAACCACATAGGATGATAATAAATAGCCGAAAAAGAGAGGTCAATATGTACCCCCTCCTGTGCAAAGGCATTTATGCCTTTTAGATAGCAATACATAGCTATCATTGATACAACAGGAAAAAATAATAAAATTACAGATAAAATTTTGCGTTCAAATAAGAAGACTTTTTTAGATACATAAAATGGTGCACAAATAAGCATCATCCCAGTAAACATAAGAATGCGATAATCGATATATAAATTTGAAAATACAGAAATATAGCAGGCTAAAAGAAGTAAGATATTTAGTTTTGAATATTTAATGGTAAAGGTTCCATATCTAATTTTGTAAAATGCCACATACCCAAATGCAATGAGTAATGTATATATACCAGGAAAAATAATTGAATTTGAACAAATAAGAAAAAAAGCCATTAAGGAAGGAAAACAATATTCCTTAATATCACGATTAATTATTACCAAGCTAAGACCCAACATATAATAATAAAATTTACTAGAAATTATGCACTCCTATATGGCTATAATACCCAATGTTCTACAAACACACATTTTCACCCTTCAATAGAACTGGCTGGAATTTTAGAATATTAGCACAATATTCTTTATAATCATTATCTGAAACAGCAGAAATTCTAGCAGAAATCTCTGAAAGCGATGTCACGGTAATACCAAGATTCTTCATCTCTACCAATTTCGCCATCGCCGAATCCTTCCATACTATTAATGGTAATCCAGCTAACACATATAACGAAAATTTATGAGGTGCAATAATTTTAAGATAACTCCCCCATGTACCAGAGCAGGTTTCTGTGGAATCTCCGTCCCAAACAAGTCCCCAACTCCCTTCTAAGTGACCAATCATATCAGGCTTAAAAACTCCTTTATACTCATATTTATTCTTCATAGCATTATTTGAGGAACAAGAACCATATACTATAAGATCTAAATCTTTATTCTCAAAAACAAAATCACTAAAAAACACGCTCTTATCTATATTACCTGCGAAACAAACCTGCTTACTTAACTGACGTGCTTCTTTATCTGGGACTGCAATATAAGGGAAACAACCTAAATAATGATATTTAATGCCCGGTCTCAATCGCTGCTCAAAATAAGTTTGCATTTCAGGTGTATGCACAATTATTTCATCAAAATTTGACAAAACCTTATTCTCAAAGCCCGATAGCTCCCCTTTTTCTCTTACAGAATTAATATCATGCAACAATGTTATCAGATATTTTTTTTTCAAGAAAGGAAAAATAAAATAAAGCATTTTAGGATTTAAGCTTGGATACTGAATCAACAATGTTGCACCATTAGGTAAATTGATAGCAAGACGAATCATTTTTAGGAATAAAACAACAATAAAAAGTAGCTTATTCTTATACCCTCTCAAAATGATAGGATATTCTTCATAACCATTTTGTAAAGCAATTTTATGTATATCTTGAGGAGCCTTAACACTTGCTCCACCACCTATTAAAGATTTACTAAGTTTATCATTTGCTATAGTTTTAATAATAAGTATGTATTTCTTCATTTTTATAAACCTTGTGATCTAACTACTTCAAAAGCCCTTTTCACAATAGGAGCCATATCATAATATTTATATTCAGCCAATCGACCTCCAAAGATGATATCTTTTTCATGAGCTGCCAACGCACGATATTTATCGGCTAAATCATTATTCAGAGTATCATTTACCGGATAATAGGGCTCCATACCGGGTTTCCATTCTGCAGAATACTCTTTGCTAACTACAGTTTTCGGACAATCAAAAAGTTGCTGACCGAACATCTCAAAATGTTTATGCTCAATGATACGAGTATAGGGTACTCCTCGGTCAGTATAATTCACTACAGCATTACCTTGATAGTTAGCAGTATCATAGATCTCTGTTTCAAAAGATACGGTGCGATATTGCAAACGCCCCAAACGATAACCATAGAACTCATCTATTGCACCTGTATAAACAATCTTATCGGCAAGAGCTGTCAGTTCTTCACGGTTCTCCCCAAAATCACAATTTAGACGACACTCCACACCATCCAATAGGCCTTCAATCAGCTTATTATACCCACCAATTGGAATTCCTTGATATTTGTCATTAAAATAGTTATTATCGAATACCATACGTACCGGCAATCTACGAATGATAAAAGCAGGCAATTCTGTACAAGGTCGTCCCCATTGTTTTTCAGTATATCCCTTGATGAGTGTTTCATAAATATCTTTTCCAATAAGAAGCTGCGCCTGTTCTTCCAAATTTTCAGGTTCACGACCATTAAGAGCAACTTTTGCTTCCGTCCGCTGTTCTTCCAATTTAGCTTCAGCTTCGAGAGGGGTTGTCACGCCCCACATCTGGTAGAAGGTATTCATATTAAAGGGGAGATTATAAAGTTTGCCTTTATAATTAGCCACCGGTGAATTGGTATATCGGTTAAACTCCACTATAGAGTTGACAAAATCCCACACTTCTTTGTTTGAAGTATGAAAGATATGCGCTCCATATTGGTGAACATTTATCCCTTCTATATTTTCACAATAAAGATTGCCACCCAGCTGTGGACGCTTATCAATGACCAAACATTTCTTACCTTGTCGTTTAGCCATACAGGCAAAGGTGGATCCAAAAAGTCCGGAACCCACTATCAAATAATCATATTGTTTCATAATATGTTAGTTTTTTCTATTCTGATTTTTTCACAGATATTTTTTATCTTTCTATGAATTTATATCGCTGTTTACGTTGTAGTTCTCTGATTGCACATCTCACCCTTTCCGGCAGTTTTTTTCCTAAACGCATGAAGAAAGGCACTTTTACTTTAGGTATACATTTATATGGTGATGGAAGGCTGTTCAATTCAGCTTCACGCGCTTCAACTTTCTTAATCATTTGTTGTACAGAAATGTCTATCTCACGCATTGATTCATCCTGCTTCCACAAATCATGCAATATTTTACCATATCGATTCAGAATATCCATCTTATCAAGCCCCTCTCGTTGAGGTCCAAAAGCGAAATGAGCAATCAGAGCATCGCCATTAAAACAGTTAGCCTTACCTAATTGAGTTGGTTTGATACAACTCAAAAACTCTTCATCATCTCCTGGCACTTCACCTTTAAATTCAGCCATTTCATTACCAAACCATAAAACACAGTTGATTGAAAAACGAGCCATCCCCATAGGATGCTTACCAACATACAGCTCTTGATATTTACCGGCAATAAGATATTTCTCCATGAACCAATCGTGCAAATCTGCCGCAAACCAGCCATCAAAGCAGATAGTTCTCTCCCCACAGATACTCATATAATACTTATCCAACTTGATTTTATTATGCACCTGTAAAAGATAAGTAGACAAAGCGTTATTGATTACGAGCGGTGATACTAAAAAATACTCTGGGTTATCCACACGAAACTTCACCATCTTCTCAAACAGTTCGGGTTCAAACCATACCACATCATCATCAAGTTTCATGTAAATAGTATCTTTGTCGCAGCAATCACGATAAAATGCATTAATGCTCGCAATGCCATTAACAACTCCGTCCGGTTGCCACACCAAATTAACTTTCGGATATTTCTGCGCAAGCTTTTTAAAGAACTCAATATCCACCATATTGCGAGTATTAACCCATATATCATACCGATCCACAATATCAGCATTCAAAATGGGAGGAACCAAATATTGCATATAACGGCGGCGACCTGCAGCCGTATTCACTACAACTTTATAATTTTGATACATATCATCTGAATTTTAGGATTAAATTACGTAAGAGGCACATCATAAGTACACCTACAGGACTCGAGAACTGCATCAGTATTTTTCTCCTGCCTAGATACTTCTTGAATTCAGTCTTGAAACCAAACGTCTCGATTTCCCTCAAAAGTATGCGTATATATTGTAATCTTTGCTTTATGCCACGGCTGCTATCAACCGCATGAAGCATGTTATTATAGTATTCAAGAATTGTATATTGAGTCAGTTCATCACTTTGAGGAAGTAAGTCACTTCGCCTCTTCAATTCACGAGCTACTTCAACCACCACCTCCGGTGCAGTATATTTTCCGCCTAAATGTTCCCCCGGATGATGCACATAATTATAAGGAGCCTGCTCAATCACTCCTACAGATTTTGCTTTACCCAGACAATCAAGAGCAAAGAGGCAATCCTCAAAATAGTGAATATTTGTCAAAAATCGATGTTTCCGATTTTCAATAGAATTAAAAATTTTGTTGAAAATCGGAAACATCAGATAGTTTTTCTTCATATCTAAATACAATTGCGCCAATGATTCAGTATCATCACAACGACATTGTTTCAACCTATGCCCATCGCTACTATTAAGAGGATAATCCTTATAACCAAATAAATATACGTCTGAAGGAGTTTGACGATGCAACCTTAACACCTCTTTATAGAAACCGGGATCAATAAAATCATCCGAGTCTATAAAAGTAAAGTATTCACCTTGAACATGTTCAATACCATAATTACGCGCATTGCCTACTCCTCCGTTGGGAATATGAAAAGCATGAATCCAACTATACTTCGATGCATATTCATCACATATTGCCCCCGATGCATCTTTGCTGCCATCATCCACCAACAGCAATTCTATTTCATCACTCATATCTTGGGCTATGACACTATCAATACAACGATGCAAATAAGGTTCTACGTTGTATACAGGAATAATAACTGAAAGAAACATATTTAATTAAAGTGAACGATGTTTTATCCCTTTACCGGCTAGTACAGGAATGTATTTATTGATTAGTGGTATCATTATCAAACAGCAGGAAAATACAAAAATAAACTGAACTAACTTACCGATAGCAAACGACGGTATCAATGGACGCAAAAAATAATCAGCTAATGATATAAATATACCCTGAACAGACATAATTATCAATGTATTTCTACCTATATATATCAATACATTTCCTAATTTAGGCATTCTTTTGAGAGAAAAAACCGAGAATGAAGCTACACCGACAATAGCGCTGAAACAAGCAAGAACCATCCCTATCTCAAAATAGTTCAAAATTTCCTGACTATGTTTTAACGCATCAGTTCTCACATATACATAAGTCAAAACACACCCCAACAAACCCAACAAACAATATTTCCACAAAGACATCCAATTGCTATTCATCAAAAACCTTTCAACAATAGCATATTTTCTCAATGAATTTCCTATTAGATAGAACAAAAGACACATTGGAATTTGAATAAGCCTATATGTTAAAGGGAATTCCCAAAAACGAAAGCAAGCAGCTAAGACCACGCATAGCAATATGACAAATATTTTTACCACCCCCCCTTAAAGCGAGCCACGTTATACCCTAGAACTTCTACTATAAATAATATTGGAAGAAACCAAAGTGCGCCGGGAAGCAATGTCTTCAGTTCATAATATCTCCCTTCACAAATATATTCCGGAGAAACTACAAGACTAACCACCGTATATAGAACACAAGGAACGAGAAGTGTCCAAACCCTACTTACAGCAAACGGTAACAATTGAGGATGCTTCGCTATATTGAAGCAGTATCCCGATAGCATGAAAAAAAGAGGCATGTGAAATGCATATATCCATGGACGGATATATAGTTGATTCCCAATCATGTGACCAACTACCACAAGGATAATACCTATCCCTTTTAAAATATCAAGTGAATCTATACGCATAATAAAAATACAAATTATTTCAAAGTTCCTCTAGTTTTGCCGCCTCTCAAATGTAATCTGAAAAGTATGTTTTTGATTATTTCTTTCATATACTGCACAGCATACGCCATTGATGAGGAAGGCATCCAACGCCAACTACCGGCACAGCAATGTATTGCAACGGCTTTCTCTGTTATAAGCTCCATATTACTTGCAAACAAACTTGACGAATAAATTTTTAATCCACTCTTCAAATCCTGTTCTTCATCCTTAAATTTGAAACCATAATCAATCGCAATATTTGCAAAAATAAAAGGAGAAATAATTTTATTATTCAATGAACCATCCGGCAATATAAAATGCTTATCATGATAATAGTTCATACAATCCCTCATAAAAGGATGTCCTTTTTCCGCACCAAGAATAGCCGCCTGAATCTGAATTCCGTCTATATATTGAATATCTTTTCTTTTGTTACCTTCCGCATCAACCGACCCTTCAGCATAAATTTTCTCCACTAAGTCCGGATAACACTCTACCGCACTAAATGCCCTGTTAGCAAGACAAAAGTCTAAACTATTCCTGACAAAAACATCTGAATCCATATATATTCCCCCTTCCGTATAAAGTACATATACACGAATATAATCACAAGCAAATGCCCATTTTCGCATCTTACATGCTTCTGCTACAAAAGGGATGGAATAAATATCAAAATTGTGTGTATCCCATTTCTTTATTTTATAATCAGGAAGCTTTCTCTTCCAACTTTTAATGCAACGTTTGAGCTCTGCAGGCATCGGGTCGTTACTCAACCAACAATAATGTATTATTTTAGGTATCATATTAGAATGTTAAAAAATGGCTAGTCCTCTCAAACAGTCAATGTGTTCAATTCTCGAGTTCATCATTTTCTTTTTAATAACTTTATCTTAATATTGTTTTGTATTCTCTTACGTATGCCATCATCCAAACCCAAAAACCAAACAGCCAAAGCTACGCAAACTACGCCGCTTATTGAGAGGATAAAAAAATCCAAATATGGCGTGTGAAACAATGTATTTCTAAATATATATAACAGTAATGGTATAGGCACAGAAACAACAGTTACTATGATACAAGATTTAAATAAAACAAAAATATCTGTCCACGTATATCCCATAATTTTCACCAGTAGGAAAGGCTTTATAAAAATAGCGAGTATCAGAGATGAAAATAACATGACCCAGGACAATGAAACTGGAGAATAACCTAACTTGAACAAAACATAGATGACAGGAAAGGATAAATAGCCGACACAAATGGAACATATAGTAGTTTCCTTTATCTGACCTTTTGCTGTAAACGCACTGTAAAACGATTGGTCAAACACTCCAAAAAGCGTAGTAACAATTGCGAATTGCAGAAATACAACAGAATAATCAGGTATTTGTCCCAGCCAAAGATATAATAATTGCTTTGCAACTAAAAAGACTGGAAATGCTAATATCAACATTAAAAAATATGAATATTTTGTTGATATTAGCAATAAATGCTTACTGCCATCAAAATCATTTGCCGAAAACCTCTTAACGATCTGCGGATTTGCTGCTGTTCGGAAATTGTTAACAAATGAATTAGCTGTCATAGAAACAATATTGGCCACTGAACGTCCTGTCACTATGCCCGAATTAAAAAACATATTAAGAAGAATAGTAGTACCTTGAGCATTTAATGAAATAGAAGTGTTTTCTACCAAATTCCACGATGAAAAGCCGAGTACTTTCTTTATAATAGACTTGTCAAAAGAGAAATGGTAATGAGATTCCTCATAATGACGAATACAGTAATAACGATAAAAAAAAGTAATACCACATTGAACCACAAAAAGCAATGAAGCGCAAAGCATTAATTTATCCCAATCGGAAACCATGAGTATATATACAAGCAGTAATTTCAATATAGCTTCAATAATGCTCGTATAAGCATATATATTCATTTTCTCATGTCCAATAATCACAGCGGTATATGGCACCTGCGTAATACCGACAATAGACATTAATATAGATAAATGATATGTAAATACAGCAGCGGAAAATCGTTCCGGGGGAATGACTAATTTATTATATAAAAACCATAATCCGATAGTTTCTGCCAATAAAGCAACGACCACGCCGAATAATAGATGTACAGTCAATAAAGAGGAAAAAGTATCACTTAGCTTTCCCTTATCTCTCCTCCCCATTTCAAATGTAATAAATCGCGATGAACCGGATGCCAATGAACCATTAATAATATAACTTAATAAACCTGCTACTCCACCCACAGTTTGATAAATACCATAATCATTGACACCCAATGTTTGGAGAATAATTCGTGATGTATATAATGATACGACTATTGTACACAACATTCTAAAATATAAGAATATTGTATTCTTTGCGATTCTATCGTTTCCTGACATTAAGGTAAAATTTTGTTATTATCTATAAACGGACAGACAGACAACAATTTTTGAGCATCAAAAGTAATAGGAGAATAACTATCTTTATATTGAAGCAAATCCGATAAATCCAAACGTGATCGTATGATTAGTGGTCTATCGATCGGCCTTTTCACAGAAGCGAAATAATCCAAATATTTAAAACTTCCATCAAAGGTTTCATCAGAGAATTTAATCCAAATATTGGGAATATGATACGCATCAGACAGAATCAGACCATGCAATGAGCTAGATATAATCATTTCACATTCTACGATCTCTTTTATCACTTGCCTCCAATCCTTATAATGTTTAATATCAATCTGTCTCGCCTTGTTTCTTTCTCTTTCAATAAATTCCTTTATAATAGAATTACCTAGATCATTTTTATGTAAAATCACCCCTATTAGATATTTTTTATTTACAAATGGAAGAGGGTAAATCTTAGGTAACAATAAAGCGGGATCTCCATATATCTCCGGGCACTCCACCCCTTGTGAGATCAAGTATTTGCGTGTAAGCGGCCCCCTAACAGCCAATACCTTACGAGGAATAGCTGGCAAAGGATTATCCGGTTCCCGCACTCCGCTCCCCCAAATGATACTATCTTTATTTGTCATCCAACCTATTATCGAACCTATAACCATAAAATTAGGCTGCTCCCGTAGATTGAAAAAATCCCAATAATTCAATATACGTTTATGACTCAATTCTTTTATAAGATAATAGTTTATGTCATCACCTATATTACTATGAAACACTTTATTACACAACAAATTCATAGACACATTAAGTACAATCTCATCTGCTCTTTTATGCAAAAGCATATAACCTGTATTTACAATAAGCCTAAATAATCTTATGATTCTACCTTTTATGCGTAATTGTTTAATTCTCATATTATATAATTCATTTGTCTTCTCCAAAATCACATTCGTCTATTCTTCTGTCCTTTCTCCCTTACCACCATGGTGTGTCTCCCCATAGCCATAACCATAGCCATAACGCTTACCATAGCCATAATATTTGCCATACTTACCGTAACCGTAATAATAGCCGTACTTTTTCTTCTGAAGATCCAAACCATTGATTACAGTACAAAGATTAGGCAACTTATTACTATCAGCCAATTCATTAATCAAGGTAAACTCTGCTTTCCGAGTATAGTCTGCCCGACATACGTAAACTGACAAATCAGCCACACGACCTACGAGCAAAGTATCAGTTACCATACCAACCGGGGCAGTATCCAAAATTATATAATCAAAGTTCTTTTTCAATACCTCAATCGCTTTATCCAAACTATCACGAGCTAATAACTCTGTTGGATTAGGTGGTACAGTTCCTCCTGGAAGAATAAACAAATTCTTACTAACATCCGAAGGCTGAACGAAATCCATCAGATTCTTGTCCGGATTCGACAGATATTGAGTAATTCCCTGCTCTTTCCTCGGAATATTAAAAATTTTATTCAAACCGGGCTTGCGAATGTCAAGCCCCACAATCACTACTTTCTTTCCTAATAAAGAAAGACTTATTGCTAGATTGGAAGAAATAAAAGATTTACCTTCACCACTAACTGTCGAAGTCACTAAAATCACTTTCTGATCATTCTCAAGCATAAACTGAAGATTAGTACGGAGATTACGGAAAGTTTCACTCATTAAAGTATTCTGATTCTCAAACACAGCAATAGAACCATTTGCTTCTTCTGTCAACGGTACATCACCTACAATAGGCAGACTTGTTAACTTCTCTACATCACCACGCCCTTCTATTTTAAATTTAGTCAAACCAATTAAAAAAATAATACTAACAGGCAATCCCACTCCTACCACTAAAGCAATTAAGTAGATTATCCTAGGCTTAGGAGAAACTGGAGCACCTTCAGCTGCTGGCTCATCAATAATCTTCGCATTATTCGCAGTAGCGGCTAAAGTAATAGCATTCTCTTCACGTTTCTGCAAAAGCATCAGATAAAGCCCAGCCTTGATTTCCTGCTGACGTGCAATACTTACATACTGGCGCTCCTGTCCCGGAGCATCACTGATACGACGGGAAAAACGACTGGACTCACGATCCAGATCAGCCTTCACGATAAGCAAGCCTTGTAAAGTCCCATCAATAGCAGCTTTTACATTTGCTTTCATGGCACGAATACTTGTATCCAGATTTACAATCATCGGGTTGCTTTCCGTAGAAGTACGAAGTAAACGCTTACGTTCAATAATCAATTCATTATAACGATCTATTTGAGTAGTTAAACCATTATCGGATAAACCAATATTACTAGGTAATACTTCATACTCATTCGACGGATTATTGATATATTTATTAAGATCACGAACTAAATTAATTTGAGTTCCATTTTCTACACGTTTTCTTTCATATTCAGCATTTCCCGATACTGCTAATTGGGCATCACTACTGATATCCGTCAATCCTGCATTTCTTTTAAAAGCTTCCAGCTTATCCTCTGTAGTGCCAAGTTCCTCATCAATAATCTTAATACGTTCATTGATAAACTCTCTCGTCTTTTCGGCAACCTCATTTTTATCATTATTCGTATTCCGATTATACATTTCCATTAACTTATTAATAAAGTCCTGTCCCCGCTGTATATTCGTATTCATCAATGAAACAACTGCTACAGAAGTCGTTTTTGAGGTAGGTGCTATTTCCAATGCCCACTGATATCCTTTTGCCACCCCAAAAGGCTGACTAACTACAGCGCTGATATTTCGTACTACACTTTGCCCTACTATCTTCCCATTTGATAAAGAATCTTTCAATGTAAACCCAAATGTACCTGCATCCGTAGGTAACACTGCTGGAAGTTTATCAAAATGCTTATTATATTCATTCAAGCCTATCTTTAGATTCACATCCAGACCACCCTCTGGAGATAACTTCATATCAACCAAAGCTACATTTGGCAATTTATCCGCCTCTTGTGCCGTCAAATTCACAATTACGGGAGAGGTTTTATACAGTTCCTTTTTAGGAAACTCATCCTCATCATAGTAAGTAATATAAAGTTCCAGATTATTAACGACCTCTTTCAGTATTGTTTTTGAGCGTAGCACTTCTATCTCATTATCAATACTCTGCGTAGAAGTAATCACCCCACCTAATCCCAAGCTTTCCAAATCTGCAGTATTTCCACCACCATTCTTTTTATCATTCTTTATCATGATAGATGCAGAGACCTGATACACAGGAGTTTGAAAATGCAAATACACCCAAGCGCCAATCAAACAAGCTAAAACCGAAGCAATAAACCAAGGCCAGTGAATGATATACTTAAAGAGAATTTCCTGATAATTTACTTTCTCTTCGTCTAATTCACTCATATTATTGTTATACGAATTCTCATTCTCTTTCATTACTAATTACTTATTTAATAAAATTACCAATATATTTGCAAGTGAAACCAAGATAGAAGTAGCAGAAAACCATAATCCCGTATTGGTTCCTATATCCGAATTCTTAGCCTTAGTCTTATTAGGTGTCACATAAATTATATCATTCTGCTGTAACTGATAATAAGGAGACAGTACCGTTTCAGCCTTATTCAAGTCCATAGTAATAATTTCCTGCTTGTTATCTTGCCCTGTCCTGATCAATTTCACATTATCACGCATACCATAAATAGTCAAATCACCTGCCATAGCGAGTGCTTCCAGCAAATTAATCTTCTCATTAGAGATCACAAAACTACCAGGCTTGGCAACCTCCCCCAATACCGAAATTCGGTAATTAACAATACGCACAGTTACAAGCGGTACTTCTTTCAAATAAACCTTCAACTTATCTATAATCAGATTTTCTATCTCCAGTTTAGTCAATCCACCTACATGAATCTCACCCAATACTGGAAAGTTGATATTCCCCTGATTATCTACCAAATACTGCTGTAGAGCAGGTGATGCGTTTCCTTGTCCTACCATCTTTCCCTCCGTTCCACTAGCAGTACCCGAATTTACCAGATTGAAAGGTGCAGCCAGTTCCGGAGTAGAACAAGATACGGCAATCGTCAACAAATCCTTGGGCATAACCTTCACACCTGTCTGACGAACACTCTGTTCTGTATCATTCACAAAAGCCGTATCCTGCAAATAAGGCACTTTCTTATATGATTGGCAGGATACCAGCAAAAAAGCAAGTAACACACCCAAAGTCAATCGTTTCAGTTTTCTCATAACCACCTACTCATGTAATTTTACAACTATTGATTTAATTTTTACTCAATTTCCAATTCCTCACCTAATAAGCCTCTTTATCCCCACGGATTACATTATATACAGTCTTATACATGATATATAAGTCCAGAATGAACGTCCAATGCTCGATATACCAGATGTCACGTTGCACACGTCCTTCCATCTGCCAAAGTTCCTTCGTTTCTCCACGAAAACCTGTCACCTGTGCCCAACCTGTAATACCCGGTTTAACAAAATGACGAACCATATATTTATTTATCAAATGGGAATATTCTTCTGTGTGCTTCAACATGTGCGGACGGGGACCCACTAAAGACATATCCCCTTTCAGTACATTAATAAATTGGGGAAGTTCATCCACATTCGTCTTGCGAATCAGATTACCGATACGGGTTTTACGAGGATCATGTTCTGTAGCCTGTAATGTATCACATTGAGCATTCACCCGCATCGAACGGAACTTATAGCACCAAAATTCACGACCATCTTCACCACTTCGTTTCTGTTTGAAAAAGACAGGTCCAGGAGAACTTATCTTTATAGCCAGTCCCACAATGATGTATATAATCGGGAAAAGAGTACAAAGGAATAGTAGCGAGCAAACAATATCAAAGCTACGTTTCACAATACGATTTTCCAATAACTCAAGTGGCTCACGACGGATAGAAAGTACCGGGACATTACCTAACATTTCAAAATACATTCTCCGTTTCAGATAGTTCCGGACATTGGGAACGCTGAAAAAACGAATTAGATGATTCTCGCAATAGTTGATAATCGGCACAATTTCAGCACTACGGGCGGAAGGAAGACTGCAATAAAGTTGGTCTACCTTTCCCGCATTACGGGTCAAATAATCAACAGCTTCGCACGGCTGCCCCAAATATGCAATATTCATAGGATAGCGGTCTGATGGGAAATCTTCAAAATACCCCAGTACACGATATCCTGATGTCGGATCATCCGTCATGGAATGATAAAGTTCCTGCATATTTTCATGGCTACCCACCAGTACTACCTTTCGGACATTTTTCCCACTTTTGCGATAAAGTTCCAGAATAGATCGGAACGTCAGACGATAGGAAATGATAACGATAATGAGAACTACATAAAATATCCCCAACTGACGCAGATTGACACATTCAAAATGGAATATGTATGAAAGCCCAAAGACTATCAAGACAAAAGGAATCATATTCCGGGCCACCCGAAGCATTATTTGCTCCGGACGAACCACCGGACGATGAAGGATCACTCCGGAACGAATGTTGCAAACCAGATAACATAAAGTCATCAAAGCCATGTTCTGGAAAAGAGGCATGGAAAACTCAAAAGGAGAACGGTTTCCCCAAAGAGAACCAAACACCCACAACAGTAAGTTCAGTAAGATGACGTCCCCTGAAAGGACAAAAGATTTTAGGACTTTATTAAAACGTTGGACTTCCTGCATTACTTTATTCTTGATTTAGATTTTCATCCATATCCTCATTTTTCTCCCTATACTCAATATAAAGTTCTCCCCATTCTACCATTTTGGCTCGAAACTCTTCTTTTGTGAGATTGTCATAGTAATAGGAAAAAAGACGGGTAAAATCACTTAGACGTAAATCTCCCCAGATGTCATCTTGTAATAAGTGGGTTTTCCCATGTGGATTTCTTTACGCATAGCCTCTATTGACAAGTGAGCACGTTCAAACTGCTCTGCGATGAAATGGCCCAGTACGGGATGATTAAATTTTTTCATGTTTATAATTTTATTAGTTGTTAAATACATTGTATTATATGTTAATTTTATGCATATCCGTTCAGACATGTCTGAACGATATATTTAAAAGCTATTTCTACCTTCGCACCGCGTTTTGAAAATTCAAGGCGATAACTTCAAATAATAAACATTATGACAAACGATTTTAGAATGTCTTATTTCATGCCTCCCATTGCTCCCATCAAAAATGAACAGGGACGGATTGTTACTCCTGCAACACTTATTCCCTCTTGCGAAGTCTCCGTAGAACAAGTTTTTCAAATAATAACCTGCAACGAGAATCTCAAAATTCTGACCGGACAAGTACGCAATTCCGGAGATATACGGACAGCAAAAGCATCACTATTGCCTTATGTGACTCCCTGTGGTACGTTCTCGCATCGCAACAGCAAATGTTTCGTAGCTTCTTCACATCTGGTGGTGGTAGATATCGACCATCTCGATTCCTATCAGGAGGCAGTGGAAATGCGCAGTACATTGTTTAATGACCACCTTCTGCATCCTGTACTCACGTTTATCAGTCCCAGCGGACGGGGTGTGAAAGCATTCGTACCCTACGATCATTTACCCATTGCTAACGACACAAACAGTATCATCGAAAATATGAAACTGGCAATGATGTTCACTGTGTTGCTCTATGGTACTGAAACACCTCCTCCATTCGGAGAAAAACGCAAAGGGGTAGACTTTTCCGGTAAGGACATTGTTAGGTCTTGTTTTCTTAGTCATGATCCGGGAGCGTTGTTTAGAAACAACAAATAATTAGATATTAAAAACTATAAATTAAAATTATGGACGAAATTGAATCGTTATGCCGCCTCTGTGAGGCGGTTGAAACTGCAGGAGCGGATATTGCCCCTACGTATGCTGAATATGTACAACTGGCGTTCGCCATCGCAACGGATTGCGGAGAAGCGGGACGCGAGTTTTTCCATCGGTTGTGCCGGGTGTCTGCCAAGTACGAACGGGAACATGCCGAACGGATATTCTCCAATGCACTTACTACCCGGCATGGAGATGTCCATCTGGGCACTGCATTCCATCTTGCTGAAAGGGCGGGTGTGACTCTCTGCAAAGAGGAAATGATGAACCACCGGAAAAATGCAAAAAATGCAGGAAATGCACCGTCCAAAAATCTCACACACACGCACGTGTATAATAAGGTGGACAATGAAGAACCGGACGAATCCGAAGAGCTGCAGGACGGGAGTGACCCGAACCAGCCATTGCCCTCTTTCACCGAAGCGGACTGGCCGAAAATCCTGTTGCTCATCATGAGTTATGCCACCAGCCCCACACAACGCGATGTCATGCTGCTCGGAGCATTGACCGCCATAGGTGCCAGCATGGAGCGATATGTGAGATGTCCATACGCCGGCAAACTCCAGTCTCCTTGCCTGCAAAGTTTTATTGTAGCTCCTTCCGCCTCGGGTAAGGGAATTCTTTCGTTCATCCGGCTGCTTGTAGAGCCTATTCATGACGAGATCCGCCAAAAAGTAGCGGAAGAGGTCAAGGCCTACAAAAAAGAGAAAGCCGCCTATGATACCATGGGAAAGGAGCGCTGCAAAGTGGAAGCTCCTCAAATGCCCAAGAATAAAATGTTTCTCATCTCGGGCAATAACACCGGAACAGGTATTCTGCAAAATATCATGGATGCCAACGGCACAGGACTTATCTGCGAAACCGAAGCGGATACCATCTCCGCTGCTATCGGTTCTGAATATGGACACTGGAGCGATACACTCCGCAAAGCATTCGACCACGATCGTCTGTCGTACAACCGGCGCACCGACCAGGAATACCGGGAGGTAAAGAAAAGCTATCTCTCCCTCCTGCTTTCCGGCACACCCGCACAAGTAAAACCACTCATTCCCTCGACAGAGAACGGTCTTTTCTCGCGCCAACTGTTTTATTATATGCACGGTATATGGACATGGATCAACCAGTTTGAAAGTGGCGAAACCGATCTGGAAGCCATCTTCACAGGCATAGGCCTGGAATGGAAAAAGCAACTGGACCTGATGAAAGCACACGGGCTTCATACGCTCCGGCTCACTGATGAGCAAAAGCAAGAGTTCAATGCCCTCTTTGCCGATCTTTTTTTCCGTTCGGGACTTGCCAACGATAACGAAATGAGCAGTTCCATAGCCCGACTGGCTGTCAATACATGCCGTATCATGGCAGAAATAGCTATGATTCGTGCATTGGAATGCGACCAGCCTTATCAGTTCAAGGATTCTTCCTCCCCTCTGCTGACCCCTGACAAGGAGATTGCCGCCGATAATATCAAAGACGGCATTATCACCCGTTGGGATGTGACAATCACCGCTGAAGATTTCCATGCGGTGCTGGAGCTTGTAACTCCGCTCTATCGTCATGCCACACATATCTTGTCTTTTCTTCCTTCCACAGAGGTCAAACATAGAGCCAATGCCGACCGGGATGCACTTTTTGAAATGATGGGCAACCAGTTCACCCGCACACAGTTGTTGGAGCAGGCTGAAAAGATGAAAATCAAACCTAACACTGCTCTTAGCTGGCTGAACCGTCTGATAAAAAAAGGATTGCTTATCAATACAGACGATAAAGGCGTTTATACGCGCACGCATGTGTGCGTGTGTTAGGGAGCCCTCGAAAAAAGTGCATTTTTTGCATTTATATAACAACAGGACGTTTCATGAATCCTAAAGCGGCGCTTTAGAGGTGGTAAAGCATAGCTTTACGACTGCTAAAGCGGTGCTTTACTTTTCCGCTCTTCTAAGGTTCTCCCAAGGCATCTACAATCACTCTCACCTCCAACGGGGTGAATGAGCGGCGCTTTGATTCGTAACCTAAGTCGTACAGGCGTTGCAGAAGTCCGGGACATAAAGAGATCCATTTCTTCATCTTTCGATATGCAGCAATGTCAGTTAGTTCCGGAGAATAAAGTTGAGCCAGTTCCATGCGGCCGTAGGCGCGTATTTTGAATTCGTTCATGATGAATAAGTTTCTGATTTACAGTTACAAAAACAACAAAACATATTCACATATCCTACGTTTTTCCATTGAATAACCGACCGTTACTGCGTATAATTGACAATAATCGCGTGCAACTGTAGACTATTGATTTCTGCGGGTTTCAGGGTTGTATCTTTGTATCGTCGAAAGGGAAAAGAATCCCCCGGACACAATGTTTAACCCTTTAATTTATTGTTTTATGATTCGTTACAAAATTTATCAAAACCAACAGCAAAAAGGCCTGAATGCAGGCAAGTGGTTCGCCCGTGCAGTAAGCGACGAGACGTTTGATTTGGCCAAGCTTGCCGAACACATGTCGAAACACAATTCACCGTATTCCGGTGGGGTCATCAAAGGTGTGCTTTCCGACATGGTAGACTGTATCAAGGAACTGCTGCTCGACGGCAAATGTGTGAAAATCGACGACCTTGCCATCTTTGGTGTGGGCATCCGAAGTAAGGCGGCTGAAACACTGGAAGATTTCTCATTGGAGAAAAACATCACTGGTATGCGTCTGAAAGCCCGTGCTACCGGTAATTTGTCAACCACCAACCTGAAACTTGACAGCCAGTTGAAACAACAGGCCGAATATCAGAAACCAACTACCCCCGGTGGAGGTTCCGATTCAGGCAATACGCCCAATCCGAATCCGGGCGGAAGCGGTGAAGCACCTGACCCGGCTGCCTAATTCCTATTCCTTAGTTCCTGTAAGTCCTTCATTTAGTGAAGGACTTATTTAAATCCAATTTTTAATCTTAAAAAAACAATGTCATGAGTAATTCATCTTCTCCCCGTTCCGTATGGAGCTTCATTATCAAAGTGATTATCACCGTTGCCACCGCTATCGGAGGCCTGATCGGAGTACAAAGTTGTATGTAGCCCCATGCGCACCATCACGCTGATTATCATTCATTGCAGTGCCACGCCGGAAGGAAAATTCCTTTCGGCGGAGGCTTGCCGACAAGATCATATCCAACACCGTGGATTCCGTGACATCGGTTACCATTTCTACATCACCCGCGATGGAGAAATTTGCCAGGGCCGTCCTCTGGAAAAGGTCGGGGCACACTGCCGTGACCATAACACCCATTCGATAGGTATTTGTTACGAAGGAGGGCTGGATATTGCCGGACGTCCCCAAGACACACGTACATTGGCGCAACGAGGTTCCTTGCTCGCTTTGCTCCGCGAATTGAGGAAAAGATTCCCCAAAGCATTGATTGTAGGCCATCATGATTTAAATCCGATGAAGGAATGTCCGTGTTTTAACTGTATCAAAGAATATGGAGAGTTGTAAGGATCATCTAAGTATATTGACCAACAGACTGGCAATTGACACTAAGATGGAAAATCCCGAAATCCACATCGTAGTACTTGTTCCGATGTCCGCGCTCTGTGCTTTGGTTTTATTGGGAGTGACATATAGGATGTCATTCTGTTGCAACTGATAGTAAGGAGATAACAACAAATCCGCGTCGTTCAGATTGAGTGTAACAAACTGTTTATGCCCGTTCTTGTCTTCGCGGATTAGTTTCACATTATCACGAACACCATAAATAGTCAAATCTCCTGCCATGGCAAGGGCCTCGAGCACATTGATCTGCTCATTCACTACCGGATAAACACCGGGAGAGGCCACTTCGCCCAAAACTGAAACTTTAAAGCCGGACATACGGACTACTACCGTAGGTCTTTCTTTCACGTAAGATTTCAGTCTATCCGTTATCAGGTTTTCAGCTTCACGACTTGTTAAACCGTTCAAAGGAAGTTTACCTAAAACCGGATAATTGATATTTCCCTGATCGTCCAATAGAAACGTACTGCCTTGCGCATTGAAAGGCTGCGAAACAACCGGATCGGAAGTGGAAACAAGAATGGAAACTTCATCACCCGGTATCAGCCTTGCGTCCTGAACAGGCGCAACTTGCGTATTCGCCTGTTTCAAAATCTCCGCATCCTGTAAGTAAGGTACTTTCTTATAGGACTGGCAAGCCGAGAGAAAGAAGAAAAAGAATATCAGTGCAAAAGCACCGGATAATTTCGTATTCATGTAAATGGTGGATAAATGATGACTGGATTAGTTTTTCTCACAGATAGCCTCGACATAACCAATAGGCATATTGACGCATGCGCATCCCAGCATATTCAGCCGGACGGCAATCTTGCTTTTGCCATCGACATTGACCAGTTCACCAACCAGCCCGGTCAGAGGTCCTTTCACAACACGAACCTTCTCACCACGTGCCAAAGGAGAGCTGTTCATACAAATAGCTTCCTCTGAATAGTCGAGCATGAAACGAAAACGAGCCATCTGCTCATCTGGAATCACCGCTGGAGAGCTCTCACCATGCATCACCATATAACGGCTCACTGTAGAAAAACTTAGAACTTCTTTGCGCTCTTTCGGATTAACGTGTACAAACACCATCATTGGAAGAAGGACAGACTCAACCATCTTGCGCCGGTCACTCCACTGATGAATTTCCTGCTGAACAGGAACAAAATTCTCAATCCCTATTTTATCTAAACGTTCGGCTACTTTCTTCTCGTGATGCATACGAACCAGAGCAACATACCAGCGTTTAGAGTGTGCTACGCCTTCCCCTGTCCCATCGCTAGGCCCAGCACTAATTGATTTCGGCTTTGTTAAAATCATGTTTTTTTACCTCATGTATGTCCGTTACTTCTTAGGTAACGGACAATACACACACAAGGCGCGCGTCTCTATAAAAATGGAAATCACATATAGGAATAGGGCACAAGAAAGGAACTGCCTAATACTCAACAGGAAAAATCCAGAGATTAGGCAATAAAAAGTTTAGAGCATGAAAACAAAGTTATTTCATGTTCGGATAGTTTTTTTCCTATATTTCAGATAAAACGAAAAAAAGTGGAAGAATATTTGCTTACTATTTATGTTTTTGTCTATCTTTGCGTCAAATTTAAGTTCCGTTACCTAAGAAGTAACACACATACTTTAATTCTGAATACTAACACTTTGCACTTTTTACCCTGCCTACACAACAGTTTTTAATGTAAGATAAATTCCCTTTATTTACCTCCGTACGTTCTTTAAGTCCAAAGCCTTTCAAATAGATTTGTGTGGTTTTTATAGATTTATGGCCCAATGATTCACTAATCATTTCAATAGGTACTCCCCGATACTTCGCTGTCGTTGCCCAAGAATGGCGAAGTGTATAGGAAGTGACGGGAGATTGCAAATGCAAAGCTCTTGCCAAGTCCTTCAAACAATTATTGAATTGGCGAAGAGCGGACTGATATTCCCGGTACCCTCTTTCATCCAGACGTTTTTGATCGCCGCTAAGGATGTCAAACAGATAATCCGGACAATCGGGTTGTGCATCTTCCCTATTGCGAAGCTGGTTAATCATTTCCCTGGCTGTATCAAGTACTTCCACACTCATCGGGGTTTTAGTTTTGATACGGTTGTATCGCAACACATTCTGATCGAGTGCCGATTTCTCCAGGTGGGCTAAATCTGCGAACGACATTCCGCAAAACTGGAACATCAGGGCAGCAATAGCCTGTGTACGACGCAAACGCTCCGACTTGGGGTCCTCATACAGAAGCTTATACAATTCGACAGCAGGCAGGGCCTTCTTCTGGCGAACATCGACACCGGTATAAACATCATGAAACAATCGCGGCACGTATGGCGCAATGCCCGCTTCTACTCCCCGGTTATAAATACTACGAAGCATACGCATATACGTAGAGATCGTATTGGGCTTCAAGCCACACTTGTAAAGATACTGCCCGTAGCGTCGTAAACTTTCCCGGGTGACTTGTCTGAACGACACATTGAGCGTGCCGCAAAACTTGCTGAAAGAGAAGAGAGCATTCTTGTAGACATGCGCCGTAGAATAGCGTCCCTCCTTTCGCAAACGGCCGATGTAGAACTCTGCACATCGGCTAAATCCATTTTTGTTCCTCATTACATCATTAGTTATTTTGTATATTATACCATTTGGCAAGCGGCAAAAGAACGAAAAACTTTCTAATTCTTTCCTATTTCAAACGAAAATCTTATCTTTGCACACAAGGAAGGTATACTATTACATAAATTGAATTTAGCAAGCTGGTTAAGAAATTAACAGATCGGCTTGATGTCTTCTTCGGAAGACTATAGGTTTTATCATTTGCCGTAGTCGCAGACCGCTCTGCGTGCTCGTTTATACATAAAGAATTTTTTTAGTATACTTTCCTTATTTTAATGACAGAGCAAGAGATTAAGATACGTCAGCAAGTAACCCGGTCTTTTCAAGAAATAAAGACTGTTGCGGATTTGACTAAACTAATGAATGAGGTTTGGTCATTCTTATGTAAAGGTACACATAAAAGAATTCCACTAAAAGACGTGACTTACTTTAGTAACTATAAATTAGCTAAAGATGCATATTACAAGTTTTTAATTCCTAAAAAGAACGGAAAAACGCGTGAGATACAAGCACCTGTAAAAGACTTAAAACGTCTGCAAATATGTCTGAACTTTATCCTGTCCAGTCTTTATCACCCTCATCCTGCCGCTAAGGGGTTTATTTTGGGACAAAACATAAGTGACGCAACAAAACCACACGTAAGAATGCCTTATGTTTTTCATTTAGATTTAAAAGACTTTTTTACTTCTATTTCTCTTTATCGGGTAAAGGCTTGTCTATCATTACCTCCATTCAATCTGAATGGAGATAAAGAAAGGATAGCTTATTGTATAGCCAATATATGTTGTACTAATGACGGCAGCAGAACCTTCTTACCTCAAGGCGCACCGACTTCTCCCATTTTGTCCAACATTGTAAGCCTGCGTCTGGATCGAAAGCTTACCGGACTTGCCAAAAGATTCAGTGCTAGATATACACGCTATGCAGATGATATAACTTTCTCATCCTATCAGGACATCGCAAACAACACAGAGTTCCAGCAAGAACTAGTCAGGATCATTTCGGGACAGAACTTTCAAATTCAGCCTTCCAAAACCAGAGCAGAAGGCAGAGGATACAGGCAAACTGTTTGCGGCTTAACAATCAATGAGAAGGTCAATGTCTCAAAATCGTATGTCAAAGAGATTCGGTTATATTTATATCTATGGGAACGGTATGGATATGAACGCGCGCAGATGTATCTCGCTTCAGATATAAAGAAAACGAAAGGCAACCATTCCGACATACCTCAATTATCCCATTATTTAAATGGAAAAATCCAATATATGCAGATGATAAAAGGAAACAGTGATGCTACTTATAAAACATTGCGAAACAAATTTATCTACTTATATATTCCTCAATGGAAAGAATGGAAAAAGAATATACTCGACTTCTGTGATGCGGTACAAAACTCTAAATTAAGTATAGAAGAGCTAAATAAATGGTATAAAACAATTAGTACAAATATCAATATACATCTATTAAAAGACACCCCCCTCTATACTTCACTTACCAAAGCTCTGTCTTGTTTAACTTTAAAAGCATCTGACATTCCCACACAGACTGTCTTTAAGGAACCAATACACAATGCCACACTACTACCATCCTTTTTATATGAGAATTTCAGCAAAACGATCCGCTCAAATTTATCACTCATATCTGGGACGGAAATGCGGACAATTGCAAATTTGAAGGGTATGAGGATTTTATCCGAAAGGAACAAATTGCATTTAAAGAGATAACCGGACGTTTTAAAACAATAGATAAAAATCTTTTTTATTGTTTTTACGGTTTTCTACATAATCCCCTCAACAACAGAGGATGGGGGCAATATAAAATAAAATCCGGATGGAGTTCTTCATGGCTAAAAGCATGGTGTTCTGAACATCCGGAGCGTTCTCCTTTCGATTGTCCGATTCCGGAAAATAAACGCGAAATAGCAAATAATGTAAAATTGAACTATTTCAGCGATATCGTAGAGCTATTTAAATCTGAATTTCAGCTCAGACCGGAAACACGCCAACTAAAGAAACTTCTACGAGAACTAGTCAGGCAATATTTAAATTTCGATTTTCATGTTACGTTTGAACTAACAGATGTCAAATTATATACAAACGTATATATGATACGTAATATTCTATCTGACATACTACATGATATGGCACAAAGGAAGCAGTTTCCCGACATTCTCGTTAGAGTTGAAGACCTTGGTTCTGATTATGTAGATATCCTACTTTGTCAAAAGGATTCGGATTATTATGCCACTCACCTACAACTGATCCAGGAAACTGAATCTGGAGATTTTTGTGAATTGAAAAGAAAAATGGCAAACTTATGCGACTGGTATGTGGAAACACAATGTAAAGATGGAGCATTCCGCATCAATTATTTAAATAGTATTCAGCCTGATCGGACAATAGCGGAACCTTTGCTTTCAGATGGAGTAAAGGGATTCACTCACCGAATCCGTATATATAAACATTATGCTTATGAAAATCCTAATTATAGATGAAAAGAAAACACGGCGGGAAGAGCTTGCTTCAATAAATGAGGAAGTAAACAACACACTGAAGAACTGCGACCAGCTTCACATCCTGACAGGGAATGAATGTAATACTTTTATTGAAGGAGTTCGTTCCAACAACAAAACATTTAATATGGCAGAATATGCAATTATTTGTTGCCATCACACATTTGTAGAAAAAATAGAGGAGCAGTTAAAAGAGATATGCCGGAAAAACAGTATTCCACTCATTTTCTTTTCCGGACGTTATTCCTACTCCTACATGAGTGATAATGTATTGCAACTGAGCGTCGACAAATTTTACACACAGGCATTGCCATGCATAGTGCAAGATATAAAAGCAGAAAATCCGCTGATACTTGAAAAAATAGAATTCGGAGAAGATTATGAAGTTGCCATATTAATGAATACAAGAAATAAATTGATAGAATGGCTTGAATCCGAAGACGACACGCGGACATATTCCGAACTTGATTTAGACAGCTATGTATTAGAATTAGCCGACAATGCTTCGCTAACCGAATGTGTGCATGAAGATAAAGAGTACAATCCGACTCTATTGCGCGAACAGATTAATAGTATATCCTCACTTATAAAACAAAAAATATGAAACCGGCCTTGATTTACTATAAAGAAAATGTATTTTCGCAACTTGATTATTTTCAAAACATCCGTTTAGCCACTTCCGGACGCACTGTTGATGAAAGATTTTACCTGACATTCAATGACTTATCAGAAAGCTACAAAAAGGAAGGAGTCACAGCCATTTTTATTATGAACACATTATCTGATAATGCTATAGAATTGCAAGGACTTCAGATGGCACACTATATACGTATTATAACCAGAGGTGAAGGAGTAGGAAAGCTACCCATTTTCTTAATTGGTTCAGAAAATATCACTGAATTATTACGTCTTTCAGATTATTCCTCCATTCTACAGACTCCGGCGGTGGAACTTTTATCTTACTCTAAAGAAAAAGTGAAAAATGTCATTGACAATATTCAGAGCTATAAACATCTGGAAAATTATGAAGCATATCTAGAAAAAACTCATATACCTCAACCTAACAACTATCTTTCCCATCATTCTATAACGAGCGAATGGTCTTTATACCAATGGTCTACATGTCTGAATATCAAACCAGCGATAGCAAATCATATTGAAAGGAATTTATATTACAGGTATGTTATATCGCAACACCCCGAATCTGACGTTAAAGTTACGATTGATTATCCTCCGTATTCATCAGAGTCAGGGTCGGAAAAAAAGCGCATTCTCATTATTGATGATGAAGCAGATAAAGGATGGGGTGAACTTTACAAGGCATTATTTTCTCACTACTCCAACATTGAAGTAAACACCCTGAAAGACTTTGATTATGCATCCGACACCAAAGCGACCTTACTCCAGAAAGTAAAGGAAGCGATTGAAGAAAGGCCGTTTGAACCGTATCATTTAGTATTACTTGACATCCGGCTACTGCAAGATGACTTTAAAAAGAAAACAGACTTCTCCAGCTTTGATGTTATCAATGTGCTACAAACACTTGATAAGGGAATCCAAATTATCATCGTGACAGCCTCCAATAAGGCGTGGAACCTGCAATATGCTTTAAACAGAAATGTATTTGCTTACATCACTAAAGAATCTATTTTTGATAAAAGTTGTTCTAAAGAAAAACTGGAAGAGTTATTAAAACAGTCTGTTGACGCAATCTCTAAAAGTCGTTTTCTCAAGCAAGTGGCAAAAAATGAAAAACAGATTTTGGACAGATTAAACGATAAAACAAGCACAATAAGTGTTCCTATTAGAGAAAGGATGCTTTATAATATAAAGGAACAAATAGAAATAGCTTGGGTAATGTTGACGAATTATCGTTTCGATGAAAGGTATTTACGGTATGCTTACTTGTCATATTATCAGATACTAGAACTTTTCGCAGAAACAAGTACTGGAATGTATATCAAAATCAAGAATAAAAAGGATATTTATTGCGAAGACACAAAAGGAAAGGATATTAATTGTTCTGAACAGCTAAAAATGATATATGACAATATATGGAAGGCAACTTGATCCAACAAACACAAGGTAGTCGTACAGAAAAAGAGTTAGAATTGGGATCATATGCACGAATTGGATCATGGATGTTCGCCCGTACCACAAACCGGCATTTCATGACATTATTGGAATTAAACTCTACAAGAAACAACAATACCCATGGAGGAAGTAGCACTCCCAATATTGATTTAGAAAAAAGACTTCTAAAAATGATGGCTCTCATCATCGATTTCATGGACAATGCATAGTATTCTGCACATTTTCTTGCCTATATTTTACCACTTTACCGAATAATAAGGGACATCCTTCAGAAGAATGCCCCTTCATTTTTTATGTTTTTCTCGTTTTATACGTATGTTTCCAGCAATTTCACATTTCCTCCTTCGGGAGTGATAGTGACATCTTGCGTGGTAGCAGGCAACAGGATAGATTCTCCTGCACTAACAGTCAGTTCATTACCTTCATTGTCTCTCATCTTGCATGATCCTTCCATACAGATAAAGATCACGAATGAATCGAGTTCGGAATAGTCACAACTGATTTCTTCAGTCATGTCATACAGAGAAGTCGTAAAGTAAGTGCAGGCAACCAGTTCTACCGGTTCGTCCTTCAACGGTTCGTATTTAGTGCGATAGTCATCCAACACTTCGTAGTTGATGGCTTCACGGGCTAAATCGGTGTGAAGTTCGCGGGTTTTACCATTCGCATCTTTACGGTTGAAATCGTAGATACGATAAGTTATATCAGAAGTTTGCTGAATCTCGGCGATGAAAGAACCTGCTCCGATGCTGTGCACGCGTCCGGCAGGAAGGAAAAACACATCACCCGGATGAATTTCATATTCCTGCAATACGTCGGTAATCGTATTGTTCAACACGCGTTCTTTATATTCTTTCGGGGTAATCTGTTCAGAGAATCCTGAACGCAATTTAGCTCCTTTGTCGGCATCTACCACATACCACATCTCGGTTTTTCCCATCGAATTGTGGCGTTTCTTCGCCAACTCATCTGTTGGGTGTACCTGGATTGACAAATCCTGTTTGGCGTCGATGAACTTAATGAGCAGTGGGAATTTATTGCCGAAACGGGCATAATTCGCTTCACCAACCAGTTCCTCACGATACTTTCTTACCATATCGGCCAAGGTTAAACCTTTATCCGGGCCATTAGCCACTACGGATTCATTGTTCTCAACACCGGAAATCTCCCAGCTTTCTCCTACTCCTTTCAAGTCTGAATTCAAATGCTTGAACGGAATAATTTTGTCGCCCCCCCAAAGCGTCTGCTTCAGAATAGGTTCGAATTTTAATGGATACATTTTTGTTTTTCTTGTTATAAACTTAGATTAAATTCGCTCGGATTGTTACAATCCGGGAACAAACATACAAAAAATAGTTCAGTTTTTAAGAAAAGGAGGATGAAAATTCATTTAAGAAATCATCTTTTGTCCTTGCATCCAAAGAAGATGAAGTAATAAAGCTAAACTTTCCTAAAGCACCTGTCATATTTAGTCGGAATAATTTGTGAGTAAGAAAGAATTTCCCTTTATTTGCAGGAAATTTTTAATAATACCAGACATGAATAACACATTCCCAACAGAAGGGAATCTATCAGGGCTCAGCCGGAAAGATTTCCAAAAGGATATAAATGATAAGAAAACTGATTTATTTATCCTCAAAAACACAAAGGGAATGGAAGTAGCTGTAACCAATTACGGATGCGCCATTCTTTCTATCATGGTACCGGACAAAAACGGTAAGTATGCTAATGTAATCCTCGGACACGACAGCATCGACCACGTCATCAACAGCCCGGAACCTTTCCTAAGCACTACTATCGGACGCTACGGCAACCGTATCGCGAAAGGAAAATTCACCTTGTTCGGCGAAGAACATGAACTCACGATTAACAACGGACCTAACTCTCTGCATGGTGGACCTACCGGTTTCCACGCCCGTGTTTGGGATGCTGTCCAGATTGATGAGAGCACAGTGCAATTCAACTATGTTTCTGCTGACGGCGAAGAGGGATTCCCCGGCAATCTGGAAGTGGAAATGACTTACCGCCTGGAAAATGAAGTAAATGCACTGACTATCGAATACCGCGCTACCACCGACAAAGCTACAGTCGTTAACTTGACTAACCACGGTTTCTTCAACCTCGCCGGTATTTCCAACCCTACTCCTACCGTTAACAACCACATCGTTACGATCAACGCTGATTTCTATACGCCTATCGACGAAGTTTCTATCCCTACCGGTGAAATTGCCAAAGTAGAAGGTACTCCGATGGATTTCCGTGCTCCGCACACTGTAGGCGAACGTATCGACGACAAATTCCAGCAACTGATTTTCGGTGCAGGATATGACCACTGTTATGTACTGAACAAGATGGAAAGCGGTTCGCTCGACCTGGCTGCCACTTGCAAGGACCCGGAAAGCGGACGTATCATGGAAGTATATACCACCGAAGCGGGTGTACAACTCTATACGGGCAACTGGCTCAATGGATTTGAAGGTGCACACGGAGCTACATTCCCTGCCAGAAGCGCTATCTGCTTTGAAGCACAGTGTTTCCCGGATACTCCGAACAAACCTCATTTCCCATCGGCTACCTTGCTGCCAGGTGATGAATACCAACAGATCACTGTCTACAAATTTACGGTAGAAGAATAAGATTTGAAAAATAACTAACCTAATTTTATAAACTAACATTTTTTTTGAACCATGACACAAGAAAAAAAGAACGGTAATCTCGTCGCAATTATCACGATGTTCTTCATCTTTGCGATGATCTCTTTCGTAACAAACCTCGCTGCTCCATTCGGAACAATCTGGAGAAATGAATATGCGGGTTCGAACACTTTAGGTATGATGGGAAATATGATGAACTTCCTGGCTTACCTGTTTATGGGAATTCCTGCCGGTAACATGCTCGTTAAGATCGGTTACAAGAAGACTGCTTTGATTGCAATGGCAGTAGGTTTCCTCGGTTTGTTCACACAGTATCTTTCCAGCTTATTCGGAGCAGGTGCTGAAGTATTCGCATTCGGTGAGTATGTTATCAAATTAAACTTTGTAATCTATCTGCTTGGTGCATTTATCTGCGGTTTCTGCGTTTGTATGCTTAACACAGTGGTAAACCCGATGTTGAACCTTCTCGGTGGCGGTGGTAACAAAGGTAACCAGTTGATTCAGACTGGTGGAGCTCTTAATTCTTTGTCTGGTACATTGACTCCGCTTTTCGTAGGTGCTTTGATCGGTACTGTTACTTCAAGTACTGCTATGTCTGACGTTGCTCCTCTGCTCTTCGTTGCTATGGGTGTATTCGTTGCTGCATTTATCGTTATCTCATTTGTTGCTATTCCTGAACCACACCTTCAGAAAGGTGGAGTGAAGAAAGAAAAATTCTCTCACAGTCCATGGAGCTTCCGTCACACTTTACTGGGTGTAATCGGTATCTTTATTTATGTAGGTATTGAAATTGGTATCCCGGGTACACTGAACTTCTATCTTGCCGATTCAAGCGATAAAGGTGCCGGTATCATGATGAACGGTGCTGCTATCGGTGGTGCTATCGCTGCTATCTATTGGTTGCTGATGCTTGTGGGACGTACTGCAAGTAGTGCTATCAGTGGTAAGGTTTCCAGCCGTGCACAGTTGATCGCTGTTTCTGCTACTGCTATCATTTTCGTATTGATCGCTATCTTCACTCCGAAAGATGTAACGGTTTCAATGCCGGGTTACACTGTAGGCGAAGGCTTTATGATGGCACAGGTTCCTATAAGTGCCTTGTTCCTTGTACTTTGCGGTCTTTGTACTTCTGTAATGTGGGGTGGTATCTTCAACCTTGCAGTAGAAGGCTTAGGAAAATATACAGCACAGGCTTCCGGAATCTTTATGATGATGGTTGTTGGTGGTGGTGTATTGCCGTTGATCCAACAAAGCATCTCTGACTCTGTAGGTTATATGGCTAGCTACTGGTTGATTATCGCTGCTCTGGCTTACCTGTTGTTCTACGGTTTGGTAGGTTGCAAGAATGTAAATAAGGATATTCCTGTGGAATAATCACATAGAATAGAATTCAATTTATTCACCTTTAAAATATAAATATCATGGATACAGAATACGTAAGAAGTCGATTCATTAAACACTTTGACGGAACTACTGGATTTTTATATGCTTCTCCGGGCCGTATCAACCTGATCGGTGAACACACTGACTACAACGGTGGATTCGTTTTTCCGGGAGCGGTAGACAAAGGGATGATTGCTGAAATCAAACCTAACGGTACTGACAAAGTAAAGGCTTACTCTATCGACTTGAAGGATTATGTAGAATTTGGTTTGAATGAAGAAGATGCTCCACGCGCCAGCTGGGCAAGATATATTTTCGGTGTATGCCGTGAAATGATTAAACGTGGCGTTGATGTGAAGGGATTCAATACTGCTTTCGCAGGTGATGTACCTCTGGGTGCAGGTATGTCTTCTTCTGCTGCTTTGGAAAGTACGTATGCTTTCGCACTGAACGAACTGTTCGGTGAAAACAAAATAGATAAATTTGAATTGGCTAAAGTTGGCCAGGCTACAGAACATAACTATTGTGGTGTGAACTGCGGTATTATGGACCAGTTTGCTTCCGTATTCGGTAAAGCAGGTAGTTTGATCCGTCTGGATTGCCGTTCACTGGAGTATCAGTATTTCCCATTCCATCCGGAAGGTTATCGTCTGGTTCTGATGGATTCAGTTGTGAAACACGAATTGGCTTCTTCTGCTTATAACAAGCGTCGCCAAAGCTGTGAAGCTGCTGTTGCCGCTATCCAGAAAAAACATCCGCACGTAGAATTCCTGCGCGACTGTACAATGGCTATGCTAGAAGAAGCGAAAGCTGATATCAGCGCTGAAGACTATATGCGTGCAGAATATGTAATCGAAGAAATCCAACGTGTACTCGATGTTTGCGAGGCATTGGAAAAGGATGATTACGAAACTGTAGGTAAGAAGATGTACGAAACTCATCACGGCATGAGCAAGTTGTACGAAGTAAGCTGCGAAGAACTCGACTTCCTGAATGACTGCGCTAAAGAGTACGGTGTAACCGGTTCACGCGTTATGGGTGGCGGCTTCGGTGGTTGTACTATCAACCTTGTTAAGGATGAGTTGTACGATAACTTCGTTGAAAAAACAAAAGCTGCTTTCAAAGCTAAATTCGGCAGAAGCCCGAAAGTGTATGACGTAGTAATCGGTGACGGTTCTCGTAGACTGGAATAAGAATTTATTCGAAATTAAATAAATAAGAAGAGGTTGTGTCAAAACGCTGACACAGCCTTTTTTATGCGCAAAGCC
>NZ_QVLZ01000048.1:0-50170 GCF_003435205.1 Bacteroides sp. AF32-8BH | reverse complement strand
CCGAAAAACAATAATACGGTTACGATTAATGGTGCTGTAATGGTTCCGAATACAGTTTCTTATATAAAGGGTGAAGATATGGATTATTACCTGAATCAGGCCGGTGGTTATTCTGAAAATGCAAAGAAGAATAAGAAATTCATCGTTTATATGAACGGCCAGGTAACTAAAGTGAAAGGTAGTGGTAAGAAACAGATTGAACCGGGTTGTGAGATAATTGTGCCTAGTAAGGCTAAGAAAAGGACTAATATTGGAAATATCTTAGGTTATGCTACTACATTTAGCACTTTGGGAATGATGGTTGCTTCTATAGCTAATTTAATCAAGAAATAACGAATTCCTTTTATGACTACTTTGATAGAACAAAAATCTGAAAAAGATATAAAACAAAAACTGAATAATCATACGGATGAAGAGATCGAAATTGATTTGATGGATATTCTTCGTAAGATTATAGGTATTCGTAAGACGATTTATAAAGCTGCTGGCATTGGTTTTGTAATTGGCGTTATTATAGCAATCAGTATTCCTAAACAGTACACGGTTGAAGTGACTCTTTCTCCGGAGATGGGGAGCGTTAAAGGTGGTGGTTTGTCAGGTCTGGCAGCTTCTTTTTTGGGGAGTGAGGTTTCTATGGGGGATGGAACGGATGCTTTAAATACCTCTTTGTCCCCGGACATTATATCTTCCACTCCTTTCTTACTCGAACTTTCTACAATGAATATACCGGTATCGAAAGATGAGAATATGACTTTAAACACCTATTTGGATGAAGAGTCATCTCCTTGGTGGAACTATGTAATCGGATTTCCGGGCATGGTAATTGGTGGGGTGAAGTCTTTGTTTGCTGAAGAAGAGAATGAATCAAGAGCTTTGAACAGAATCAGTCAAGGCACAATCGAATTATCTAAAAAAGAGTCAAAAAAAATCGAAATCCTGAAGGAAATGATTGTTGCCGCTGTAGATAAGAAAACGTCCATAACTTCCATTGCTGTAACCATGCAGAATCCCAGGGCAGCCGCAGTCGTAGCTGATTCTGTGGTGAAAAAGCTGCAGGAATATATCATAGACTATCGTATTACCAAGTCGAAAGAAGATTGCATTTATCTGGAGAAACTCTTCAAAGAGCGCCAGCAGGAATATTATTCCGCGCAGCAGAAATATGCTGATTATCTGGACTCTCATGACAATATCATATTGCAAAGTGTCCGTGCCGAACAGGAACGCTTGCAGAATGATATGAGTTTGGCTTATCAGGTATATAGTCAGGTGGCAAGCCAGCTTCAGGTTGCCAGAGCTAAAGTCCAGGAAGAAAAGCCGGTCTTTGCTATTGTAGAGCCTGCGGTAGTGCCATTGGAACCTTCGGGAACGAGTAGGAAAATATATGTATTGGTATTTGTTTTCCTGTCTGTTTGTGTCGTTATATCCTGGAATTTATTCGGAAGAGATTTTCTGAATAAATTTAAAGAACTCCGGGCTTAATATATCTAATTGGTGAAGTGATATGGCATCAACTAATCAGATAAATAAAGTAGTAGAATTTATTGCAGTTTTGGGAGATTTGATCATCCTCAATCTCTGTTCGTTTCTATTACTATTTTATTGGGAAAATGTATATATGCATTCTCCTTTTTCTTGTACTGTTTCTTTGATGATGACTTCTCTTAGTCTTTGTTATTTGGCCTGTTCTGCATCTCGAGGAAAGGTTTGGAGTAGTAGGGAAATTCGTGCGGATCAACTTGTATTGCGTGTACTGAAGAATATTGTAACTTTTTCAGTATTTTGGGCATGTATTATGGCATTTAGTGGAATATCTATTATTTCTCCTCTTTTTTTTGTTATCTATTTTTTTACACTTTTTGTTGTATTAAGTATTTATCGTATTATAATTCGTCATTCGCTGATTGCTTATTGCGCCAAGGGCAAACATAAGCGTTATGCTGTTTTTATTGGTGGAGGCAATAATATGCAGATGTTATATGAAGAAATGGAAAGTTCTTTGGCATCTATTTATGAAGTTGTTGGTTATTTTGATATTAAACATAATGAGACTTTTTCATCTCAATGTCTATATTTGGGTAATCCTGAAAGTTTTGCTGATTTTATGTCTGGACAAACAGGAATAAAGCATGTTTTTTGTTCCTTGTCGATGGAGGAAGGACGCTATAATTTTTCTATAATGAATTATTGTGAGAACCATTTGCTCTATTTTCATGGTGTTCCTAATGTTTGCAAGGGTTTTCCTCGACGAATTTGGCACAGCATGGTTGGTAATATGCCTATTTTGAATCTACGTTATGAACCTTTGGGTAAGATGGAAAACCGTATATTAAAACGAATATTTGACATTGTTTTCTCCGGTCTTTTTCTGGTTACTGTATTTCCTTTTATTTATCTCATAGTTGGAAGTATCATAAAGTTAACTTCTCCCGGTCCTGTATTTTTTAAGCAAATGCGGACAGGTTTGAACGGTGTGGATTTTGTATGTTACAAGTTCCGTTCCATGAAAGTGAATGATGAAGCCGACAGCAAACAGGCTACGATTGATGATCCTCGAAAAACTCGTTTTGGAGACTTTCTTCGGCGTTCTAATATTGATGAATTTCCACAGCTTATTAATGTATTTAAGGGGGATATGTCAATAGTAGGACCTCGTCCACATATGTTAGCTCATACAGAGACTTATGCCCAGTTGATTGATAAGTATATGGTGCGTCATTTTATTAAACCTGGCGTAACCGGTTGGGCACAAACGCATGGTTTTCGCGGTGAAACGAAAGAACTGTCACAAATGGAAGGACGTGTAAAGGCTGATATTTGGTATATGGAGCATTGGACGATATTGCTAGACTTATATATCATTTACAAGACTGTGGTGAATGTGATAGTTGGAGAGAAAAATGCGTATTGAAAAAAAATATATTTGTCAATATATCTTTTTCAGTGTTTGATGTTTAATCTTATAATGAATTATGTATCTTTTTAAAGATAGAATTAAAGGTTATCTACAGCATCCTATATTTAAGAGAACGGCTATATATACTATAACTGATGGCATAACTAAATCTATTTCTTTTATAGTATTGCCTATTGTATCCTATTTTATTATTCCTTCAGAATTAGGTATTGCTGCAAATTTTGATGTCCTTCAAAACATAGTAATACTATTAGCTGGTCAGGTTGTAGTAAATTCATTACCCTATTTCTATTATGAAAGGACCAAAGAAGAGGTCGCTATATTGGTTAGTAATCTACTTTTTCAAGTTTTATTACTTAATATGATTTTTGCGATAATTATTGTTTTCTGTACTAATATAATAGATGGATATTTACATATAGGATTATCATTACAATTGCTTACAGTGTTGAGTAGTATTTGTATGTTGGCAAACAGTGTGAACTTCATTTTATATAGGATGGAGGATAATCCTATTAACTTTGCGAAATTGCAGATTGGTCAGGTTATTGTATATGTCGGATTACTTATTATTTTAGTAGTAGGATATGAACAACAGGCATTTGGAAAGATTCTGAGTCATGTAGTAGCAATGTTTATTATGTCTTTTATTCATCTTTCACTATTATATAAGAGAGGGTATCTGTTATTTAAAGTAGACCTTAACATTCAAAAGACTTTAATGAAGTTTGGAATACCTCTTTTGCCGCATTCTTTATCTTTTTGGATAAAAGGAGGGATGGATAAAGTTATTCTTACAACATATTGCGGACTGTCTGTTAATGGTCTTTATTCGATGGCTTTGAGCTTTGGTGCGGTTTACGCTTTATTTAATACCTCTTTTAATAATGTTTATGTGCCGGAACTTCAAAAAAGGTTATCTAAGATGACACCGGAAAATGAATATGAAGAAAAAAAGTTCCTAGTAAAATTGTCATATAAATTAGGCGGTGCTTTTTTTGTGTTGGGCCTTATCGTAATTTTCCTATGCTGGTTTTTGGTTCATTATGTTTTGAGCGAGCAATATGCTGCTTCTTTCCAATATGTGCCATGGATAATATTGTCGTCTACGATATATTCATTTTACGGGTTAGTTATTCAATATCCATATACTGTGAAAAAAACATTCGGATTAGGTGTAGTAACATTGTTAGGCAGTGGTATTCAGCTTTTATTAACTTTTTTATTGGTGAAAACAATTGGAGCCGATGGTGTAAAATACAGCTTGGTTATTGGGTCTTTAGTTATTATGTTAGGAGTTTGGTGGTATAGTAATAAAGTTTATCCCATGCCATGGTTTTCACGGCTATAAATTAATCAATATATGAGAAAGATTGTACTTCTTTCATTTGCTAATACAGACTATTCTGATTCTTTAATCAGATTGCGAAAAGAAACGGAAGTTTTTCCTTTTGATGAGAGAGTTTTTCTTACAGAAAAAGACCTTAAGCCTGAATTAAGAAAGAAAATTCATTGGTTCAAGCATCGGCGTGGCTATGGATATTGGCGTTGGAAAGGATTTATTATATATAATCAACTTCAAAGAATGGAAGATGGTGATATACTAGTTTATTCTGATGCGGGAAATGTTTTTAATTATAAAGGAATACCAAGGTTTCTGGAATATATAAAGATGTTGGATAACAGCATTTCGGGAATTTTGGCATTCCAAGAAAGATATAAAGAAAAGGAATATACGAAAGCTGATTTATTTGAATTTTTAAATGTGAACAGTGGAGATTCTGCAATGGAATCTAATCAACTTCTATCCGGATGTATCTTTCTTAAAAAGAATAATATAACATTGACTTTGACAAAACAATGGTATGATATTAATCTTTATCATTACGACTTGGTTACTGATAAAAGATCTAAAATTCCCAATTATGACGGCTTTATAGAAAATCGTCATGATCAAAGTGTTTTTTCTTTATTAGCAAAGAAATGCAATCCTATTATTCAGAATACGGATGAGTTTGTTGCAGTGGATAATGATTGGGGTAAATTATCAGATAAACCTATCCATGCGAGAAGAGCTCGTTACAGTGATCAATCTTTAAAAAAGAAGATAAAACGTTTCTTATTGAGACCCTTGATTTTAGTGATTCGCTGGTATATTATTATATTTGAGAATATGGATATGCAGCGTCCCTTTCAAATAAAAGGAAGAACTTATTAATTGTTGTCATTGACGTATATGAAAGCAATAATAGTAAAGCGTTCTTACATAGAGGATATGATAGCTGTATTACTGATATTATTATCATCCGGTACATTTTGCTTTTATCATCAACATTCTATATTATCATGCTTTTCATTATTCTTTTATGGGGCATATTTATTTGTAAGGCGTAAAACTCGTTTGAGTTCAGTTATAAAGAATAAAAGTTTTTTATTTGTTGTTATTTACACATTTTGGATATGGATAAATTTTCTTGTAATTAATACTAATCATGTAGAAGCTGTCACTCAACCCTATGTATATTGTTTAGTACTTTGGGGGACATTTTTTATGACTTTGTCAATGAGTTACAGTGCATTTAAGAGTTTGTTGTTGGATCTGACCTATGTCATTTGTATTATTAGCATAGCTTTGTACGCACTGTATCATATAGGGTTGATATCTCCTCGTTCGGTAGAGGGAGTTCATGGTGGAACGCATTATTTGCTTTTATTTGATGTTATAAAATTAGGTTATGATAGCAATCGGATGTGTAGTCTGTGGTGGGAACCCAGTGCCTTTCAAGTCGTATTATCAATGACCCTATTTTTGTATATTCCCGATATGATATCTAATTTATTTAATAAGAAAATATTAAAAAAAGTATTCGTACTCATATTGGCTATGATATTATCACGATCTACATCCGGATATTTGGGATTAATGATAATTGTTCTCATAATTGTTTTACAGAATGATGTTTTGAAAAAGAGTAAATTTGCTTTTTTTCTTCTATTGTTAATAGCCGCTAGTGGTGTAATGTATATATATTCGAGTGATGTTATTCAAGACAAGCTTGAAGAAGATTATGGGAATCAAAATGCGGACGGATCACTGAATGTTCGTCTGTTTGATAACTTAGCTATGTTGCAAATGATTTCTGAACGTCCATTAGTAGGATATGGTATCGATTCAGAGGATTACGATATGAGATCTTTAGAACTAAACAATAGAACATCATCTAATGGAGTTCTTGCACAATGTGCGAGTTTGGGCCTTCCAATAATGTTCTTCTATTTAATAACAGTTTTTAAAACTTTAAAGCTCAAAGAATTACACTTTAATAATGTTGCTGCTTGTCTTTTGTTCTTGTTCCTTAATTGTTTCAATGGCATGATTATACATTCAATTGTATGGGCGGTATTTTTAGATTATAAAAAGAAAAATGCAGACTCTTAACCTCTTAATAATATAAACAATGAAGCAATGTGATATATCTGTCGTTTTAGGTTCAAAAAATAGAAAACAACTAATAAGAGCTACGATAGAAAGCATAAGGAAAAATAAATTCAATGGTTCAATGGAAATCATTGTGATAGATGGTGGATCAACTGACGGTACGTGTGATTGGTTAGCAAAACAAAGAGATATTCTTACGATAATTCAACCGAATTACACTATAATAGATTTTGATGGCATAAAAAAAAGAAAACATTCTTGGGGTGAATTTATGAATATTGGATTTAGATATGCGCATGGGAAATATATTGTAATGGTTAGTGATGATCTAATTCTTGCTGATGATTGTTTACAAAATGGTTATGACGCAATGGAAAGTTTCTTAAAATCCGGTTTAAAGGTCGGTGCCGGTGCCTTTTATTTTAGAGAATATCCTCGTTATAATTATTATCGTGTAGGTACGCTTGGATCCTATATAGCGCTTAATCATGGCTATTATCTTAAAGCGGCATTAGAAGACGTTGACTATATAGATGAGAAATCGTATAATTTTTATTGTGGAGATGGAGATTTAATAATGCGTTTAAATAATGCAGGTTGGAAAACTGTTGATTTACCTGAATGTTTTGCCTTGCATCTTAATCATAAAGTTTTACCTCATAAATCGTTGCCTCAATGGCGTATTCAGGATGAGAACACTTTTCATAATAAATATTCAAAGTTAATAAATATTCCTTCTCCTCGTAAGGGATTGAAAGAGAAAAAGATAAATCCATTACCTTTTATTAAGCATGCTTATAGCTTTGTTATTCAAGGATATGTAATGAGATTTTTAGATAAATATCGGGTGAAAGAATGATAAAGAAAATGATCAGATTCTCATGGACGATTTTAAATATTATCAGGTTGAATGTTAAGACATATAAACATGATAAAAAATTGTCAATTGGTAGAGGAGTTAGATTAGTGGGAAATATTCGATTTAAGTTGCATCGGAATTATGCAGGATTTACGATAGGCTCTCATACGCGTATAACGAGTGGTGAAAATACTCTTGGAGCCAATATGCGGTCATACATTGAGATTGAGGATGGAGCGATATTAGAAATAAAAGATAATGTTGCTATGAGTGATGTTTCAATATGGGTTCATAATTATGTCAGGATAGGCTCCTATGTTACAATGGGAGCCGGCTGTATGATAAACGATAGTAATAGCCACGCTTTGGACTACTTATCTCGACGTTATGAAAGAGAACTGGTTGATCTGCAAAATTATGCTTGCATAAAACATGCTCCGGTGATTATAGGGAATGATGTTTTTATTGGTGCACGGACAATTATTAATAAGGGTGTTACTATAGGTGATAGAAGTATTATTGCCGCTGGAAGCGTTGTGGTAAAAAATATTCCAAATGATTGTATTGCTGGAGGAAATCCCTGCAAAGTGATAAAACATGTTAATATTGGTAATGATGAAAAAGATTAAAATATTACTGAATCAAATAATTCCTACTGAATTGATAAAACTTATGAGGAAAACAGAAATTGAAGATAAGAGTTCTCCTTTGATTTTCAATCAAACAGGTGAACGGGTGAAAATGATGTTTCTGTCTAGTGATGAGACTGCTCATTCTCCATATTCTCTTATTGCCGGGAGATATCCGAAGAATATATTGTGGGATAGATATAATTATGCTCTGGATACACACTTTTATACTTCATCGAACATTTTTAATATTAAAAACGCGTCAGCTAAAAAATATGCAGTTCTATTAGAATCTCAAGTTATTATACCTCATATTTATAGTAAGGCGAAAAAGAACATAGCTTATCTGAATGATAATTTTGTTAAGGTATTTACATACTCTCCCGAGCTACTGGATAAATTATCTAATTCGGAATTTATTCCCGCTGGAGGGGTCTGGTATGGTACTGATTTGTGGGGAGGGGCAGCAGTCGAATATGCGGATAAAAATAAATTGATATCAATGGTCGCATCAAATAAATCAATGTGTCGAATGCATATTTACCGAAAACAAGTTGCGAAACATCTTATTCCAAATGACAATGTTGATGTTATGGGGAAAGTTGTAAATCGGTACGTTTCATGTGAGGATATTTATAGAGATTATATGTATTCAATTGTAATAGAAAATACGATTGAACCATTCTATTTTACAGAAAAAATTCTAAATTGTTTTGCTTCAAGAACCGTTCCTATATATATAGGTGCGTCAAGAATAAAAGATTTTTTTAATTCGGATGGCATTATTCAAATTGAAGATTTGTCTATTGAAGCTATTGACCGAGCATTGAAACAATGTAGCGATAAAGATTATTGGTCAAGGAGAGATGCCATAGACGATAATTTTAATCGTGTGAAAAAATATCTTTGTACAGAAGATTTTATTTGTGACAAACATCTTGAAATACTATTGTAGTGTAAAAAATAGAAGAATGAAGGTCATTGTATTTCAGGGAGGATTAGGAAATCAGATTTTTGAGTATGCATATTATTCTTATCTCAAAAATAAATATAAAAATGAAAGATTTTTTGCTTATTATCCAAAGTCGGCACTGAAACGACACAATGGTTTTGAACTATCTAGGCGATTTAAGGTAGAAATGCCTCCTACATCTTTGCTCACAAATTTGCTAGGCGGTATTCTTTTTTATCTTAATAAAATTTTTAGAAGGCTAGGCTTTTTGCCATGGTTTATTAATGATGATAGTAATCGACATGAAAATGCATTATTTCATGATGGATATATGCAAGATCGGAAATTTGTTGGAAATAATTTTTCGTTGTTATTTAAATCTTTAGAGTTATCAGGGAAGAATATAGAACTAATTAAACGATTGAAATCAGAGAATTCTGTATCTATTCATATTAGACGAGGGGACTACTTATGGCAAAAAGAAGCTGAAATATTTGGTAATATCTGTACAGATGAGTATTACAAAATGGCAATACAAGCTGTTTGTCAGACAACTGATAATCCATTATTTGTGTTTTTTTCTAATGATCCTGATTATGTGAAAAAGCATTATAAATTAGAAAACATGCTTGTTGTTGATTGGAATACAGGTGATGATAGTTTTATTGATATGTATTTAATGTCTAATTGCAAGTCTATGATATTGGCTAATAGTACTTTTAGTTATTGGGCAGCCATGCTTAATAATAATGTGCAAACTGTTTTTTGCCCTCCAAAATGGTCGAATGTAGATAATCCTCCTGAAATTATTATGGCTAATTGGATAATTATTAATTGCTCTTAATATGAAACCCTTAATTTCGATAATTGTTCCTGTCTATAATGTGGAGACGTACTTAGCTAAATGTGTAGACAGTATCTTGGCACAAACATACACTAATCTTGAGATATTTCTAGTAAATGATGGTAGCTCTGATTGTTGTGGAAAGCTTTGTGATGAATACGCAAAAGAAGATAAACGTATAAAAGTCATACACAAAAAGAATGGAGGATTGAGTGATGCTCGTAATGTGGCGATTGATGTAACAACTGGTGAATTCATTACTTTTATTGATAGTGATGATTATGTTACTGATGACTATATAATGACGCTCTATTCATTGATAGAGAAATATGAGTGTAAAGTTTCAATTGCTTTGTATAACACTTTTGTCGAAGGTTCAAAACCTAAAGTGGTTAATAGGGTTTATAGAGAAGATTGCCAGACAAATATAAAAGCTATAGAAGAGATGTTTTATCAAGAGAAATATGATACGGCATCATGGGCAAAACTTTATCATAGTTCTTTATTTGCTACAGGAATTCGCTACCCAAAAGGCATAGTTTATGAAGACTTGGCTACTACTTATTTGTTGATATTTCAATCTGATAAGGTGGCATTCTGTAATAGAAGGATATATAATTATTTATTACGAAGAGACAGTATTGAAGGGTCATCTTTTAGTTCTAAGAAGATGGATAGTGCATTAAAAGTATGTGAATTGATGGAAAGTCACTTAGATATTCTTGGTAAAGTAATGCAAGCATATCAATGTAGAATGATGAGCTTCTTTTTTCATCTTTTACTTAAAATGCCAGATGGCTATGAACAGCGTAATATGCTTTACAAAAGAATAAAGGCAATACGTTGGTCTGTTTTATGTAATAGTAGGGCAAGGAAAAAAGCACGTGTGGCTAGTTTGCTTTCCTATTTTGGATTAGGCGTCGTGAAAGGTGTGTTTCATTTGATAGATAGGAGATAAATATTTTAGATAATATGCTTTTGCTCTAGAGAGACTGCGTAGGTATATACTTTTTATGGGATTATGGATGCTATTGTTAATATGTAGCAACATTTGTGAGGTTAAGCTCTTGGCTTAATGTTAATTATTTACTCATTTTTGATATGGATAAAATAAAAATAATGCATATCGTGCAATCTTCTGGTGGGGTTGCTCGTTATCTTTCTATGTATTTGAAATATTCGGATAAGAATAGATTTGAACATATATTGATTTGCTCTTTGGATTATAAAATAGAAAAGATGGAATATTTAGCCGAGCATGTAGAATACTTATCTATGGGGAGACAAATTTCTATAATAAATGATGCAAAGGGAATTTGGGCTATACGGAAATTTATAAAAAAGTATATGCCAGATGTCATATATATGCACAGTAGTAAAGCTGGTGCTTTAGGAAGATTGGCAGATATCGGATTTAAAAATATAGTTTTATATAATCCTCATGGTTGGGCATTCAATATGAATAACATATCTGTAATCAAAAAAAAAGTGTATGCATTGATTGAGAAGGTGTTAGCTTATAAAACTAATATGATAATAGCTATTTCTGCTTGGGAAAAGGAGAGTGCTATAAAATATAAAATTTGTTGTTCGGATAAGATTCATATTATACCTAGTGGTGTTGACGTATGCTTGTATGATGAGGAACGAGGTAGATATGACTTAAATAGGAGCAAATTGAAGATACCATTAAACGCTTATATAATAGGTATGGTAGGAAGAATATCTTATGGTAAAGGCCCTGATTTATTTATAAAAGCAGCTGCACTTATTAAAGAAAAAATTCCTAATGCTTTTTTTGTTATTGTTGGAGATGGTGAAGAAAGGGCATCTGTTGAAAATTTACTTTCAGAGATGAGACTAAAAGATGACTTTCTTATAACTGGGTGGGTTTCTAACCCGATAGAATATATCCAACTCTTCGATCAAGCGATGTTATTAACTCGTTGGGAAGGGTTTGGATTGGTGTTAACAGAATATATGTTGGCAGAAAAACCTATAATTACAACTAGAGTGGGAGCAGTTCCTGATTTAATGCAGCAAGGAAAAAATGGCATAATGATCGATGTCGGAGATATCGAAGGAATTGTTGAAGCCTCATTTAAGTTATATACAGATAATCAATATAGGCAGACACTAGTATCTAATGGACGTTCAACTGTGCGAAATTTATATGATATACGCTGTACTGTAAAAGAACATGAACGTTTACTTATGAGTGCGAGATATTGATGATTAAAAAAAATAAGAAATGGTATAAAATAAAATGTTGAGATGTAATAAACACGTGAGTGTTTCGTATGTGAGATGAAAAAAATGTAGGTCCCTAGCTTCATGCTGTTTACAGCATGATTCTCCTACATTGTAGATTAGAAATAGCGCGACGGCGCATTTCTAATCTACGCCCTGTCATCGGAGGTTAAAGCCGATGTGAATTTCCCACTATATCAACTGTCTGTGAAGATCGTTGATATTTTTCGATTTATTCTCATTATACCGGATAATAGTCTCCTCTTTCTTTGTTTATATGTTATAATATTTGTAACTTTATAGCATATAAAACAGTAATAAAGAAACGATGGAACATTCAGACTTTGTAGTGAAATGTTATAATAAACAAGAGTTAGCCCAGATGTATTTTCCTGATTTGACGATTCGTGCTTCAGTCAATAAACTTCGGAGGTGGATGAGGAGATGCAAGCCATTGATGAATGAGATACTGTCTACTGACTTTCATCCGAAGACAAAGGCATTTTCTGTGAGAGAAGTGCGGCTTATTACTTATTACTTGGGAAAGCCGGGAGAACTATAAATGATATAAATATAAAAAACTGCGGGAGACTGCACTTTCGCGAGCTCCCGTAGTTCTTTTTATATATTCATATACTCTTTTCGACTGTCAAAACAGGGACAAGCCTTATGAATCGAAGCACTAAGTTGATAATGCCCCAGGATTTGCGCATCCGGATACTGATGTTTGAGAATCGTCAACAAGTCAAGTAGCGCGAAGCGCTGCGCCTGTGTTCTCGTATCCGCCGGACGACCTTCTTCATCCAACCCACCTTCATAGCAAATTCCAATACTATGCCGGTTGAAACCTCGCACATGCGCACCGGGCTCTGATACCGGGCGACAATGGTGAAGTGCCCCATTACGGGTGATGTAAAAATGATACCCTATGTCCTTGAAACCTCGTTGCAGGTGACATTGTCGAAGCTGCTCTACGGTGAAGGAAACATTGCAGCGCGTCGCGCTGCAATGAATCACCAACAACTTAATCTCACGTGGGAGATAGTTTTCTTCTGAATTTTCCATATCGGTCAGCAGGAGATTAATGTCCCACGCAGGACGTTACACCGATAGCCGAAATGATCGAAGTCGCGATAGTTACAATAAACTGGAGAATGTTTTTCCAAAGTTGCTTTTTCATATAAATTTGAATTAAAGAATAAATACTACTGATACATTATGAACTCAAGAACCAGTCAACAACCGGTTGATTAAGCTGCCGGGTCCGGAGCTTCCCCGCTGCCGGAACCTCCCTGATTATCATCACCGCCATCATCAGGAAGCGGATCTTTATCCGAATCAGTGGAAGAATCACTTTTATACAATGTATAATCCAATGTCTTACACAACTTGCGGAGATCACTACCCGGATAGAAGAGCACTTTGCCCTTATCAATGCATGATGCCTTGAATTCCTTTGCCGTATCGGTAGGAGTACCGGTCTTGATACTCATACGGAAATTACCCAGGTCACCCATCTGGACGATATTTCCTTCATCCAGTACATTGACGATTTCGAGCAAAAACTCACCGATACAACCTTCCAGTTCCCCTTTGGAATAAGAAGAGCGTTCAGTGATACGTTTACAAACTTCCTTGACCGTCACTTTACGACCGCTACGCGCCACTGCATAAAATTTCGGAGTTTCACTAGGTTTCAACAGGTTCTTACGAGCCATGAGAGTGTAATTCTGTGCCATAACTTTTAATTTTAAATCATTAATTTTTAATTGTTTAATTGCCTTGTAATCGATTACATGACAAAAGTACTACATCGGGAAAGCGGCATGACGCATAATGACGCACACAGGCGCACAGATAAAAAGAAAAAACATCGGGAGATTTGTATCGAAACTTCCCAATGTTTGATTTCAATCATTGAGATGTTTTTTTCAAATCTCCCGATGTTTTTCCGGACTCTTCAAAAGGACAAAAGGACAAAAAGGACAGATGTGACTATTGCTCATTCATCTTGGTATAGGAACCATGGGATATCTTATTGATCTTTACTCCATTAAGCGATTTTAGCAGACGTGTTACCTTACGATGGTTGAAATCGTATTTTGCGCCAATCTGAATCGCTTCATCTGTCGTGAAACTGTCGGGCAACTCTTGAACAAAATTACGAATAGTGTCTGGATTCTTCAGTGGACGGACCGAAGGAGACGGCATGGATGAGTGCAACAGCCGGCTATGTTCGTAACAACATAGAACGATTTGAAGAGAACGCTCAAAATCAGCGTCCGTGCAATAAATCTCGGGAGAAAGATCGGTTGCCTCAAATTGCCGGATACGGGTCTGGATCATACTGATACGCATCACCAGAAAAGCATAGCGTTTCACTACAGCTTGGAGGTCATCGTTGCCTTCCAATGCCACCTCGGACAGCATACGTGAGAAAATCTCATTCAGACGGTTCCATTGCAGGCGGTTGAAATGAAAAAGAACCGGATGAGCCAGACAGAAGTGATATAATTCGGAGACACGATGCGCAATCGGTTTGAAAGAATCTTCCAGTGAGACGCAGTCGTCGCCCATTTCTTTCCAGTGCGGAGCTTCGCGGAAAGTGTAAATCAGGGTGCGGCTGGGCAATCCGTTTTCGTAGCTGCTCAATAGGCCGTCTATTTGTCCGGGAGTACCCGTCAGCAACAAAGCCAATTTGGGATGGCGTATATAGATCGGAATGAGGCCGTTGGCTTTGTAGGAAGAATCTATATTTTCGTGCTCAAAAGCCTTGCGGAGCATATCGTCGAAATTGCCACAATCCAGATGATTGGCTGTGGATAGCGTTTGTGCCTCCGTGTCGAAAATGATGCTTCCCTGTGGACCGTTGTCCTGCATCTGCATTTGCATGCGGGTATAGCTGGTAGTAGCAGGAATGAATAGCATTTTGAAAGGAGGTCGTTGAGGTTCTTCGGAGCATGCTTCTCCTTTCTTTTTCTGTTTTTGATATTCTGATTGCCAGTTATTATGTACAGTTTGGTAGTTTTTCATCATAGATTCACTGGTAGACAGGATTTCTGAATGTATTTCTTCCAACAGGTATCGTCCGGTTTGGGCGATGCTTTTACCACTGGCGGCAGGCGAAAGTATGACACTGAATATATGCGTGGAGTATTTTTTATGATTATAAATTCCGAAAGTCTGCGGAAGTGCTGCGCTCAAGGCCGTGAGATCGGAAAGGAGAGCGACATCTTGTTCGCGTTCGCTTCCGTCTTCAATGATACAGTCATTTAATAGGTCGGGAAGATTATTGTACAAACTGCGGGGAAATAAAGGAGTTCCTTTTCGGAATTCTTCTCCCAGCCAATAGGCTTCGTCGTCGGTATCGGAATTTTCTGCAGTACTATATTGTCTTTTTGTCCTTATGTCCTTTTGAAAAGAAGGGGCGCTGGCCGGAGAGGAAGCGGGTGCATGTTCATTAACTTGTTTATATCCAGACGATAAAACCTTTGTTAGTTCTTCGGGACGAAAATCCGTGTGCTCGAAAAATACAGTAAGTTCGCGTAATATGCTTTTCTGGGGATAGTGTCGGCGGCAGGCTTCGCAGGCAAGTTTGAAGACGTTGGAATGGCGCTGACCGGCTGTTAGCGGATGAAAGAAAATATAGGACGAAATAAATTGGGCGATTCCTTCTTCAGACACGTTTTCCGGAGTATTATCCTGAAGGGGAAAGGGAGGAAGCACTTCATTTTCAGAGAAAGTGTTTGTTTCTTCTTTTATAAGTGGCTCCAACACAAATGCCTGATAGAGCGCCGCAACATATCCGTTGGGGGAATAACTGAAATAACACAGGCGACTTTCGTCCTTGCATGCCGGGTCACTCTCCAATCCCAGCAGTTGATTGTAGTAGCGGCTCACTAGTTGCTGCCCTTCACGATGGCGGTTTTCGATACCTTCTACATAGGCGAAAACTTTCACTCCGTCGGTAGGGCTTTCTATTGCCGCTACTGTGTGGGGATCTGCCGCACAACGTTGGATGACTTGAAGACGATCTTTTACATGATCGTAATCAAGTCCGACAATATGGCTGGGGAGAAGAAAGTTTTTGATAGCGTGCGCTCCGTCGAATGTGCCTGCCGGAGTGAAGCAGGGGAGTTGGTTTTTCAGCTTCTGTGCCGCGGCATGGTCTCCTTCTGCATAGTACCGCCGAATAGCGTTTATGATGGAGGCATAGATCGGATGAATGCACATAATAATGACTTCAAGGAAAGACATGACTCGGGGCTTTTTTGAATACACATTTTCGTAAACCGAGACTTTGATTTCTTCTAAAACTTTCATATAAAATTGTTTTTGTAAGATTGAGCTACCTGACTATCAGATAACGGGAACAAAGGTCGGGATATTAAAAATAGGGTTGCTTCCCTATGTGGATAGCACTTGATAAAGCAAATAAAAAATGAAATATTATAATTTATTAATCATAGAATGACATGGCAAAAGAAAAACAGGAACCTTATGAGTTTTTAAGCAATTTGGTATTGGCTTTAATGGATATGGATCGTATTTTCAGTAACAGTTTTTTCATAAGCGAATTCGCTATCTCTCCTAAAACATTAGGGGAGATAAGGCGGGGAGAGGATATGTGCATTTATCAGTATGTACGGGTGATCCGGTGTATGACGAAATATCTTCATTTGATTATTCAGCTGGATATGTTGCTGAAGGAGTTAAGAATCGTACTGTCTTCCCATTGTGACTTGGTGGTCGCTACGGTTCCGCATCGTTCTTGCGGAACTTGTCAGCCGACAGAATGGGTGGCAGTGATGCATTGGGATGGAGTGAAATTGTGATTTCTACAGAAAATAGGGCATTTTTTCAATCTTTTTGCCCGATTTCTTTCTTTATTTAATTTTTTTTATATCTTTGCTTTCATATTGAGAAACACGGATAAAAACTCACTTATTTATTCATATAAATTTAATAAATTATGTTCAAAGCTCCTTTCTCATTTGACGGGCGTATTCGTAGAATTGAATATTTCCTGTCGGGCATTATCGGTGGTATAGTTTCCAGTATTGCATGGGCACTTGGTGTAGGTACATTTATTTTGGGTGCTGCCAGCGGATCGGCCGGTGGATCAGTATTTGGTTTATTGATCGGTCTTGCTGCTATGATTGCTTCCATTTGGTTCTCTTTGGCACAGGGTGTGAAACGTCTGCACGACTTAAACAAATCCGGTTGGCTGATTTTGTTGTGCTGTGTGCCTATCATTGGTTGGATTTTTGCATTGTATATGTTGTTTGCAGATGGTACGGTAGGTCCTAATCCTTACGGAGCAGATCCGAAAAACCGTATGCCATATCAGGCACAGCCTGCTTCTGTAAATGTGACTGTAAACGTTTCAAGAGAAGAGGTGAAAGTTGACAAGCCGGTGGAGGATGCTCCCGCACCTGCAGAAGCTCCAGCGGAGGAGAATAAAGAAAAAGCTGAATAATCTTATTAAAGAAGAAATAAGAAAGCCTCTTGCAAAATTCGTTTTGCAGGAGGTTTTTTGTTACTAATCTGTTTGTTATTCAATATTTTGTATAAATTTGTAGAATAAATAATCAATCTATCGAATATGTATATGTTAAGCACAGTAATCTCTCAAACTGGTGAATGCAATGCACAGCACGCGACAGACCCTTGTTTTTTAAATCAATGGGGATATTCTACCCTTTTGTTAATCATTATCGGGATAGGTTTAGTATACCTGCTTTTTAAGAAACGGAAATTCTTAGTGGATAACCTGAAATGGATTGCAGGTACGGTATTTATTGCAGGTTTCCTGATATATTGGTATGCTTTTAATGAGGGAGGGAGTGATAGTAATTCGATAGCGTTGACGTTTAGGTCTGCTCTGTCTTCTATGGAAATGTTCGCTTCGCATTCCGATCTTTTGGAGGTTCCTGAAGATCTGCATCATGATCCTTTCTACATGACGATATTTTCTGTGATACATTTCCTGGCCGTTATAGTGAGTGCGGTTTTTATCATCAAACTGTTAGGATTCAGATTCATCTCATGGGTGCGGTTATGTATGGCGAATCTTTCAAGAAAGAAGAAATGCCGGCTGTTTATTTTCTGGGGTGTCAATGATAATGCGATATTGCTGGCTAACAGTATAAGAAAAAAAGCGGCAGAGCCAAAGGGGAAGAATGAAGAAGGATGGGAGAATTGTAAGTTCATTTTCGTGAGGTTGCTTTCTGCTAATGAAAGCAGTTCTCATGGCCGGTTCACATTCAGTCATTTCTTTAATTCGTCTCATGACGGAACTGAAAAATTCATAGAAAAGATAGAAGAGCTTGACGGCATACTGGTTAACTCTAAATTTGGAATCACAGGCCGGGTTATAGATAAAGTCAAATCGGAATTTGATTTATACAAATATCTCGGATTGAGGAGATTGGGAAACCTAATCAAGAAGTACCCGCAGGCAACTTTCTATTTCTTGTCTCCCAATGAAGAACTGAATCTGGAGGCGGTGTCTGTTTTTAAGGAAATAGCGAAATGTAAAGAAGATAGAGTCCATAATCAGGTTCAGATTTATTGCCATGCGCGTAAGAACAACCAGAACCAGAAGTTGGAAATATGTGATGGGTTGAAACATCAGATTCATATCATCGACTCGTCTAATCTTGCTGTATTGCAATTAAAAAAGAATGTGAGGAATCACCCCGTGAATTTTGTAGATGTCGATACATCGAAGGCTTGTGTAAAGAAACCTTTTACGTCGATGATTATTGGCTTTGGAGAAACCGGACGTGATGCATTTCGTTTTCTATATGAGTTTGGGGCATTGATCGATGTAAATGGCAATAGGAACCCTCAAAAAATATATGTGGTTGATGAACATATAGATGAATTGAAAGGTGATTTTTTAATGAAAGCACCTGCCTTGAAGGAGAGGAAAAATGAGTTGGAATGGTGTGAAGAAATGTCTATCCATTCCGAACGTTTTTGGGAAAAATTTTCTGAAATCATTCATGATCTAAACTATGTTGTAATTGCTATAGGAAATGATAATGAAGGGATGGCATTGGCGATTGATCTCTACGAATATGCCTATCGATATAGAAAGGATTGTTTCAATGATTTTAGGATTTATCTGCGCGTCAATGGAAGTTGCAACACCATTCAGCTGAAGCAAATAAAAGAGTATTTTAATATTTATGGCAATACCCGGGATGTAATCATAACTTTTGGAGCGCAGGAAGAAATATTCTCGTACGATGTGGTATCGACAGATGTGCTTGAAGTATTGGCAAAGGAATTTTATTATGCATATCAGAAAATTATGATTGACGCAATGCCTGAAACGAATGAGAAGGAAATTGAAGAGAAGAAGAAAGCGAAGGAAAGCCTGAAGCAAACAGCGGAAGAAGAATGGAATGCGCGTAGAGAGGCATTGCAGGACAAGCATAGCTTGGATGCACAAATTAAATTGGCTTATCAGGAAGAGCAGGATAGGGCTAATGTATGGCATATCGATACCAAAAAGTTTTTAGCCGGGGCCATGGGAGAGGATGGCAAAGATAATAAGGAAAGATTGAAAGAGATGGTTGAGCTGACGCAGCGTGATGCCCATACATTGAACTATTCTAAGGTTTGTGACGTTGTTTCCAGTACATTATTTGATAATTTGAGTAAGTGCGAACATTTGCGTTGGAATGCATGTATGGAACTGCAAGGATTTGTAACGTGTGACGGAGATAAAGACTTTCAGCAGAAGAAGCATAAATGCATCGTCGATAATGATATTTTAAGAAGTAAATATCCGGAAACCATCCCTTATGACCAGTGTGTGGTTGAGCTAAGTTTTAGATTGAAAAAGAACTAACTATATGACAGATCAGGAAATAGTCGACGGATTAATCAATCGGGATGAAAAAATCACCGATTGGTTTTTCAACATAAAATATCGTCCGTTGTTTATCAATGTAATTAAGCTGATATTTGATTACCAGGTTGATTACGATGAATGTATCAGCGAACTCTACTATCATCTAATGAAGAATGATGCTGCCGTTCTTCGTAATTTTGAGGGACGTAGCACCATTGGAACATGGATTAAGATTGTGGCAATTCGTTTTTTCTGTTCCCGGAAAAAACGTGAACAGATGATAGAAGACGAGAGTAAAGAGCCTCTTTATGAGCAGAATCATGAAGAAGAAATAGACGACTCTGAATCGAAAATAGCCGCAAAGATTGATTTGGAACGTTTGTTCGATCTGATGTCGAATAAGCGGTATGTGATGGTCATCAGGGAATTAGTACTCAAAGAGGTCGAACCTGAATTTTTAGCATTATCTATGGGAATAACTGTTGCTAATCTGTACAATATTAAAAAGCGTGCGCTGGCAGCATTGGCTCACTTAGCTATGAATGATAAGAAGAAGTATGAAAACAAAAGATAAAAATATGATAACCGAAGAATTGTTGGCTGCTTTTGAAGAAGGTAAGACGAATGCTGAAGAAACAGCTTTGGTACTTGAATATCTGGCGACTGATGAAAGTTTGCAAGAGGAATTTATCTTGTCTCAACAGTTGGATGCCATGATGGGAGCTGATGATGAAGAAACGGACTTCCTGCCAATGGCGCAGATGGCAGCCAAATCGGAAGGTAATCTTTGTGATTTCCAGTGTGAGCAGTTTATTTTGAAACGTAGAAAGATTGAATATAATTCGGATGAACTCTCGGAGGAGGCCAGGAATAACAGTTGGTTGAGGGAGAGGGGAACTCCTTTGCATAGTGTAGGCCGCCTGCTCGAACAACGCGGATTGATTGTGATGCGCAGTTATGGTTCCAGTATTGACAGTGTCATACGTGCCCTCAAGGCCGGACATGATGCGATTGTTGTGGTAAATAGTTGCCGGTTGCCGGGAAATAGTGAGGAGGAAATTGCTTATCATGCAGCAGTAGTGCTTGACGTAAATGAAGAGGAAGTGACGCTTTATGATCCTGCAACAGGAGAGGAAAGTACGGCCTATCCCAAGGATCACTTTATTGCGGCATGGAATGATGCAAAAGCGTATCTTGCGAGAGTGAAAGTGCCTGATCTGGATTATAATCCGCGGCCTATTGATCTGGAAGATGTTGAATTGAGCACTGATTTGATTGAATTGCGTGAAGCCATTGCTGAAAATGCGCACGAAATCTGGGCCGACCAGCGCCAGGAAGAGGGATGGACTTATGGACCGCAGAGGGATGACGAGAAGAAAGAGACTCCGGACATGGTGCCTTATTCCATGCTTCCTTATTCGGAAAAAGAATATGATCGACGTATGGCGTTTGATACGATCAAGCTGATGAAAAAGCTGGGGTATAGTATTATCAAACAGGGCGATACGGCTCTTCATAATGAGCTGATGAGAAAATTGAAGAATGAAGGTGATGCCAAAGTCTGTGAATGTGGTGCGTCTATTTTTATGGACCAAATCTATTGCAGTCATTGTGGTAAAAAGATAGATTGGAAATTGTTCCGCTAATATATAAATAATGAATCATAAAATGAAAGAGTATATTCCCAATCCGGTGGATACAGGACATATCCAACTCCCGAAGGAGTTGGAATATTTGGTAGAAGAGATGGCTAAGAATGTTCATGAAGTCTGGTCGAAAACCAGAATAGAACAAGGTTGGACGTATGGAAAAAAGCGGGATGATGTGTTGAAGCAGCATCCGTGCCTGGTTCCGTATGAAGAATTACCTGAAGAAGAAAAGGTGTACGACAGAAATTCTTCGGTGGAAACCTTGAAACTGATTATGAAACTAGGGTTCAAGATTTCGAAGGATGAGGAATAGGCGATTTGCCTGCATCCAACAAGATAAATGGTGCCCAATATTTACTGTCTGCATATCCGTTCTCACGAAGGTACTGTTGCGCTTTTATAAGAGCCTGTCGTTCGGATAACCCTGAAATGATGTTCTCATAGAATTTAGTCATGAGAAGCATGGAGGCCTGGTCGTCAACAGCTGAAAGTGTCATGAGGATGGTTTGTACTCCTGCATTCTTAAAGCCTCGTTGAAGACCGAAAAGACCATCCGCACCAAGAGTACCTTGACCGGTGTTGCAGGCAGAAAGAACAACCATACGACAACCGCGGAGGTTTAGTGTACTGATTTCATCTGCACGGAGCAGTCCGTCGTTATTCTCTTCCGTGGCATTGGCGCCGGACATAATCAGGAAGCAATGCTTCATCGCATCATCGGCTTCACGTTGCTTCAATTCTTTATAGTCTCCGTGAGTAGCTATGTGAATCAACGAAACAGCTTTGCCGTCGAGTGCCCGGAACTGCTTTTCCGTTCCGTTTTCACCTACGAATAGATTGGTTTTAATCTTCTTTTCTTTCAATAGGGAATTTACGTTATTTACTTCATTGAGCGTATATGGTAACTCATGATACCCATTCTGTCCGTTACGGAATTTCCCGGAGTTATGATCTGTAGAAACAATATTGCGAACTTTGGTTGAAGCCATTTCGTAGTCTAATCCTCCGAAAAGTGCGGCTGATGAGTAGTTCAGTGAAGCTTTGTCGAGTGCGATTTCTTTTGTTGACGATAAACGATAGACGGCTTTCTGGAATGCTAACGGCAGGTTACCCGCTCCATACGGAAGATATTCTACAGGTAACTGATGAAGTATCCCGTCAGGTGAAAAATAAATAGTATCCGCTTTGCTGATATATTCATCCAGCGCTTTCCAGAAATGTGCCCCGTTTTCGGTTGTGGTGAAAGCCGTAGGCGATTGCATCTCTTTCGATAGCAATTTCTGACTCATTAACTTGATTGCGGTGGGAGACGTGTCGCCCGGACGAAGTACGAAAGCGGCCAGGTGTTTGTCCGGAGCTAGTAGTTCATCGTCTATGAGAGCAAATTCTATGGCGATGGAGTTTCCATGCAGATGCTTTTGTACGTCCTGCCATTTGACAGAAAGATAACGGGTATAGTCGCCGAAATCAGTAGATTTTCGCATCAAGTCCAGTTGCAGCTGTTCATACTCCTCTTTCTGGCGGATGATATTTTTCCGTGCTTCCGTCTGATTGGTTGCATTCGGGAGTTCACTTTGCATGGATAAAATTTGTTCCGCCATAAGGGTAGCCTTGTTGTATTGGTCAAGCAGGGATTTATCTCCCGAAGCGCGGATCAGAGACTCCAGTTCAATAGACGAATTGAGCATAATACCTTTTGAAAACAATAATGCATCGTAACCTAACCGGGCAAAACGTTGTTTTTGTTCAGGTGTACCTGTTGCGGCGATATTGGCTGCACGGAGGGGAATACTGTCCAGTGAGGAACGGATATCCTTCCAGAATGCCAGGCGTTCATCGGCTTTCGAGAGACGGAAAAGATTACGCAGCGCGGTTGTTTCGCTGGAGAGGAAAGGTTCCATATAGGCTAATGCCTTGTCGGTCTGTCCTTGGGTATAGTAGATGTCAGCGATAGTCCCTAATGCGGAGACATACATCAAACCGTCTTCTCCCCATTGCAGGCGATAAGCGTCCAATTGTTCAAGATTCTCTTTCAATAGCCTGTTTAAAACCGCCATTCGTTGACGTTCGGCATCCTGTTCTGTCTGCCTGGCTGCTGTCTCATTGCCCATCATGGTGTGGCAACGATTCAGACTGCTAAGTGCATCCTGATATTTTACATCACTGCCGGGAAGAATTTTGTAAATGTCTGCAGCCTGTTGGTAGTTTGCTGCTGCTTCTGCATATTGTTTTTGTCGGTATAAGATACTGCCTCTGGAACGCAGAATTTCCCCCATCTTATCTGACTTATCACCCGTCGGAAGCAGTTTTTCGGCTTTTGTGAGTATTTCGAGGGCTTTTCCGTACTCCTTGGTGAATCCGTAGTTACGGCACAATGCAACGGAGGCGTCTACATATTTGTCCAGTTTGTCCGGCAACATCTGTGCATAAACCGACAGTGCCTGGTTGAGCATACGATTGGAGGCCTCATACTTGGCGGCAATGCTATAATTGAGTCCGCCCAGATAAGATTCCAATGCAAATTTAGCCTGTTCGGCAGGATTGTTGCGAAGGATGTCTGCTGCCAGTTCGTAGTATTCGCCGGCAGATGCGTGATCTTGTATTCCGGAAAGAAATTGCGCATAGTTGTGGCGTACTTTAAAAACAATCTCCTTATCAGTATTCACATCGCATTTCTTTAAAGCATCCAGAAAATGTGCCCTTGCCTTATCATTGTTACCTATGCTGGCAAAATACTGGGCACGCTCGGTCAGGCAATCAGGTTCGTCGCAAGGCTTTTCCAATTCTTTTTTATTGTGAGCTTCTACCAATTTCATGTATTCTAATACTTTCGGCTGATTGTTCAGTTCCACGTAGATGGATGATATCCAATCGAGAAGTTGCTCGTATTCTTTTGAATCGTCAGGAAAGATGTTGAAGGCCTGCTCATAATAAGTGACTCCTACATCTTTACGTCCCGACAGGTAGTACAACGAACCTATCTGCTGGAGTTGACGGGCAACTGAAAGGGACTTTTCGCCATACATCTTTTTACTGATGGCTATTTCCTCTTCTACGATGGCACTTGCTTTGTCCATTTCTCCTAAAGCTATGTAGCAGCGGGCGAGATTGATATGAAACATGAATGCCTGTTCAGGACGGGGCTGAATGCGACTGCACAGTTCCCATGTCTTGCCATGAATTTCTGCTGCTTTAGGATAGTCTTTTGCAACAGTCAGGTAGTAGAGTCCTGTGTTGTTCAGGGAGGAAATGTATTTGATATTTGTTTCGCCCAGTATGGTCTTGCGCATATCTGCTGCCATTTGTGTATAGGTTAGTCCTTCGGGACGTTCCAGATTCAGATAACAACGGCCGAGAATGTGCAGGCAGGTAGCGCGTTCCGCACTCTGTGTCTTTCCTGTTTTGACATATAATTCATCCGCTTGTTTCAGTTTGGTAATGGCAGTTGGGTAATCTTGTTTACTTTCTAGTTTTTGAGCTTCTTCAACCAGTAGGTCGGCTTGGCTTGTAGTCTGTGAGTAGGCTGTCAGACATAGACAGGCTAATAGAGATAGAATGAATTGTCGCATATAATAGAGATTTTAGTGGATTAAAATAAGATCAAGGCAAAGCTCCCGTCTCTCTTGCTTTTATTGGTGATCGAGACGATGATTTTATATCGTTCATCCGAGCTAACCTTTTCTTTTCGGAAGGGAAGACCTTTCCGGACGCTGTCATTACATTTGTATTCCCGTTCACTTTTCGATTGATAACCGATTGTCTTTATTTTCCAACTGAAAGAGCGATTCACCTCTGCCACACAGCCTATCTGCGAGGTTCCCGAACAGCTCGGAATCTCGAAAGTACAGGTCTGACCGGCAGCCACCATTTTGGTATCTAATCTTACTTTGTTGGCGGAGTCCTTATCACCTCTCATCCTCGCTTCTGCTGCATACTTGTCCGCAATTTCATAGATTGTTTCATTATCAACGCAGGCTTGAATGAATTCGTAGTCAAATACCAGATGTCCTTTCAGGCTCAAGACATCGCCCTTGGTTTGTTTGACGGTTAATGGGATAGGGGCTGCATCACGCAGCGTTTTGCTTACTGCCAGCAGTTGTTCGCCACTGGCAAAGCCGCCGTCCAATGCTTCACATGCTTTCTTACAGGCGTCGAACACCGTTTCAAAGGGTGTCGTTGTCTGTGCATTGGCACTCATTTGCCCTCCGATGGAAAAAAACAGGAGGATGAATACTCTGAAAATAGTTTTCCTGCTCATTTTTATTCTGCATTCATAGTGTTATTGAATAGGATTAAGTACCACACGAAATCCGATATGTGGTTCTGATGTATCGTAAGTCTGTACGCTACGATGGCGAATGTCCATATCACGTTCGTTGGCCAGGTAGCTGCCTCCTCTCACTATCTTTTTATGGTGTCCGGGATTCTCTGCCGGACCTTGGGGATCTGTGACCCGTGTATTTTCATACCGGCTCATCCAGTCTGTACACCATTCGGCGGCGTTGCCTGACATGTCGTATAAATCGAATCCGTTTTCGCGTTTCTCGCCAACGGGATGCAGGCGTTCATTGGCATTGGAGGCATAGTAGGCTACATCACGAATGTTGTCTGAACCGGCATAAGGATAGCTTTCGCCTCCGGCGGCTGCATACTCCCATTGCGCCTCCGTAGGGAGGGAAAAAGGTAAACCGGTGAGCTTGTTCAGTTTCTTGGTGAAGGCCTCTGCATCATTCCACGTTATATGTGTCATAGGCAGCATGCCTTCTTCCGTAACAATGGAGTCATTCATAATGGCATACCACAACGAACGTGTTACTTCGTATTTACACATATAATAATCGGAACTTAATACAACGGTGTGCTGCGGTGAGTCATATCCTTTTCCCATAGTTTTCCCCATGATGAATTCTTTGTTTTTGGCCGGAATCAGCAGCATATTATTCATCATGTCCACCAGGGAGCGGAGCTGGGGCAGTGTGATTGTGGGATTCCATTTTACGTCTACCCATTCTTTCTCTCTGTCTTTTATATCCCTGTTTCCGGTGTTGTTTACGGAAGCGCGTCCGTCATTCCGGAGTGCATTGAATTCATGCAGGATGGAGTCGCATGTAGATTTCAAAGAACTGTCCGGGTGTTTCTTTATGAAACTACTATAATCGTCATAAGTGCGGCAATCCTTGAATTCCAGTTTTTGTTCTGCCGTTCTTTGGATGGAAGTATAAGTTTTGCTTCCTGCTACTATTAATGATAGAGCAATGAAAGTCATCACAAGCCATTTGGCAGATACATAAGAAGGTTTTGATAACATTTGTTTCAGGAGGTCACCCTTTATATCTTTGAATCGGGCTACTCGTGAGTTGCTGTAAAATACAGCTTGAAAATCTTTTAATCCGCTAATGTCCGGTGGTAGTTGCAGGGTGGCGAAATCATAGCTTTCACTTTCCTGCGGAGCAATCGGAATGATATTTATCTGTTTGGGGTTTCTACTCCGGCGGTGTAACGCACGGCCTAATTCTATCCGGACAAAATCGATTTCTCCGGTATGGCTGATCTGCTTAATTTCCGTTTCAAACTCTTCATAGGTCAAGGATGCCATCCGTTCGTAGAAAGCCACTTCTTCCATGTCCCATGTTGCTTTTTCGCCTGTCTCGACCGCTTCTTCATTGAGCGGGCGGATCGTTGTAAACGTCTCCGGCACCATAAACATAATGAAGTCTTTGCACTCATCAATACGGCGAATCAACTCAACATCAAACCGACCGTTTAAATTGTCTTTATCAAAGCTCACCCTTTTGCGGAATCCGGATTCTTCCAGCATCAGTTGTAGCATTTCAGGCTTGTCGCCCGAACATCTTTTACGGTAACTTATGAATATGTCGTAATTATGCTTGCTCATCAGCTGCTAAGATAATAAAAAGAAACAGATTTGTCAATCTTACTCGAAATTTATTTTTATCTTTGAAATTCGGTAAACAGAAAAAAGAAATATATATGAAAAAAGTAATTTGCAGTGAGAAAGCTCCGGGGGCTATCGGCCCTTATAGTCAGGCGATAGAAGCCAATGGTATGGTATTTGTGTCCGGTCAGTTGCCTATTGATGCCGCTACGGGACAGATGGCTGAAGGGATAGAAGGACAGGCTCGCCAGTCGTTGGAGAATATCAAACACATTCTTGAAGAAGCAGGATTGACAATGGGAAACATTGCCAAAACCACTGTCTTTCTTCAGGATATGTCCCTGTTTGCAGGGATGAACGGTGTGTATGCCACGTATTTTGACGGAGCCTTTCCGGCACGTTCGGCGGTTGCCGTAAAAGCTCTGCCAAAGGATGCGTTAGTAGAGATTGAGTGTATCGCGGTTCGCTAACAAATCTGCGACAATGAAACTGCTGCCTCCTACAAAGATCAGATCTTTGGGGGGGCAGTTCTTTTTTGCCGCCTGTACAGCTTCTACAACAGTGGGGTAGGTGGTACCTTTCAATCCGGCTTCTTCTGCCAATGCCAGTAGTTCATTTTCCGGAAGCGCACGTTTAACGCTTGCTTTGGTAAAATAATAGGTGGCATATTTCGGCAATGCTCGCAGAACCCCCCGGATGTCTTTGTCATTGACCATGCCGAATACAATATGGATCTCCTGATCGAAGGTTTTGTGAATGGCATTGAGCTGTACATGGATATATTCGATTCCATCAACATTATGTCCCGTGTCACAGATAATATCCGGATAGCTGTGTACTTTCTGCCAACGCCCCATCAGACCGGTGAGCTGACATACGTTTGCAAGACCTGCGCGATAGTCCTGGGATCTGATGTTGTAGTTCAGACGGGTCAGTGTCGCAAGGGCTTTTAGGATGGTAAACATATTTTCGAATTGGTAAGCTCCGCTCAACTCTGTGAAAAGTCCGAAAGGAAACATCTCATTGTGGATTTTGATAGCATCTTTTCTTTTGTCGAGTATCTGGTCTAGCGTACGTAGACTGTCTGACAGGTCTAACATGAGTAATGCTTGCCGCATCTGGTTTGCCTCTTCTTCTGATTGTTCGTCCATTGCTTCGATCATTTCGTGCATGCTCTGAATTGTGTTGTCCATCATCGGTCTTATTTCTTGCAATTTCGAATAAGGAACTATTTCCATGTCCCAGTACCGGGCATTTTCACGGGCATATTCGATAGGCGCATTCTTTTCTTTAGCTTTCATGGTAAATACACGTTTCACTGCCCCTTGGGCTCTGCCGATAACGACCGGAACTCCTTCTTTGATAATTCCGGCTTTCTCTTTGGCAATCTTCGTCAGCGTGTCACCCAGATATTGAGTGTGGTCGAGGCCTATGTTGGTGATAACACACAAATCCGGATGGATGATATTCGTACAGTCCAATCTTCCGCCCATGCCTACTTCGATAACTGCTACATCTACTTTCTGGTCGGCAAAATAACGGAATGCCATAGCGGTGGTCAGTTCGAAGAATGAAGGGTGCAGCGGCTCGAAGAAAGAGCGATGCTCTTCTACGAAATTGACTACATACTCTTCCGGTATCATCTCACCGTTGATACGGATACGTTCGCGGAAGTCGATTAAATGAGGGGAGGTAAATAGTCCTACCCGGTAACCGGCGCACTGCAATACGGCTGCGATGGTATGTGAACAGGATCCTTTTCCATTGGTTCCGGCGATATGTATCGTCTTGAATTGTTGATGAGGATGCCCAAAATGTTCATCCAATTTGTGTGTGGTCTCTAAACCCGGCTTATATGCTTTGCCTCCTATTTGTTGAAACATTGGCGCACTCTCATATAAGTACTTTAAAGTGTTCTGATAGTCCATGTTTTATAATATTTAACGTCGGGCAATCTTTATTGCCCACTAATTTGTTTATCTTTAGAACCGTCAATCTGACTATAAATGGGGGATTGGCGAATGAGATTGCAAATATCAACATTTAAATCTAAGAAATCATGGGAACTAAGAAAAATTTTGTGCTAGACACAAATGTTATTCTTCACGACTACAATTGCTTGAAGAATTTTCAGGAAAATGATATTTACCTCCCTCTTGTTGTACTCGAAGAACTGGATAAGTTCAAAAAAGGAAACGAGCAGATAAATTTCAATGCTCGTGAGTTCGTGCGCGAATTGGATGTGCTGACAAGCGACGAGCTTTTCTCCGACGGAGTGAAGCTTGGCGAAGGATTGGGACGTCTGTTTGTCGTGACAAGCAATGTGCCGGCTGCCAAAGTGTGGGAATCGTTTCCTATAAAGAAACCCGATCATTTGATTTTGGCGGCAACCGAATACCTGACCGACAAGTATCCGAAAATGAAATCTATCTTAGTGACCAAAGATGTGAATCTGCGCATGAAAGCCCGTTCAATCGGTCTGCTTTGCGAAGATTATATTACGGATAAGGTGGTAAATGTAGATGTGTTCGAGAAATCTAATGAGATTTTTGAAAATGTAGATCCGGCATTGATCGACCGTATTTATTCTTCAAAGGAAGGCATTGACTTGAGTGAATTTGACTTTAAGGATTTGATTCATCCCAATGAATGTTTTGTATTGAAGAGTGACCGGAATAGTGTATTGGCACGCTACAATCCTTTTACCCATTCTATTATCCGTGTGATGAAGGGTAAGAATTATGGAATCGAACCACGGAATGCGGAACAGAGTTTTGCTTTTGAGATTCTGAATGACCCGAACATCAAACTGGTGGCTCTGACAGGAAAAGCAGGAACAGGTAAGACTTTGCTGGCTTTGGCTGCTGCTTTGGGCAAGCTGACGGATTACAAACAGATTTTGCTGGCACGTCCCGTTGTGGCGCTTTCCAATAAGGATATCGGTTTCCTTCCGGGAGACGCACAGGAAAAAGTAGCTCCTTATATGCAGCCGTTGTTTGATAACCTGAACGTCATAAAACGTCAGTTTGCTACAAACTCTACCGAAGTGAAGCGCATAGAAGATATGCAGAAAAGCGAGCAGCTGGTGATTGAAGCTCTGGCATTTATCCGTGGTCGTAGTTTGAGCGAAATGTATTGCATCATTGACGAAGCGCAGAATCTGACCCCGAATGAAATAAAGACAATCATCACCCGTGCAGGAGAAGGTACGAAGATGGTATTTACGGGAGATATCCAGCAGATTGACCAACCTTATCTGGATAGTCAGTCCAATGGCTTGGTATATATGATTGATCGTATGAAAGACCAGAATATCTTTGCACACGTCAATTTGCTGAAAGGTGAACGAAGTGAATTGAGTGAACTGGCAAGCAACCTGTTATAACAGATTTCTCTGCTAAGCGAGATAAATTAATAAGTGATTAAAAAAGTAAACGGTGAACATCCTGTTGCAAATAGCACAATTTGTTCACCGTTTTCTTTATTGATTTAGTATACTTTTTCCTTATTCTTTCTTTCCGAAATATTTCAGGAACTGTGTACGTTCGAATGTATTAACACCCTGAACATCCTTAATATTCAGTTTGCCTTTGAATTGAGCTATATTCCTGAACCCTTTGCGTTCCATCCATGCAGAGAGGAAGCGGTTGGCTTCTCCGATGAATGCATTTGTATTTAGATAGACTGCGCTACAAACTTCTACAGCCGAAGCACCGGCAAGGATAGCTTTCACTACTGATTCTGCATTGGCAACACCACCGGAAGCTGCATAGTCGATCTTGTCTACTACTGCAGACGCAATTCCGATCCAACGAAGCGGAATGGCGAGGTCGGAAGCATTGCTGAATATTTCGCCTGAAATATGCTCCATCTTTTCGATATTGATGTCCGGCTGATAGAAACGGTTGAAGAGAACAACTGCTGCTGCACCGTTGGCATACAACTGATCGATTAATGCCACAGGATTTGTCAGGTTATCACCCAGTTTCATGATTACAGGTATCTTGATTGTTTTTTTAATGTGGCGGAGAATATCGATGTGGCGTTGTTCGAATGAACCGTATGTATATTGCACTTCCGATTGCAGGGCAAGGATATTGATTTCCAATGCGTCGGCACCGGCTTCTTCAATCATCTTTGCAAAGTCAATCCATTCGGAATCAGTGTAGCAGTTGATGCTGGCAATGATAGGAATGGGGCATACCTTCTTACTTTCTTTTATTAAAGTCAGGTATTCGGATAGCTTGTGCTCACGGATATATTCTTCCAGATAGTCACTGGCTTCCGGATAGAAAGCCGGATCTTTCAGTTGGTCTGCTTCCAGCATGATCTGTTCCTCAAACAGTGATTTCAGAACAATTGCACCGGCACCATCTTCGGCCAATTTTTTGTTTTTGCCGGCACTGTTGGTCAGCCCCGAGCTACTGATAATGATAGGGTTTCTAAGGGAAAGCCCTGCGAAAGTAGTTTTTAAATCGGTCATAGCAATATGTTTTTTACTCCTGATTAATAAATTCGTTCTCCGAAAATCTTGCTTCCTACCCGTACCAGCGTACTTCCTGCGGCAATGGCTTCGTGGTAGTCATGTGACATTCCCATCGACAGCTCGCAGAAAGTATCGGAGTGGATGAACCAAGTTGTTTTTATCTCGTTAAAGAGCCTATTTAGTAAACCAAATTCCCGGTTGATTTGTTCAATGCAATCGGTGTTGCTGGCCATCCCCATTAATCCGCAGATGCGTACATGAGTCAGCTCTTTCCATTCTCCGGCATTCAACATCTCCTTACATTCTTCGGGACTGAAACCAAATTTGGTTTCTTCCTGCGCAACGTGAATCTGCAACAGGCAGTTCACTGTACGTCCCGCTTTGACAGCTTGTTTGTTGACTTCGGCCAGCAGTTTATAACTATCAATTCCATGAATCATCGCTACGTATGGTATCATGTATTTGATTTTGTTCGTCTGCAGGTGTCCGATGAAATGCCATTCAATGTCTTTGGGCAAACTTTCGTATTTAGCTGTCATTTCCTGCACTTTGCTTTCTCCAAAAATACGCTGTCCCGCCTGATATGCTTCTTCTATCGCTTCATTGGGATGGAATTTTGAGACAGCAACCAGCCGGACTCCTTGAGGGAGTTCGGCCAGCACTTGCTTTAAATTGTCAGCAATACTCATTGTTACTTATGCTTTTGATGGATCAAACTCCGGTTTGTCATTCGGTTCGGCGCTGTAAGGATATACATCCATGAGCGGAGTCTCGGATACCATACCGATCTGATAATCTGCCATGGTTCCTTTCATTCCTTCATCCAGCTTCTTGACTGCGTCGCGCAAGTCGGCAGCTTGTACCAGTACTTGGGTGGAAGTCTTTTTTTCAGCACCGCTTTTTTCATCCAGAGTGATGAAAATAAGTTTGCATTTGAACCAGCGGTCGGCACTTTCTTTGTCGCTAGGGAAAAGTTCGCTATAGTTGGCACGTTTAATATCCGAAACGGTAAATTCTCCGGAGATAAACGGAGTCATTTCTTCAATAATCCGTGCTTCTGCTTCTGTAAAACTGAGTGCGTCAACAAGATAAGGTTCAGTTACTTTCTTCTGCATTCCGTTTTCCATTACTTTTTCATAACGGATCTTGCACTCAAACCATGTATGCATTGCCATAATTTTCTTCCTTTTTAATTAATTGATTTATGTAAATTGCCTACAAAGATAAACAAAATCCCAAAGTAAGTGCCGAAAGCTTTTTATTTTCTTTTATGCAGATTCTTTAATTCAAATGAAAGCATGACACGGAAAAGTCCGATGATGAGGAAAGCAAAAGAAATCATATACACTGCGTAGAGCGCTCCTATGGCGGGGTGCCATAATATTAAAAGAGAGCACAGGATGGCAAGAATACCGAAAGCCATGTACCAGCCCCAGTCGCGGGTTCCGTAACGTTTCAGGTCGATGGAATAGCCGGTGGAGGAGAACCCTCGGAACATAAGCCAGAAGGCTATGATGAAAGGGATAACTTCCATGCTGACCATCGGATAGGCAATCAGGTAAATACCCAGAACGAGGTCGATGAGTCCTCCTACGATATACCATCCCCAGCTCGGGACACCTTTCCGGTTGCTAAGAGCAAAGATGATTTCCAGAATACCGCTTATCAGCATCGATACACTGAAAATGATACTTAGAGCTACATAGGTGCTTACGGGTGAGAACATGAGCCAAAGGGCTACAATGATATACACGATTCCCAAAAGAAGAGAAGTCCACCAATTTTTTACTGAATGTTGAATCTCATTGAATACAGTTTCCATACATTTTATATTTTAAATTGAACACTAGAGTGATTTCGTTGAGGAATAACAAATTGAATTTAGAAAAGGTTTTCCGTGAACATATTTGGGGGAATAGTTGTTTCCTATATAAAGTAAATTTTAAAAATACATGCATTATGGCAACAACAAATTTCAAAGAACAACCGGTGAAACTGATCGGTGAATTTATACAAGTAGGTAAGGTAGCTCCTGACTTCGAGCTGGTAAAAACAGATTTATCTTCTTTCTCTCTGAAAGATTTAAATGGTAAAAATGTGATTTTAAATATTTTCCCTAGTCTGGATACCAGCGTATGTGCAACTTCTGTACGTAAGTTTAATAAAATGGCTGCCGGATTGAAAGATACGGTAGTATTGGCTATTTCTAAGGATCTTCCTTTTGCACACGGCCGTTTCTGTACGACAGAAGGTATTGAAAATGTAATTCCATTGTCTGATTTCCGCTTCTCTGATTTCGACGAAAGTTACGGAGTGCGTATGGCAGATGGTCCGTTAGCAGGACTTTTGGCGCGTGCGGTAGTTGTGATTGGCAAAGATGGCAAAATTGCATATACGGAACTTGTTCCTGAAATCACCCAGGAGCCTGATTATGACAAAGCCTTAGCTGCTGTAAAGTAATATAGAATATGGAGTATTAAGTATTAGGTATTAACTATTAGTTGCAGCTAATAAACGAATATGGCTAATACTTAATACTTAAGCCTGCTACTTATCTTAAAGATTTTGACCTAATGGGAACTGGTAAAAAGGCTTGGTAAACTGCCAAGGCTCCGTTCTTGTTAGGTTGTGTTTTTTCTACACTAAACCTCAACTATCATGAACAAAATGAAAACTCTATTCATCGCCCTGTTATGTATGGGCGTTGGAACCTTGTCGGCCCAAACTGCCGATAGTACACAAATTTCTCCCTGGACAAAAGAAGGATTTGCCGGACTGAAACTAACGCAAGTGAGCCTCACTAATTGGGCTGCCGGAGGTGATAACTCCGTTGCCTTTGACTTGCAGGGCACTTATCAGATTAATTATAAGAAAGGAAAACATCTGTGGAATAATCGTATCGAACTGGCTTATGGATTAAATAAGACCGGTGACGACGGAACCAGGAAAGCAAATGATAAAATCTATTTGAATACGAATTATGGCTATGCTATTGCCAAAAGTTGGTATGCCAGTGCGTTCGCCACTTTCCAGACACAGTTTTCTCCAGGATATGACTACTCCGTCAATAAAGACATTGCTATCTCCGAATTTATGGCTCCTGCCTATTTGACTACCGGTTTGGGCTTTACGTATGATCCGGGTAAGATATTTACCGTTGTATTGTCTCCTGCTGCGTGGCGCGGAACATTTGTACTCAATGACCGTCTCTCTGACGAAGGAGCTTATGGAGTGGATCCGGGCAAACATCTATTATCCAGCTTCGGTGCTAACTTGAAAGGAGAAGCCAAATATGAATTCTTGAAAAATATGACGGTATATTCACGTTTGGATCTATATTCCGATTATCTGCATAAGCCGCTGAATATAGATGTGAACTGGGAAGTACAAGTAAATATGATTATCAATAAATGGTTCTCAACCACACTTACTACTAACCTGATGTATGACGATGATGTGAAAATCGTGCAAAAGGATGGTACAAAAGGTGCTCGTGTGCAATTTAAAGAGATATTGGGAGTAGGAGTTCAGTTTAATTTCTAATTAGCTCTTATCTACCACAAAAAATAAACCACAGAGGACGTAGAATACACAAAGAAGTAAGAATTTAACGGGTAATAGCCGATTTACAATAATGGATGCCCCGGTAACTCTATGTTCTTGCTTTGTGTTCTCTGCGTCCTCTGTGGCTTTGCAATGAGTATTTTACTACTTATTTTCTTTTTTTCAGCCCTTTATAAGCCAAAAAAACGATTACAATTACCACCACTGCTATAATGACATAGCCGATTTCGTGACTGTATTCGGTGGCCATTACATAGACATCGTTAGTCGTTTTGAGGTCTGTAAAACGGTAAATCAGGTATCCGAGCAAAGCTAATATGCTGTTCCATATAGCAGCGCCGAGAGTTGTATAAAGCAGGAAAGGACCTATTTTCATGCCGGCTAACCCTGCGGGAATACTGATAAGTTGGCGTACAGCCGGAATAAGACGGCCAAAGAAAGTAGAGGCTGCACCGTGCTTTCTGAAATATTCTTCTGCATGGTGTATTTTCTCTTCGTCAATAAGGCACATGTGCCCTAAACGGCTGTTAGCGAATTTATAGATAATAGGACGACCCAACCAACGTGCCAGGTAATAATTAACTAATGCACCGATATCTGCTCCTATAGTTGCAAATAGGACAACGAGAAAGATATTCATACTGTCGTCTGCCATAGCTTTCCATGCGGCAGGGGGTACTACGGCTTCCGAGGGGAAGGGAATAAAAGAGCTTTCGATAGCCATAAAAATAGTGACTACCCAATAGTTCAAGTTTTCTAATACCCATTTAAGAAGTTCTGCTACTGATTCCATGTTTTTTGAGGATAGAATTTATAAATTGATTTATTTTTTTCCTTTTGTTTTTTTCTTATTCTCTTTTTTCATGCGTTCCCACACTTCTTTGAGAGTTCTTTCGTCTTCTTCTCTGTGTTCGGGACTGTTCAACAGATCCAGGATCATGTCTTCTTCCAGTGGATGTTCACATTCCTTGTTATATTTAAAGAAGTTGTCGATTTCACCGTGCATGAGGCAAAGAACACTCAATTTCTCCGTCACATCTTCGTATTTCGGATTTATCTGGTACACTTTTTCAAAGTATTCTTTCGCTTCGATCAGATAGTCACTTTCCGAATAAGCAGAGGCAATCATATACCACATTTCTATGTTCGGGTTGATCTCTATCGCTTTTTCGAAAGAGATGGCAGCTTCGTCTTCCAGTTCCTCTGCCAGGTATAGTTTTCCTTCTGTCAGATAAATCAATCCCTCGTTCGGGTTTATCTCTTTGGCTTTCTCGCATAGTTCATGCGCCTCTTCATACCTTTCCAGGTGAGACAGGGCGAATGCTTTGCTGGTATAGGTGTCTATCAATAAAATAGACTGCTTGTCTCCGTCTTCTTCAAAACGTTCGATCACTTTGTCGTAATAGTCATCGGCTTTTTGCCATTCTTCTTTATTACCGTAGGATATTCCCATAAACATGTAACCCAGTTCGGGGGGAATGGCTTTGAGCTCAATCGCCTTTTGGTAATTCTCGATGGCATCATCCGAATTGTTCAGATAGAAGAAACAATGTGCCTTGTAGGCATAAGCTTCCCCGTACTGATCGTCGGCTGCCAATGCGAAATCACAGGCTTCGATGGCTTTGTCTATTTGTTCCTGGACAAAGTAACATTTCACCAGTCCCATCCAGTAGGAAGGGTTGAATGGAGATTTGTCAATGAGTTTATTGTAATAGGTGATGGCTGATTCTACCTGATGGGTCGATGCCAGATAATCGGCTGTGAGAGCCATGTATTCTTCATCTTCGGCATAACGGGATTTACCTCTGTCGAGCCATTCTTTGGCTGCGTCCGGGTATCCCATGTCCAGATAGAGAAATACAACATCAATGATTGTTTCCAGCTCGTCGGCATCCGCTATTGTGCTTAACAGCCATTGAGCTTCCTCCAGTTTTCCTCCATTCAGCAATAGTTCGGCTTTCAGCAGTTTCACTTCGGAATCAAATTCTTCGGTAATCGAATCCGCTACTTTTTTTGCTTTTTGCAGCTTTTGGGTATCCAGGTAAAGATATGCTTGTTCTATAAGCAAATCTGTGTTTCCCGGATGTATTTTAAGTCCATAAGTGATTACTTCTTGTGCTTCTTCAAATTTTCGCTCGGAGGCATACCAGTCGGCGATGTCGGCCAATTGGTCAGCATCCAGATAAAGTTGTCGGTTTTCTGCTTTTGCTTCTTCGTAGTTTGTGATTAGTGTGACTAGTTCCTTTTTTGCTGATGGCGAATTTTTTCTACCCATTTTACTTTTAGATTTTTAATTGCTAAGATGGGGCTGTTGCAAAAGTTCAGATGATGATCCTTTTGACACAGCCCCATTGTAAAGTTAAGCTTGAAAGCTTAGTTATTTATTAATCTTACCCCATGTGTCTTTCAACCCTACTGTACGGTTGAAGATTAGTTTATCCGGGGTTGATTCTTTGTCGATATTAAAGTAACCGATCCGTTGGAACTGCAGATAGGAGAGTGGAGGCAGGGTAGCTGCGAACTTCTCTATGTAGCAGTTAGGCAGAACTTTCAATGAATCCGGATTAATGATTTCTTTCATGGCTTCCAGTGCTTCGCATTTTTTTGCTTCGCGGATGGCGGCCAGTTCGTCACGTGGATTTTCCACTTTCCACAGACGGTCGTACAAACGTACTTCTGCTTGCAGGCAGTGGTTGCAGCTTACCCAGTGGAGCGTACCTTTCACCTTGCGGTTCGCATCCGGCATGCCGCTGCGGGTATTTGCGTCATATTCGCAATATACTTCTGTGATAACACCGTTTTCGTCTTTCTTGCAACCGGTGCATTTTACGATATAAGCATTTTTGAGACGTACTTCTTGTCCCGGTGTCATGCGGAAATATTTCTTGGGAGCGTCTTCCATGAAGTCTTCGCGCTCCATCCACAATTCGCGGCTGAACTCGATCAGGTGACTTCCTGCTTCCGGATCTTCCGGATTGTTGATTGCTTCCAGTTCTTCAACCTGTCCTTCGGGATAGTTGGTGATAATCAGTTTAACCGGGTTGATTACTGCAGATATACGGGTAGCACGGCTGTTCAAATCATCCCGGACAGAGCTTTCCAACAGGGCGATGTCGTTCAGGGCATCGTAAGTGGTATATCCGATTTTATCGATAAACTTATGAATGGACTCCGGTGAATAACCGCGACGGCGGAAACCGCAGATCGTCGGCATACGAGGGTCGTCCCATCCGTTTACCAATCCTTCTTTCACCAGTGTGAGCAGGTTACGTTTGCTCATCAGGGTGTAACTTAGGTTCAGTTTGTTGAATTCAGTCTGACGGGGACGGTTGTCGTTCAGGTCTTTTCCCTCTTTCAACCAATCGATGAAGAGGTCGTAAAGCGGACGGTGTACCACAAATTCAAGTGTGCACAGAGAATGAGTCACTCCTTCGAAGAAGTCACTCTGTCCGTGGGCGAAGTCATACATCGGATAAGCTTTCCAGGTAGTACCCGTACGGTGGTGCGGGTGTTTCACTACACGGTAAATAATCGGATCGCGGAAGTGCATATTCGGATTAGCCATGTCAATCTTGGCACGGAGCACCATGGCGCCTTCTTCGATCTCGCCGCTATTCATTTTCTTAAAAAGTTCGAGGCTCTCTTCGATAGGACGGTTCCGGTAAGGGCTTTCCACACCCGGTTGGGTAGGAGTACCTTTCTGCTGTGCAATCAGTTCGGAACTCTGTTCGTCGATATATGCTTTTCCCTCCTGGATCAGGCGGATAGCGAAATCCCATAATTGCTGGAAATAGTCGGAAGCATAATATTCATTTCCCCACTGGTAGCCTAGCCATTGGATATCTTCTTTGATAGCTTCTACATATTCCACATCTTCCTTGGTAGGGTTTGTGTCGTCGAAACGAAGGTTACATACACCGCCGTGTTTTTCTGCGATGCCGAAATCAAGGCAAATAGCTTTGGCATGGCCGATGTGAAGATAGCCGTTGGGCTCGGGCGGGAAACGCGTCTGCACTTTTCCACCATTTTTACCTTCTTTCAAGTCTTTCTCTACTGCCTGTTCAATAAAGTTCAAGCTTTTCTTTTCGCCTGCTTCTTCGTTTTTAATATCTGTCATAACGGTTAATGTTATCTGTATTTAGGCTACAAAAGTAGGACATTTTTTTTATTTAACCGGAATATAACCGCTCTTTTTTATAATGTCCTGTCCGTCGGATGAAAGAATAAACTGAATCAGGGGGCTAACTTGTTCCTTATTTTTTACATTGTAATAGTAGTAAAGCGGCCGGACGATAGGGTAGGTTTTGTTGGTGGCATTCTCTACCGTAGGGGTGGCGTAGTGGCTTCCGTCATAAGACACGGAAAGCGTTTTGACACGGGGAGACACGTAGGCCAGTCCTACATATCCGATGGCTCCTTTGGTCTGGCTGACAGACTGGATAATAGCACCTGTTGCCGGCATGGAAAGGCTGCTTGCCATGTAGTTTTTATTTTTCAGTACGCTCTCTTTGAAAAATTCGTAAGTACCGGACGATGTTTCACGCGAGTAGACTACTATTTTTCGGTTGTCTCCGCCTACCTGTTTCCAGTTGGTTATCTTCCCCCGGAAAATATCCTCCAGTTGTTGGCGGGTCAGCTGTTTCACCGGATTAGAGGGATGCACCACCACGGCGAGGGCGTCGTAGGCAACAATCACTTCGTTTACTTCTTCTCCTGCCGCTTTAATTTTCATCTTCTCGCTGAACTTGATTGGGCGGGAAGCCATTGCAATGTCCGTTGTATTATCCATTAAAGCGGAGATACCCACACCGGTTCCGCCACCGGTTACAGTGACACGGGCATCCGGATGCTGGTTCATAAACCGCTCTGCTGTCTGTTGTGCGACAGGCAGTACCGTGTCGCTACCTTTTATACGTTGTGCGTTGGCACCGAGCGAGAGTAAGGAAAGGGCGATTAATAAGTTTCTTCTCACTTTCATATTTCTTCTTTTTATTGACTTTGCAAATTAAGCAATCGAATATTACATTTCCATTTCATCCGGAATGGAAATGATACTTGTAACACAAACGTAACATGATTGAAACATTTCCTTCAAACGTTAGTCACACCTCCTTAATAAAGAGACGCTTTCTTTGCATCAGAAATCATAGTAGGTATGAAAAAGGTATTTGAAAGGATTATAGAAGGAATGTTGACTTGTAGCGGTTTCGTGACAAGTATTACTATTCTGCTGATTGTACTCTTCCTTTTCACGGAAGCTTTCGGGTTGTTCAAGAGTAAGGTGATTGAAGAGGGATATGTGTTGGCGCTGAATAAGAGCAACAAAGTTAGTGTGTTGAGCCCTGCACAGATAAAAAATGTTTTTGATGAGGAGATCACAAACTGGAAGGAACTCGGTGGGGAAGATCTCCCTATCCGGGTTTTTCGTTTGGAGGATATAACGCAGTATTATACGGAAGAGGAGCTGGGACCTGCTTATGAATATGCAGGCGACAAGATTACGGAACTGGTAGAGAAAACACCGGGTATCGTAGCTTTTGTTCCGCAGAAGTTTATTGTTCATCCGGACGCGGTGCATTTCATAGAGGATAACACCATTTCCGTGAAAGATGTATTTGCGGGTGCCGAATGGTTTCCTACGGCTACTCCGGCAGCTCAATTCGGCTTCCTGCCGTTGATTACCGGTACGTTGTGGGTGAGTCTGTTCGCCATTCTTTTTGCTTTGCCGTTCGGGCTTTCGGTTTCTATCTATATGTCTGAAGTGGCAAACCCGAAAGTGCGGAACTGGCTGAAACCGATTATCGAACTGTTGAGCGGTATTCCTTCCGTGGTCTATGGCTTTTTCGGGTTGATTGTCATCGTTCCGTTGATTCAGAAGTTGTGTAATCTTCCGGTGGGAGAGAGCGGCCTGGCAGGGAGTATCGTACTGGCCATTATGGCATTGCCTACCATCATAACGGTGACGGAAGATGCGATGCGTAACTGTCCGCGTGCAATGCGGGAAGCGAGTCTGGCGTTGGGGGCTTCTCAATGGCAGACTATATATAAGGTCGTAATTCCTTATTCTATTTCGGGTATTACATCCGGCGTGGTACTTGGCATCGGACGTGCTATCGGGGAGACGATGGCGGTATTGATGGTGACCGGTAATGCGACTGTGATTCCGACAACCATTCTTGAACCTTTACGTACCATTCCGGCTACGATTGCCGCCGAACTGGGAGAGGCTCCTGCAGGTGGTCCGCACTATCAGGCATTGTTCCTGTTGGGTGTCGTACTGTTCTTCATTACATTGATTATCAACTTTAGTGTGGAATATATTTCTTCTAAAGGATTAAAACGTAGTAAATAAGATGGAAATACGGAGTAATAATAAAGCTAAACACCATTCGCAGAAATTTGCTTTCGGGATTTTCCGGTTGTTGAGTCTTTGCATTGTATTGATATTGTTTGCGATTCTGGGATTTATCATCTATAAGGGAATCGGTGCTATCAGTTGGGATTTTATCACTTCGGCTCCTACGGACGGAATGACAGGTGGCGGTATCTGGCCGGCTATTGTCGGTACCTTCTACCTGATGGTGGGAAGTGCGCTGTTTGCATTTCCGATAGGGGTGATGAGTGGGATTTATATGAATGAGTATGCGCCGAAAGGCAGGTTGGTACGCTTTATCCGGGTGATGACCAATAACTTGAGCGGTATTCCTTCCATCGTATTCGGATTGTTCGGTATGGCGCTGTTTGTCAATTATATGGGGTTTGGTGATAGTATTCTGGCAGGTTCTTTGACATTAGGTTTGCTTTGCGTACCTTTGGTCATCCGGACAACGGAGGAAGCCTTGAAAGCCATTCCCGACAGTATGCGTGAAGGTAGCCGGGCATTGGGAGCGACGAAGTTGCAGACGATATGGCATGTTATTTTGCCGATGGGTATGCCAAACATTATCACAGGGTTGATTCTCGCCTTGGGACGTGTTTCGGGAGAGACGGCGCCGATTCTGTTTACTTGTGCCGCATATTTCCTGCCGCAACTTCCTACCGGCATTTTGGATCAGTGTATGGCCTTGCCTTACCATTTGTATGTGATTTCCACCAGTGGAACGGATATGGAGGCACAACTGCCGCTGGCTTATGGCACGGCATTGGTATTGATTATGATTATCCTGTTGGTGAATCTGCTGGCTAATGCCTTGAGAAAGTATTTTGAGAAAAGAGTAAAAACGAACTAAATTAGTATATGGATACAGTGAAAATAGATGCGCGTGATGTGAACTTCTGGTATGGGGACTTTCATGCATTGAAGGGCATCAGCATGCAGATTGAGGAAAAATCGGTTGTTGCTTTTATCGGACCGTCCGGTTGTGGCAAATCTACTTTTCTCCGGCTTTTCAATCGGATGAATGATTTGATTCCTGCTACCCGTCTGGAGGGAGAAATCCGTATCGACGGACATAATATCTATGCGAAAGGCGTGGAAGTGGACGAACTCCGCAAGAATGTGGGAATGGTGTTCCAGCGTCCCAATCCTTTCCCGAAAAGCATATTCGAGAATGTGGCTTACGGACTTCGTGTGAACGGAATAAAAGATAATGCTTTCATTCGCCAGCGTGTGGAGGAAACATTGAAAGGAGCGGCTCTTTGGGATGAGGTGAAAGATAAGTTGAAGGAATCGGCTTATGCACTGTCCGGCGGACAGCAGCAGCGTCTTTGTATCGCCCGTGCGATGGCTGTCTCTCCTTCGGTATTGCTGATGGATGAACCTGCGTCTGCGCTCGATCCTATTTCTACGGCGAAAGTGGAGGAGTTGATTCATGAACTGAAGAAGGATTATACGATTGTAATCGTTACGCATAATATGCAGCAGGCGGCCCGTGTCAGTGATAAGACGGCGTTTTTCTATATGGGAGAAATGGTGGAGTTCGATCAGACGAAAAAGATATTCACCAATCCGGAGAAAGAGGCTACCCAGAATTACATAACGGGACGTTTTGGGTAATCCGGGTATCTGGAACCCAATTGATAGAATATTAATCATTTATATATAATAGACTATGGTAAAGTTTATAGAATCGGAACTCATCCTATTGAAGAAGGAAATTGATGAAATGTGGACCTTGGTGTACAACCAGCTTGACCGTGCCGGAGAGGCTGTGTTGACCCTTGACAAGGAGCTGGCTCAACAGGTGATGGTTCGCGAGCGCAGGGTGAATGCTTTTGAATTGAAGATAGATAGTGATGTGGAAGATATTATCGCATTGTATAATCCGGTGGCGATTGATCTTCGTTTTGTGTTGGCTATGTTGAAGATTAACACAAATCTGGAACGTTTGGGTGACTTTGCGGAAGGGATCGCCCGTTTTGTACTTCGTTGCAAAGAACCGGTATTGGATGCGGAGCTGTTGTCTCGTCTTCGCCTGGCAGAGATGCAGGCAGAGGTGTTGTCAATGTTGGAACTGGCAAAACGTGCCTTGAATGAAGAGAGTAATGATTTGGCGGCAGGAGTGTTTGCTAAGGATAATTTGCTAGATGAAATCAATGCGGATGCAACAGGGATTCTTTCAGACTATATTATCGAACATCCGGAAGCTGTACATACTTGCGTAGATTTAGTCAGCGTGTTCCGTAAACTGGAACGTTCGGGAGATCATATTACCAACATTGCCGAGGAGATTGTATTCTTCATTGATGCCAAAGTGTTAAAACATCGTGGAAAAACCGATGAAAATTACCCGGAAAAGTAATTTTCTGCCGATTTTTAAACAGAAATTAGGGCTCCTTAAAAAATTATCTTATATTTGTCTCCTGTAACGGACAAGTTACAGGAGATTTTGCTTCAAATGATAATAAATCCAAAGAATTTTCAAAAAGATGTTATATGACATGTTTTATAATTTGGATAGTATCGGTAAAACCGCCTATATTTGCACCGTTATCCTGAAAACAATCTTTTTACCTTAAAAAAAAACTAATACCTATTGAAAACTGAAAAATGGAGCTTTGTGAAAAGCCCCATTTTTTTTGCTCTTCACCGAGGTGGTGAAGCCGCGTTCTACGGTGTTTCAAAAGGGGATACTTCTTCATTTAATTAACTTTTTAGCCTTTAAAGAACCAATTTGAAGAACGAGTTTAAAGAACCAACTTGAAGAACCGTTTTGAAGAACGAGGTTATGGAAGAGCAGTATTTTTTTAATGAAGTACAAGCAAGGTTTCATTTGAGAAAGCCTAAGGCAAATAAGCCTACTAATATTTATTTGGTATGTCGAATAAATGGGAAGCAGGTTAAACTCTCTACGGGTGTTAAAGTATATCCAGAGCATTGGAATGAAGAAAAACAAGAAGCATACATTAGTTGTAGGCTATCCGAACTTGATAATAGGAATAACACTATAACTAATGAAAAGTTGACAGAATTAAAAGCAAGTTTTGTCGAATATAAATACTATCTTTGTCAACATCCCAACGAAATGGAGCAGGGAGTAGAATTATTACGAAAGTTTATATATAAAGATACTATGGTAAAGAAGCAAGAAACTGAAAATGCTATACATTGGTTACGCAATGCTATAATTGCTGATAAGAATATAGGTGAAAGTACAAGAGCTGATTACATAAAGCAAATAAAGTTCTTTGAAATATTTTTGAATGAGACAGGTAGATGTCCTATCAGTTTCAGTGACATAAACCTACCTTTAATTAAGGGATATGAACTTTATCTTCTTAATAAAGATGTGGGTAAAGGTAAAACAACGAAAACTACTACGGTTGGTAATAAGGTAGAGAAGATAATATGTATTCTTAAAAGAGCAGAGCAGCAAGGAATGATTGATATTCACGAATCTAACCTTGATAAATATAAGAAGCCTAGAAGTAAAGAAGGTGATAGCAATGATATATTTCTTACAGAGGAAGAGATAAGTAAGATATATGCTTTGGAACTCTCTGGTAAAGAAGAACAGGTGAGAGATTTGTTTGTTTTGCAATGTTGGATAGGTCAGCGTTTTACAGATACACAGTCAATAAATGAGGGAATAATGAAGGATAATGGAAATATAATTGAGATTATCCAAGAAAAGACAAAACATAAGGTATCTGTACCATTATTGCCAATAGCTAAAGAGATACTAGCCAAGTACGAAAACCAATTTCCTATATTTACCAATCAGACGGCTTTAAATTATTTGACAAAGATTGGAGAAAAGGCTGGTATAACAAGACTGCATACCATAGTGGAACACCGAGGTGATGAAGTAACTAAGAAGCAAGTTCCTGTTTATAAACTGATAAAGACCCATACTGCAAGACGTTCATTTATTTGTAATATGTTGTTACGTGGATTTGACGCTCATCTTATAATGAAAATTACAGGACATAATGATGTTGAGTCTTTTCAAAAATATGTTAAGTTAACATCTAATGATGCAGCGAATGTCATTCTTGAAAATGAAGCTAATCAAATAAAGTCATCAAAGAAAACACCAATAACGAAAGAAATCCCGATAGCTAATGATGTGCCAACTGATATAGAAGGTATTTTAAATTATGTATTTGCTTTAGATAAAGTAAATGAGTTATTTCCGCTATTAATGAAAGGAATAGATATATATGGATTAGATGATGAAATAAACGAGCTTATGTCTATTATTAAGGATAGAAAAAGACTTCCAAAAGTTTTGGAAAGAGCTAAAGAGTTATTTTGTGATGATACAATAAAAGAGGTTGCCATTAATAAACTGTTATGTGCACGTCCAATGTTAGAACAAATAGGAAAGCTCAAGAATGATGTTACAGCATATCAAATGTTTATTAATAACTTATCGGAATTAGGGATATTGGAATTGAATATTCCTAAGAGTGCGGATGTGAAGGATTACTACAATGAATTACCTAATATGGTAGATGTGCTTGATAAAATAGAATTGTAAGATAAGAGCGAAATGGTAATATTAAAATAGAGTTCGTCTAATTGCTAAGTGAACTTTTTTCACTATATGAATACTTCTAGTCGATTTTTTCAGTTTGTGGTACTAGTATTAGGTCATTCCCTAAAAACTTAGTACCTTTGTATCAATATATTACAAATAGTATATAAGATAGCACAGGCACAAAAGATACACTATTTTATCACCATTTTTATTATAAAACAGTACCATGCAAACATTCACCTATGAAGAAATCAGAGAAAAAGCACTAAAGCAAGGAGTTACAGATAACAGGCTTAGAGTTGGCTTATGGGCTAGCTCAAATGGCTATATTAAAAGCAAAAGGAAGATACAGGGAAAAGTTATCACGGTCTATTCGATACCCCAAATGCAATTTAACTAAGATTTATATGAAGTGTCAGATTCTCGTTTTTCAAAGTGTCAGATACTCAAGGATAATATACTAATACAAAATATACTAATATCCATAGGGGTACACCCCGTTTTTCGTATTTTATATATGATACTACACAAACCAACAGGAATAATTTTTAAGAATAGAAAAGAAGCTAAGATATTTTTTGGTACTTCACGATACAGGAAGATAGAAAAAGAAAAACAGGAGATTGTTTTGATTGATAACCACGACTTCATAGCTACTGATGAAATATATAACGGTAAACAAAGACCTGATACGTATTCCTCAAAGTAAAAGTGCCAATATGGAAGCATTACTACTTTATTATATACGGACTAAATGCAATAAAGAATGTGCTTCCGCTATTGGCGAGAAAAAGATGCAAGAAGAACTAAATTTATCAGAAAGTACAGTTGAGGGCTATATTGGCAAATTGAAAGAATATAAATCAATATTATCCATAAAAACTTTGAATCCCAATAATGAAGAGGATAAAAAAGAAATTGATAAAGCTCTTGGTGTACCTTATGAGGGAGATAAAAGGAAGAAGAATTTATACTATTTCCATGAACCACAAAGATTCTACTTTTTAAATCCACAGTTTATATACAGGACGGATATTGAGAACGAAATAAAAGGCTTTTTAATCCGTCTTGCTTGTTTATGTGACATAGGTACTACTAAGATTTATACTCCCAATTGCAGAAAGGAGAAAGCAAATATAAAGTCCATAGCAGAAGAGTTAAAGATGTGCAGGGAGAAAGTTAAAAGCTTATTGAGTAGGTGTGAGAATTTAGGATTAATAAGAGCTATACCACGTGGGTATATCATTTTAGAAGATTCCTTTCTACTTAATCTCAATGGTACATTAGAAGATAGGGTATATAATAGTATATATAAGTATTGTTTAGAAAAAAAAGTAGTACCACCGAATAGATATGAATTTAGCAGCAAAGGTAATCCAATGGAATGTGACGGGCTTCTAATGTGTACTCCTTATATATTTGATTGGTGGAATATGTATAATGAAAAAGCAGTAAGATTTAAAGAATATTCCTCTTTAATGTTTGAAGTCTATATAAATGATATTCTTTTACCAATGAGATTTCCAACACTTCCAAAAGAACCACATTGGGAGTATTTCAAAAAAGCACTTTTAAATTTAAAGACAAATAAACTAGAATTTGTGGAAATGCCTATGTATTTATAAGAGAATGTTGATTATTATGATATATAAAATATAGTAATGTTTGAATTATGAGCCATTAAAATATATGTAAGAATATTCAAAATATTCTTTGAATTCATTGTGATTCATAAATAAAATATGTAATTTTGAAACATCTAAATAATACAATATTAGATGTTTATTTTTATAAAATAATTAGTTGTAGATATTATGAGTATTATTAATTTTCATGTTTGTTATACTTGCTGTAATAATATAATCCCAACATTTCTATATATTGAAGACACTCTTTTAGAGGGATGTACCAATAATAATCAATTGTATGATAATGTGTTGTCATATATAAAAAAGAATATACACCCTTCTTTTTATTATTGTCATAGATGTTGTCAAGGATTAGATTCTTATCTATATTTCAGTAATATTTGTTATAATAATATGAATTTAGATGAATTCTCTTCTGAACCAATTTCTTCGAAGAAAATTATAAAATGTGATACTATACGTATACCTCAATATTATCATATTGGATATACCTATAGATGCGAGAACTGTGGACGTTCCTATCATGATAGTATAGAGTGGGTTTCTAATGATGGAATTGATATACCCTTTGATTGTTTAGGAAAAATAGATATTAAACTTTTATCTAAAAAAATACTTAAAGAAAATATATTGATTTGCGAATCTTGTAATCATGTGCATAATTTTGCTATTGAAGAGGTTTTCTTTTTAGAAGACAACATAAATACTTATTCGGAAGATTTGTTAGTTCAACCTAATTTAAATAATAAGTGTAAAAATATATCATTTGTGCCTAAGCGAATCATTCAGTACTGTTTAGACATTAAAGTGAAAAATAAAGCACGTAATAGTTGGTTCTCAAATTTTGCTCCTAGAAAGTATATTCTTGGGATGTCAACAAAAAACAATCAGATAGATTCTTTCTCTTATACTTCATATATATTAGAATCTGGCATGAGAATTAAACGGCATTCAATATCTCAATCTTTTGTAACCAATCAAGCTAATTCCATTTATCACTGTGACGCATATGAAATTATAAATGGTAAAAAATATATACGTGAGAATTTTGATGTGAAAATTCATCAAAATCTACTGATAGAAGTATATATGCATAGTGTAACAGAATGTATAATGAAAGATTTAAATATAGGTAATATAAGTCCTATTGCTGACTTTTCAAATATAGCACTTGAAGAATTTGAAGCTTTATATAAGTATATAAGTAAGATAACGTCTATTCGCAAAAAAGAAAAAGCAGATAATTACTATTGGCGTTTAATAAAAATAATATTCGATATTATTGGGCAAGAATATTATCCTTCTTTGACATATAAAATCATAAGTCCATCAATGATAGAAAGCAAAGATGCTTTTATAAATCAAGACTTAATTCTAAAGTATTTAGAATCACGTGCAGATACTTTAGCTTTGTTTCTGTTTGATTACTATACTGATTTTAGTTATATTGATGAAGAGATAAGAAGCGATTTAATGAATGTTTTGGCTATCTTATATATTATCGATAGTTTTAAATATTCTCCTATATATATGAAATTAGTTGATTAGAGGGTATCATTGTTATTGGAAGATTATGGAAACAATTGTAGACAAATATGGAGTTGAATATGATATCAAACAAAAGATATTAATAAAAGCATCACCTGACTTGAGAGAAGAATATATTATTCATCAAAATACAGAAATAATACATCCATTTGCTTTTATGGATTGTAAAAAAATAAAATCAATTGTTTTGCCTGATAAATTGCAATATATTGGTAGTGGTAGTTTTTTAGGTTGTTCTGCATTAAAACGTATAGATATTCCAGATTCTGTTTTACAAATATCATCAAATACTTTTAGTGGTTGCAGAGAACTAGAATCTGTAAGTTTGCCCCAAAACCTCATTACTATTGGAGGCTATGCTTTTTGCCATTGTGAACATTTACATGAAGTTATAATTCCTCAAACAGTAAGCGCTATCAAAGAACACGCTTTTAACTACTGCTTAAATTTACAGAAGGTTTATTTTCAAGGAGCTTTGAGAAGACTTCCTTATGGAGTATTCTCTCATTGCGAGAATTTAAACCAACTAGATTTGCCATATAATATTGAAATTATAAATGAAAGGGCTTTTGAATATTGCAAATCTTTAAAGCAAATAACTATTCCTAGTACAGTAAGGCTTATAGATACAAAGGCTTTCAAAGATTGTATTTATAACCATAGAACAACCAAAACTAATCAGAAATATCCGAGTGTAAA
>NZ_QVLZ01000047.1:0-51426 GCF_003435205.1 Bacteroides sp. AF32-8BH | reverse complement strand
AAGATTATTTATTCACAATAGAAGAAGTACCACCAAATTTGACGAAGAACCAATTGGAATATTATCCACGTTAAAATCAGAAAAAAGTTTTCCGTTTTGGAAAACTTTCTGTATCAGCGAGAAAGAAATGTTTCCCGAAATTTAATGTTAAAAGCTAACCAAGCTATTAGATTATCTTCTATCTTTGTATCCGGTTTCGGAGCTAAAAGAGGTTTAGTCAATGAGGGAACGCTGTGTAAATCGGCGACAGTACCCGCTGCTGTAATTCTCTAAGAATCCGCACAATAAGCCACTGCATCGATGTCGGTGTGGGAAGGTGTTGCGAGGGAGGGATAAGTCAGAAGACCTGCCGGAACTTTTTCTTTTAGTTATCAATATTTTAAATTTAAACTTTCGGGAGTTAAAGTTATGAACTACGCGGAAATTTGTATCATCAAACGTGATGGTAAGAGAGAAGATTTCTCTATCAGTAAGATCAAGAATGCAATTAGTAAAGCATTCAGTGCAACAGGTATTCAGGATGAGCAGCAGTTGGTGGCTGACATCACTATGAACGTAATCAGTCAGTTTACTACTCCTACTATTACCGTAGAAGAGATTCAGGATTTAGTAGAAAAGTCGTTGATGAAAGTACGCCCGGAAGTAGCGAAGAAATATATTATTTATCGCGAATGGCGGAATACGGAGCGCGATAAGAAAACCCAGATGAAGCAAGTGATGGACGGCATCGTTGCTATCGACAAGAACGATGTCAACTTGAGCAATGCCAACATGAGCAGTCACACGCCTGCCGGACAGATGATGACGTTCGCTTCCGAAGTAACCAAAGATTATACGTATAAATACCTGTTGCCGAAACGTTTTGCCGAAGCGCACCAGTTGGGAGATATTCACATTCACGACTTGGATTATTATCCGACAAAGACGACGACCTGTATCCAATATGATATGGATGACCTCTTTGAACGTGGTTTTCGCACCAAGAACGGTAGTATCCGTACCCCGCAAAGCATCCAGAGTTATGCTACGTTGGCTACTATTATTTTCCAGACGAATCAGAATGAGCAGCATGGCGGACAGGCAATTCCTGCTTTCGATTTCTTCATGGCAAAAGGTGTGGCCAAATCTTTCCGCAAGCATCTGGCATCGTTCATCAATTTCTATGTCGCCATGGAAAACGGAAATCAGGCCGATGAGAAATCCATCCGCACATTGATTAAAGAATATCTTCCGTCTATCAAGACTACTGAAGCCGAACGCGAAACATTGCGCATTGCTTTGGTGGCTTTACAGATTATTATAGATAAGGAACACCTTGCCCGTATCGTTGAGAAAGCTTATCAGCAGACTCGCAAAGATACCCATCAGGCCATGGAAGGATTTATCCACAACCTGAACACGATGCATTCACGTGGCGGTAATCAGGTGGTATTCAGCTCCATCAACTACGGTACGGACACTTCTGCCGAAGGCCGCATGGTGATCGAAGAATTGCTGAAAGCTACCATTGAAGGATTGGGTACAAGAGGTGAGGTGCCTGTATTCCCGATCCAGATTTTCAAGGTGAAAGACGGAGTTTCTTACTCGGAAAAAGACTTTGAGAAAGCAATGAAAGCGGAAAATATCGAAGAGGCAATGACCGACCGTTACGAGGCTCCCAACTTCGACTTGCTGTTGAAGGCTTGCCAGACTACGGCGAAAGCATTGTTCCCGAACTTCATGTTCCTTGACGCACCTTTCAATCAGAACGAGAAATGGAGAGCGGACGATCCGAAACGTTACATCTACGAATTGGCGACGATGGGTTGTCGCACCCGTGTCTTTGAAAACGTGGCAGGAGAAAAATCTTCTTTAGGTCGTGGCAATCTTTCATTCACTACGCTGAATATGCCGAGACTGGCGATTGAAGCCCGCATCAAGGCGGAAAACCTGATAGAGGATGAACGCAACAAGGATGCCATTGAACAGAAGGCAAAAGAAATTTTCATCGAATCCGTACACCAAATGTCCGTGCTTGTAGCCGATCAGCTTTACGAGCGTTATCAGTATCAGCGTACGGCCCTGGCACGTCAGTTCCCGTTCATGATGGGAAATAATGTGTGGAAAGGCGGCGGTGAGCTGAACCCGAATGAACAGGTGGGTGATGCATTGCGCAGCGGTACGCTGGGTATCGGATTTATCGGCGGACACAACGCGATGGTGGCTCTCTACGGACAAGGTCACGGCCACAACCAGAAAGCATGGGACACGCTGTATGAAGCGGTGATGGAAATGAATAAAGTGGTAAACGAATATAAAGAGAAATATAACCTGAACTACTCCGTTCTGGCTACTCCTGCCGAAGGACTTTCGGGACGTTTCACTAAAATGGATCGTCGGAAATATGGAAAAATCCCCGGAGTGACAGACCGCGACTATTATGTCAACTCTTTTCACGTAGACGTGAAAGAACCGATCAGCATCGTTGAGAAAATCAAGCGTGAAGCTCCGTTCCACGCCATTACGCGCGGCGGACATATCACGTATGTAGAACTGGACGGTGAAGCACAGAAGAATGTACGTGCCATCGCCAAGATTGTGAAAGTGATGCACGACGAGGGGATTGGCTACGGCTCTATCAATCACCCGGTAGATACTTGCCATAACTGTGGTTACAAAGGGGTTATCTTCGATAAATGTCCGGTGTGCCAGAGTGAAAGCATCCTTCGTATGCGCCGTATAACCGGTTACCTGACAGGCGATTTGAGTTCCTGGAACTCTGCTAAACGGGCAGAAGAACAAGACCGCGTAAAACACCTGTAGAAGTGAATTTATTAGGAACTTATCCTGAAACGATTGTCGATGGTGAAGGCATCCGGTACTCTATTTATCTTGCCGGATGTTCCCATCACTGTCCTGGTTGCCACAACCCGGAGAGCTGGAATCCGAGGGCGGGGGAAGAGTTGACGGAAGAAAAAATACAGTCCATCATCCGTGAAATCAAGGCAAATCCTTTGCTGGACGGTGTTACTTTTTCCGGTGGTGATCCGTTCTTCCATCCGGAGGAGTTTCTGCTTTTACTGAAACGGGTGAAAGAGGAGACGGGGATGAATGTGTGGTGCTATACAGGATATAGCTACGAAGAAATCAAGGCACAGCCCCGCTTGAGTGCTGCTCTTGATTATATAGATGTGTTGGTGGACGGACGCTTCGAGCAGGCTCTTTTCTCTCCGTATCTGGAGTTCAGGGGAAGCAGTAATCAACGGATCTTGAAGTTGAAGTAACGACTTTTCTCCACTAAAAAAACTTATTTTTCAAAGGAAACAAAAACACCTGTACCATTGTTTTGTTTACCTTTACGAAACCAAGTGAATCATTTTTCATCACGGAGTAACGCGGTGCTTTTTTTGTAGTCGGTGGTGTTTGTGTTTGCATCCCTGCGTTGCTTTATGGTGAAAAAAGAATGACTACTTACAAGAATAAGTTTTTATGGTACAATCGATAAATTCAACTCAAAAAATAGAGGAAACCGACGGATTGCCGATGCCTAAGCGTATTTGGGCGGTGGTGTCCGTTGGATTCGCTCTTTGTATGTCGGTATTGGATATTAACATCGTCAATATCGTACTACCCACGCTTTCGCATGATTTTGGGACTTCTCCCGCTGTAACCACCTGGATTATCAACGGCTATCAGCTGGCCATCGTCATATCGCTACTGTCTTTTTCCGCTTTGGGTGAAATCATCGGTTACCGGAAAGTCTTTCTTTCGGGTATCGGCCTGTTTTGCATCACTTCATTGATCTGTGCCTTGTCCGATTCGTTTTGGACGCTAACCGTCGCCCGTATTTTTCAGGGGTTCAGTGCCTCTGCCATCACCAGCGTGAATACGGCACAGCTACGTTATATCTATCCGAAGAGCCAGATTGGGCGGGGAATGGGGATTAATGCGATGGTCGTTGCCATATCGGCTGCCGCCGGGCCTTCTGTGGCGAGCGGTATTCTTTCTATTGCCAGCTGGCACTGGTTATTTGCTATTAATGTTCCGTTAGGACTTACCGCATTGTTTCTCGGCATCAAACATCTGCCAAGGCAGGAGGAACGCTCGAAACGCAAATTCGATTATATCAGCGCCATAGCGAATGCGGTTACCTTCGGCCTGCTTATATATACGCTGGACGGATTCGCCCATCACGAGGAAATGGGTTTCCTTTTCATCCAACTGGTTGTATTGGCAGTGGTAGGCACGTACTATGTGCGCCGGCAACTCACACAGACTACTCCTCTATTGCCGCTCGACCTGTTGCGGATTCCGATTTTCCGGTTATCCATCCTGACTTCCATTTGTTCCTTTATCGCTCAAATGTCGGCAATGGTTTCCCTGCCTTTTTTCCTGCAGAACACTTTAGGACACAGTGAGGTGATGACCGGACTTTTGCTTACTCCGTGGCCGTTGGCTACGCTGGTCACGGCTCCATTGGCAGGGTATCTCGTGGAGCGTATTCACCCCGGTATACTGGGAAGTATCGGGATGGTTTTGTTTGCCATCGGGCTTTTCTCGCTTTCCAGTCTGACTGCCGAATCATCTGATATAAGTATTATCCTGCGTTTGATGTTATGCGGTGCAGGCTTCGGATTGTTTCAGACGCCAAACAACAGTACAATTATCTCTTCCGCTCCTACGCAGCGTTCGGGAGGGGCCAGTGGGATGCTGGGAATGGCCCGCCTGTTGGGACAGACCACCGGAACAACATTGGTTGCCTTGCTTTTCAGCTTTGTCACTCATAGCCGGAGCACGGCTGTTTGCCTGATGGTGGGGAGTGGGTTTGCCGTTGTGGCAGCTATCGTCAGTAGCTTGAGGCTATCACAGCCTTCCACCCTGAAAAGAAAATAATGAAGTCCTGAAAGAGGATTAAGTCTTTCAGAACTTCACAGGAACATCATACAACATATTAGTAAGTAATCATTCAAGATGAACTTGAAAGATTTGACTTTCTAGTATTTCGTTTCCCGTATGACTTCTACCAGACGGCGGAAGTCTTCCGGATGCACATCACCGATGTTTCCGATACGGAAGGTATCTGCTTTTGAAATCTTTCCCGGGTAAATCACGAATCCTTTATTTTTCAGTGCATAGTAGAATGTTTTGAAGTCGAATCCTTCATGCGGATAAAGGAAAGAAGTGATGATAGGCGACTGGATGTCATCTTCGAGTAATGTTTTGAATCCGAGTGCACGCATACCTTCCACCAAAATACGGTGATTTTCGCAGTAGCGTTGGTAACGTGCTTCTACGCCTCCTTCTTCAATCAATTCGGTCAGGGCTTGTTTGAAAGCACGGACAACGTGTGTCGGTGAAGTGAAGCGCCATTTTCCGTGTCCTTTTTCCATTGTTTCCCATTGGTCGTAGATGTCCAGGGAAAGAGAGCGTGCCACTCCTTTGCAATATTTTAATTCCGAACGGCGGGCGATGATGAATCCGAATCCCGGTACACCCTGAATACACTTGTTGGAACTGCTGATTAGGAAGTCGATACCGAGTTCGTTTACATCTAAGGGGATACCTCCGAAGCTGCTCATACAGTCTACAATCAGCTTTTTACCATGCATCTTGACGATGTGGGACAGTTCTTTGATCGGATTCAGGATACCGGTCGTTGTTTCGCAATGAACGAAAGCGACATGTGTGATATCGGAGTTATTGCTAAGATAATCGTCTACATATTCAACTGATACCTGCTCTGTTTCTTCAAAAGCCAGCATGTCGTAGTCGAGATGGTAATATTCTGCAATGTTGCCCATACGGTCGCCATAGGCTCCGTTGCTACAAATCAGGAGTTTGTCTTTCGGGGTGATGGTGGCGCCTAAAACGGCCTCCACGCAATAGGTTCCGCTTCCCTGTAAAAGGATGGAAGTGTATTCTTCCGGTTTTTTAGTGGCGATGTTAACCAGGTCTTTGCGGAGTTCCTGAACAATGCCGAGGTTGTAGTCTTCGTCCCATGTACACCAGTCGGTCATCATGGCTTCTTTTACTGTTTCAGAGGTGGTTAGAGGTCCCGGAGTTAATAACAAATATGGTTTCATAATGATGTTTTCTTTAGAAATGAATAAATAAATGATTTTGTTTCTTTTCTGATTGTTGGGTGCGGGCTTGAATGTTAGTTGCCGGCGTTGATCGTTTCAATCAGTGCGGGAAGTTCTTCGATAGTGCGTATCACGTAAGAAGCTCCTGCGGCAAGCATGCGCTCTTTGACATCGGCGATGCGGGCTTCGAGTTCGGAGGCAGGCATTGATTTTGTTTCTGCTTCGGTAAGTGCCATTTCATTGCTGCCGAGAATCACGCCTACACTATACACTTTCGCGTTCACTCCTTCGAGAATATCGGCAATCGTATCACCCACTTTTATAACGGCGTCGAGGCTGGGGACTGCTAATTTCGTCAGGTTCTCAAAAATCATGTAAGGAGCGGGACGTCCGGCGGGAAGCAGGTTGGGAGTGGCGCAATAATCCACGTGGTATCCTTTTGCCTGTGCGGCGGGGAGAACTACATCCATCATTTCGCGGGTATAGCCGGTGGTCGATCCTATTTTAATACCTGCGGCACGCAATTTTTCCAAAGTTGGGATTACTCCCGGAATAGGGTCTGTGTAGTTTTCGAGAGAGGCGAAGAGATGCTTCTCGAAAAGGCGGTTTAGTTCTACCACGTCTTCTTCCGTCCAGGCGCGTTGGTAACGGGCGGTAAACTGTTCGTTCACGTCAGGCATGGAAAGTAGTTCGCGGATGTGTTGAATTTTGGGTAGTCCCATTGGTTTGCGGGTCTGTACAACATCGATTACCAGTCCTTTTTCGGCAAATGCTTCGATAAAAGCAGCCACGGGGGCAAAACATCCATAGTCAACGGCTGTACCAGCCCAGTCCATAATAATACATTCAATCTTTTTCATTCTTGTTTCTATATAATATTGGTTTATTCGTCGGAAATTAATAAGAAGCGAGGGAGGGGACGGGGCAGGATTCGTTCCCGCGTATTTCACCCTGTTTCCCTTTTCTGTATTTTTGTGTCAGATAAATCATTGCTAAGGTGAACGCAAAGGTGCAGACGATTCCTACTGTCCCTGCCATCGTATTGTAGAACTCCAGCCAATTCAAATCCGGGTTGAAACATTCTTTCACTACCAATACCACCACTGTGCCTGTGTAGCCGATGGAATCGACCATCGCTATGAAGAAACCTACATTTCCCTTGATGCGGAAACAGGCGATGAAGCGGTCGAAGAAAATGGTTTGAAAGCTCAAGTAGGAAAAATAGAGGCAGAGGCTCTGGATAAATAACCACACGAGCGGAGAAAGTTGCAGGGTATGGTAGTTGAATGCCACAGTGCTAAGTGTGATTGCTCCCGCAATGACAAGGGTCAATAGAACGGAAAGTACTTTGATGTGGCTTTTCATCACTGCCAAGGTGGCGAAAATGGCCAGGATAATCAGTGTGACTACACCGTCCACTTTGGCGAATACCCACGGGGAAAGTCCGGCGGCATTGACGTCTATGATTTTCACCAGAAAGTCTTCCTTGACATCTTGCAAAACGGTGAGAAAGAGGTTGGCGAAGAAAAGCAGTGTCAATATGGGAGCAAAGCTGCGGAACAGGTTCCAGCGTTGTTGTTTGTTGAGAGTGACACGTTCCACACGCAGTGCTTTGTCTTCGGCAGTCGGTTTGGGCAGGTGATCGAGGATATAGCCCAGTCCTGCCAGCAAGGGCAATGCTACCGCACCGATCAGTGCAGGCATCCAGAACTCACTGACGTGCAGGGTGTCGACAACGAAAAGTCCGATGGATTTGGCTGTGCCGCTACTGACTGCGATACTGAGTCCGAAAAGGGAAGCGAGCAGATCCGTCACCCGGCGTCCTTCGAGGAAGCTGAAGATGACTCCCCACATACAGCCAAGCGACAGTCCGTTGAAGAACAACGCCAACACATTGAACGGGCGGGGCAGGCATCCGAAAAGAACCAAAGAGAGTTCGGCCACTAAAATAGAAACAAGAATGAATTTCAGGCGGCCTTCTCTCTTCAGTTCGGAAATAAGTTTGATCCCGATAAACTTGGATACCATATATCCGAATATCTGGATGATGCTGGTGGCTATCTTATAGTCCATACCAAATAGTTCCATGCCGTCGAACGTGGCGGCGGTGAACGGTTTGCGTAGTGCGTAGACTAATGAATAGGATAGCAGTGCCGCTCCTCCCGCATAAAGGATAAAGAGTAAATCGGAAAGTTTCTTTTGGGCCGAAGGCGACAGTTTTTCTTTGAAATTCATAATGCTATTTTTTTGTTTCCGGTGCAAAAGTAGGGTGTCGGAGCGAACGAAAAAATGAATTTCAATGAATCATATTGTATATATGAGCCTTTAAGTGTACTGAAATATTAATGTAATATTCATGCAATACAAACATAATACCTTAGTCATTCCTTTGCAACGGAATCAATTAACAAACCGAAAAATCATGGACGAACTTACGGATATTTATAAAAGAATAGAGTACCTGCGCAACAACGGGGTGAAGATGAAAGAAATTGCCGACCGGGTGGATATGGCTCCGAGTGTGTTGTCTGCTTTGTATTCGAGTGTGCTTCCCGCTTATATCGATTTATTGAAAACACGCACACCGGACGAGGCGCTGGATGAAGCTTTGGCACTGGTGAATAATGTTTCCAAGAAACGCTTATTAAATAATGTGGGATCGGTGAGGCTGTTGCTTCAGGAGATGGAACCGGACGTGCAGAGCGAGGCGGAGAATGGCAACTCTTTTATCAAGTTGCTGGGGAAAGAGGCGAAGGAGTCTGTGCAGGAGGTGTATAATTATAGCGGTATGTATCTTAGTTACAGTTTGTCGTCTTCTACGGATAGCTTGAAGATCGAGCCGTACATGATTTGTGCTTCCGAGAATAATGAGTATGTGAAGGTGGGGATGATTAATGCGTATAAGTCGGTGCATTGGGGGAGCGGGATTATCAGTAATCATCAGAACTCTTACCTGATGTTCAACGAAAGGGATTTGCCACAGTTTGCGCTGGTGACTATTTACCTGCAACTTCCGCATTATGAGTTTCCGAATATGCTGAAAGGGCTTTATCTCTGTCTGGACTACAATCATAATCCGATTGCGCGTCGTATTGTATTGGTGAAACAGTCGGATAGTACGGATGTTAATCAGTTTCTGGAGATGGAAGGGTGTCTGGTTCCGCGGGCGGAATTGACTCCGGAATTGGAGGTGTACTATAATTATACGTGTCAGGAGGGAGATTATATCAAAACGTGCACGGTGCCTTCACCTAAGTTGGATGAGACGGATTTGGAGAGAGAGAAGAAGATGTTGAAGATTTAAAGACAAACAACAATAAAAAAAGATCCCGGATGAAAATTGGTTTTTAAAACCTTTTTCATCCGGGATGATTCTTTTTATATGTTTTCTCTATCTTTCTATTGTTATATTCGCTAGAAGAAGAATCGCAAAATATCATTGAAGTTAGCCCATATCAACAGACCGAAGAGCAGAATCATACCGGTCATCTGGGCGTATTCCATAAACTTGTCGCTCGGTTTGCGGCGGGCTATCATCTCGTAGAAGAGGAAGAGCACGTGGCCACCGTCTAATGCGGGGATAGGGAGGATGTTCATGAAAGCCAGGATGATGGAAAGGAAGGCTGTCATATACCAGAACTGGTGCCAGTCCCAGGTAGCGGGGAAGATGCTGCCGATCGTTCCGAAGCCGCCCAACTGTTTGGCTCCTTCTTTCGAGAAGAGGTATTTCATGTTTCCTACATAGCCTTTCAGGGTTTTCACACCGAGGGAGACACCTGCGGGGAAGGATTCAAAGAAAGCATATTCTTTTTTTACCATAGGGAGCAGACGGTCTGTGACGAGACAGGCGGTTACACCCATCAGGTAGGCGGAGTCTACACGCATACTTAGCGTGTCTGTTGCACCGTTACGCACATAAGTCAGCGTGATTAGACGTGGATCTATGCTGTCTTTGAGCAGGGTTGCTTCGTTTTTCTTACGTTCTGCCATCGCTTCTTTGAAGTCGGAGAAAGAGATCGGTGTTCCGTTCAGGGCGATGATGCTGTCACCTGCCTGGATTCCTGCTTGTGCGGCAGGAGAGTTCACCATTACGCTGTCTATAACGTACGGGAAACGGTAGGAGGCGAAGCGGACACTGTCTGCCAAGAGGCGTTGCATCAGGTCTTCCGGGATATAGACGGAGGCTTTTGCCCCGTTACGGATGACGCTTACTTCGCGTGCATCGGCAATCTGGCTCAACATGTCGCCGTCATAACGTTCGAAAGGAACACCGTCGGCAGAAAGGAGGATATCACCGTCCTGGAAACCTACCGCTTTGGCAGTCTCGTTGAATTCCATACCAAGAGGGGCTTCCTGTACCTTTATATATTGGTCGCCCCATGCAAAAAGAATCATGGAGTAGATGAACAGTGCCAACAGGAAGTTGAACAGTACGCCACCCACCATTATCAGCAGACGTTGCCACGCCGGCTTGGAACGGAACTCCCACGGTTGTTCGGGTTGTTTCATCTGTTCGGTATCCATCGACTCATCAATCATGCCGGCTATTTTGACATAACCGCCCAATGGCAACCAGCCTACTGCATACTCTGTGTCACTTTTCTTGGGTTTGAACTTAAAAAGGGTGAACCAAGGGTCAAAAAATAAGCAGAATTTTTCTACACGCACCTTAAACAAACGGGCAAAAAGAAAATGCCCGCCTTCATGAACGATAACGAGCAAGGATAAGCTCATAATCAATTGCAGGGCACGAATCAAAAATGTTTCCATATAGTCTATTTACAGTTTAAAGCCTTCAACTAATTCTCTACCGAAGAGAGGATATAAAGGCTATTTTCAATTTATATTAATACTAATCAATTTCTTTATTTTCTTTGTTCATCAATGGGATGAAGCGGATCATATCAGACTGGCTGCTATTTTCCTTGCTTCCGCATCCGTAGCTACATAATCGTCGTATGTCGGATTGGCGATGAAGGCAACCCGTTCCATTGTTTTCTCTATTACGTCGCTCATGCCGAGGAAGCTGATGCCGTCTTTCAGGAAAGAGGCTACCACTACTTCATTGGCAGCATTGACGATACAGGGCATATTCCCTCCGCGGTACATCGCTTCGTAGGCGAGTGCCAGGTTGCGGAACCGTTTCGTATCGGGTTGCTCAAACGTCAGATTCGTGCATTGGGAGAAATCGAGTCTGTCGAAAGAAGAGCTGATACGGTCGGGGTAGGAGAATGCGTACTGGATGGGCAGGCGCATATCTGGCATCCCAAGTTGTGCCTTGACAGCTCCGTCTTCAAACTGCACCATCGAGTGGATGACTGATTGCGGATGCACCACCACTTCGATCTGGCTGGGCTGAACACCGAACAACCATTTGGCTTCGATCACCTCAAAACCTTTATTCATCATGGAAGCGGAGTCGATTGTGATTTTTGCTCCCATTTCCCAGTTGGGATGTTTCAAGGCTTGCGTCTTTGTGACGGATTTCAGCTGTTCCAAGGTGCAAGTGCGGAACGGACCTCCGGAGGCTGTCAATATCACTTTCTCGATCGGGTTACCCACTTCTCCCGCTAAACACTGAAAAACAGCAGAGTGTTCAGAGTCTACCGGCAGAATCGGAGTGCGATATTGTTGTGCCAACTGATTAATCAGTTCGCCCGCTACTACCAATGTTTCTTTATTGGCCAACGCAATCGCTTTCTTGGCGCGGATGGCGTTGATGGTTGGTTTTAGTCCGGCATAACCGACCATGGCTGTCAACACCATGTCGATGGGGCCTGCTTCTACAATCTGACAGATAGCGTCTGTGCCTGCGTACACTTTGATAGGCAGGTCGCTCAATGCTTCTTTCAGTTCGGAATACTTTTCTTCGTTGGCTATCACTACCACTTCCGGCTGGAACTTCCGTGCCTGGGCAATCAGTAGTTCCACGCGGTTGTTGGCTGTCAGCGCATAGGCTTCGTACAGGTCGGGATGTTCTTCGATGACTTGCAGAGCCTGCGTCCCGATGGAGCCTGTTGAGCCTAGGATAGCTATTTGTTTTTTCTTTTTGTTAGTCTCTATATTCATTTTTCTATTATCACTTAAAATACGATGTATTTTTCGGGATTCACCGGATGACCTTTATACCAAAGTTCGAAATGGAGGTGCGGCCCTGTACTAAGTGTGCCGCTGTTTCCTACCAGAGCGATGGCTTCCCCTCCTTTCACGCGTTCACCTTCCTTTTTCAGGAGGGAGCCGCAGTGTTTATAGATTGAAATTAAATCCTGGTTATGTTGTACGCCAATCAGATAACCTGTCTCGGCGGTGTATGTGCTTAGGATGACGGTTCCGTCCATGGTTGCCAATACGCTTTCGTTGGGATTGGCGGCGATGTCGGTGCCGTAATGTTTCTTCTCGGCATTGAAGTGGTCGGACACCATACCTCGTGTCGGACGGTATAAAATGAGTCCGGTCACGTCCGGTTGGGAAGTGATGGAGGTCAGGTTATATTTTTCATTCTCTTCATACTGACGGCGGAATTCTTCTTCCCGTTTGGTACGTTCCATCAGTGTGTCTTCGCGGGCAGTGGTCAGTGAATCGAGTGTCTGCACGCTGTCGATGGATACTTTTCCACTGAAGATATCCTGAATGTTCATGATGTAAAGATTCTGCTTGTTGAGCACTTGTTGTAAAGAGTCTACACGCAGGGCATTGTCCACGATTTGTGTACGGACTTCACTGTTCATGTATCCGGGGAGGTAGTTGCGTAGCGGGGTGAAGGTGATGATGCAGGAAGCGATCAGGAAAAGTACCGCCAGCACGCAAAGTAATACGGAAAGTCCATTGAGCTTGGATACGCGAAGTCCGACAATTTCTTCAAGTGTATTTTCATTAACGATCGTTAGTTTATACTTGAACTTGAAATTTTTCCAGAAAGCTTTACTTCGTCTTCTCTTTGGCATCTCGGGTATTTACTGTTTTTACTATTTACTATTTACTATTTTCAGTGGATGAGCGGCTCATCGTTTGATTCGTTCTCACCGGTCATCTTCCAATTCCTCCAGATTGAGCAACCCTTCGGGAAGTTCCACCGTGATGAGTTTCTGTTTCTGGTCTATTCCTACGATAAATTCCTCCTGGGCGGGAACGAGCAGTTCCTCTTCTTCCGCTCTTTCAACCACGAAAAGGGTGTTTACCGTAGTGGTATCTACATCTATGACTTCTCCCAGAAGTCCGTGATGGATGTCTTCCATTTGGAAACCGATGAAGAAGTTCCAGGACAGTTCGCCGTCTTCCGCTTCTTCGGCGTGTTTCACGGGGAAGTAGACTTCAATGTTGGTGAACATTCGGGCACGTTCGGCACTGTCGACTCCTTCCAGTTTCACCAAGGCGGTGGAGTCTGAACGGAAGCGGTATTCTTCGATGAAGAAAGGCACGAAAATGCCATCGAGCAGGCATATCAGGTAATCACAGTCCACACGGTCGAAAATATCGTCCGTGAAGGTAAATTGCAATTCGCCGTGGATGCCGTGCGGTTTATTGAATAATCCTATCTTGTATACTTCTTCTTTCTTTATCATATCCGGGTGATTCTGGCTCCGATAGCGTTCAGACGTCCTTCGATGTTCTGATAACCACGGTCTATCTGTTCGATGTTACTAATGGTACTGGTGCCTTCGGCGCTCATGGCGGCAATCAGAAGGGCGATACCGGCACGTATATCCGGTGAAGTCAGGCGGGCGCCGCGCAGCTTGAAGCCGTGGTTGTGTCCGATGACTACGGCGCGGTGAGGGTCGCAGAGAATGATCTGTGCACCCATGTCGATCAGCTTGTCCACAAAGAACAGGCGGCTTTCGAACATTTTCTGATGGATCAGTACGCTGCCTTTGGCTTGTGTGGCTACAACGAGCATCACACTTAGCAAGTCGGGAGTCAGTCCCGGCCAAGTGGCGTCGGCTATCGTCATGATGGAGCCGTCGATAAATGATTCTATCTGGTATGTTTCCTGTGCGGGAACGTAAATATCGTCTCCTCTTTGTTCGAGCTTGATGCCCAGACGGCGGAAGCTCTCGGGGATGATTCCAAGATTTTCGTAAGAAACATTCTTGATGGTAATTTCGCTTTTCGTCATTGCCGCCATGCCGATGAAGCTGCCCACTTCAATCATGTCGGGCAGTACGGTGTGTTGCGTGCCGTGCAGTTCTTCCACGCCTTCGATGGTGAGCAGGTTGGATGCGATACCGCTGATTTTGGCTCCCATCCGGTTGAGTAACCGGCAGAGTTGTTGCACGTAGGGTTCGCAGGCGGCATTGTAAATGGTGGTCGTACCTTTGGCAAGTACGGCTGCCATGACGATGTTGGCTGTTCCGGTGACAGATGCTTCGTCCAGTAGCATATAGCTTCCCTGAAGTCTGTCGGCCGTTATTTCGTAGATACCCCGCTCTTCGTCGTAGCGGAAGTCGGCCCCTAAATTCTGAATACCTACAAAGTGAGTGTCCAGACGGCGGCGACCGATTTTATCTCCTCCCGGCTTGGAAATCAATGCCTTGCCGAAACGTGCCACCATGGGACCTATAAGCATCACAGAGCCTCGCAGACTGGAACATTTCTTTAGGAATTCATCGCTTTCCAAATAAGCCAGGTCTACATTTTCTGCTTTAAAACTATAAGAATCAATGCCTTTCTTTGCAACCGTCACTCCCATCTCCCGCAAGAGCTGAATCAGGTTGTTGACATCAAGAATGTCAGGTATATTGTTCACCGTCACTTCCTCTGCGGTCAGCAACGTGGCACAGATTATCTGCAAAACTTCGTTTTTAGCTCCTTGCGGGTGGATTTCTCCGCTAAGCCGATGTCCTCCTTCGATTACAAATGAAGCCATTAATTTTTTTAGTATTAAGTATAAAGTGTTTAGTATCTTCTTTTATTGTTTTGACGATTGTTGGTATAGTTCGTCTTCGGACGGTAGTTCTGATTCAGGCGTTCTGCCATCAGCCGGACGATATCGTCGGTCATTTGGAGTTCCCCGTTGGACAGTTCGTATAGGTCTTCGGCAATCTTTTTGTCGTCCACTGTATCTTTGTTCCATGCCAAGTAATCTTTTTTCATGTGGTTGCAGATAAGGGCAATCAGGTTTCTCTTTTCGTTTCCTTCAGGGAATTCGATCGCTTTTTTTATCAGTACTTCCAGCGTATGTCCGTAGTGACGGTAACGCATACGGGCAGTGGAGTAGGGGATATGGTCCGGGCGGGTCACCAGATTGTCCTTGCGGATGATTTCATACGGATAGTCAATATCCAGCTCAAAACCGGACATGATAGCCAGGTGGTCCCAAAGCTTGTGCTTGAAATCGGGTACATCACGCAAATGGGGGAACATATTTCCCATAATGTTGATGATGGTGTTGGCACAACGCTGACGTTCTGCACGATCCTGAATGGTCAACGCATAATCTACCATGTTCTGGATGCTACGTCCGTATTCGGGAAGCGGCATTCTTTTCTGTTGAGTATTGTATTGCATTTGTTAAATTAAAATTGAGAATTAAAAATTAAAAAATTAAAGAAGCTTTTTCGGCATGGAGGCAACGAATTCTTTCAGGTAGAAAGGTTCGAAGTAAGCCACGTCTTTATAGTCTTCATCGGCCACTGCTTTTTCTGCCAGTGGGAACATCATTTTAGCCAACGGATGGATATTGTCGATAAAATGTGCGTTCGGATGCGTGATCTGTTCGCGGCATTTGTCGGCTCCGTTTCCAAAGAAATAAACCGGTTGTTCGTTCAGGAACTCCAGGTAAGAGTTCTCATCTACGATGTCGGCGGCAACTGTACGTTTCACTTGTAGACGACGGTCATAGACGGCTGCATATACTTCCATGCGGCGGGCGTCGATCATCGGACAAAGCAAAGCGTTTTCGGGCAAGTCGTGATACAACAGCACCGGAACACTCAATACTTCCAGCGTCGGGATACCGATCAAGGGGATATTGCGCCCGTAACAAATTCCTTTCGCCATAGAAACCCCGATTCGGAGTCCGGTGTACGAACCCGGTCCGCAACTCACTGCAACGGCATCCAAAGGGATGGCATGACTGTCTATGAACGACAATGCTTCATCTACAAAAACTCCTAAAGACACGGCGTGTGAAGGGCCTTTCAAGTCTTCTTTCACAAAAATCGTCTGTCCGTCTTGACTGGCCGCTACCGAGCAAACAGAGGTAGAGGTTTCAATATTCAGTATACACGACATAAAAATCAGCTTATTAAATTGTCGCAAATTTACATGATTATTTCCAATTCTTAAAATATTCGTGTACTTTTGCACAAAACTTTAAGGTTATGATACAGTCTATGACAGGATACGGTAAAGCTACGGCCGAACTTCCTGATAAAAAAATAAATGTAGAAATCAAGTCGCTCAACAGCAAGGCAATGGATTTGTCCACTCGCATCGCTCCGGCGTATCGTGAAAAAGAGATTGAAATCCGTAATGAGATTTCTAAAGTTCTGGAACGTGGAAAAGCTGACTTCAGCCTGTGGATAGAGAAGAAGGAGGGTGCGGATGCTGCTCCCATCAATAAGGATGTACTGAAAAGTTATTATAGCCAGTTGGATTCGATAAGCCGCGAACTGGGGATTCCTTGTCCCGCACCGGAAGACTGGCTCCAACTATTACTCCGCATGCCGGACGTGATGACGAAAACGGAAATTCAGGAACTGACGGAAGAGGAATGGAGCATGGTGCATGCTACCATACTTGAAGCCATCAGTCATTTGGTCGATTTCCGCAAACAGGAGGGGGCTGCATTGGAAAAGAAATTCCGTGAGAAGATTGCCAACATCAACAGTTTGCTCGAACAGATTACTCCTTACGAGAAAGAACGTGTAGAGAAAGTGAAGGAACGCATCACTGATGCTCTCGAAAAGACGTTAAGCGTAGACTACGACAAGAATCGTCTGGAACAGGAACTGATTTACTACATCGAAAAACTGGATGTCAACGAGGAAAAACAACGTCTTAGCAACCATCTGAAATATTTCATCAGCACGATGGAAAGTGGTAGCGGACAGGGTAAGAAGCTTGGTTTTATCGCCCAGGAAATGGGTCGGGAGATCAATACGTTAGGCAGCAAGTCCAATCATGCTGAAATGCAGAAGATCGTAGTTCAGATGAAGGATGAACTGGAACAGATTAAGGAACAGGTGCTGAACGTGATGTAAAACAGTATCTATCATTTTTAATTCTTAATTCTTCATTAAACTTATGACCGGTAAGCTAATTATTTTCTCTGCTCCGTCGGGTTCGGGCAAATCTACTATAATCAATTATCTGCTGACGCAGAACTTGAATTTAGCGTTTTCTATTTCTGCTACCAGCCGTCCTCCGCGTGGAACGGAGCAGCATGGGGTTGAATATTTCTTCCTTACGCCGGAAGAATTTCGCCAACGCATTGAGAACAACGAATTTCTGGAGTATGAGGAGGTGTATAAGGACCGTTATTACGGAACGCTGAAAGCGCAGGTAGAAAAGCAATTGGAAGCGGGTCAGAATGTGGTGTTTGACGTAGATGTGGTTGGCGGATGCAATATCAAGAAGTTTTATGGCGATCGTGCGTTGTCGGTGTTTATCCAGCCGCCTTCGGTGGAAGAATTACGCTGCCGGTTGGAAGGACGTGGAACGGATGCGCCGGAAGTGATTGAAAGTCGCATCGCTAAGGCGGAATATGAATTGGGTTTTGCTCCGCAATTCGATTGTGTGATTGTCAATGACAATTTGGAAACTGCTAAAGCGGAAGCTTTGAAAGTTATCAAAGAGTTTTTGGAACAATGAATAAGCAGAAAACCGGAATCTTCAGCGGATCATTCAATCCGATTCACATCGGACATCTTGCTCTAGCCAACTACCTTTGTGAGTATGAAGGATTGGATGAAATCTGGTTTATGGTGAGTCCGCAGAATCCTTTGAAAGCACAGGAGAAGTTATGGAATGATGAATTACGTCTCGAACTGGTAAAGTTGAGCATCAGTGACTATCCTCGTTTTCAGGCTTCAGATTTTGAGTTTCATTTGCCTCGCCCCTCATATAGCGTATATACGTTGGAGAAACTGCGCGAGACATTTCCCGATCGCGAGTTTTATTTCATTATCGGTTCCGATAATTGGGAACGTTTTGGATATTGGTATCAGTCCGAACGTATCATTAAAGAGAATCAGATTCTTATTTACCCCCGTCCCGGCTTTCCCGTCAAAGAGGAGGAATTGCCGGAAACGGTGCGTCTTGTTCATTCTCCTGTATTTGAAATCAGTTCTACTTTTATTCGAGAAGCATTGGATGCAGGGAAAGATGTTCGATACTTTGTGCATCCAAAGGCTTGGGAGGCTATCCAGTTTACTCCGTTAATCGATGAAGAGTAATAACGATGATTTCCGCCGGAGCGCCGACACGGATTGGTAATTTGGAGGTTCCTATTCCGTTTGTTATAATCAAAGGTATTTTTGCAGAATTATATGCCAGTCCGGTGATGAAACGATTGCCATAGTGTGAGTTAAGTGCCGGGGCAACTCCGAATACACGGACTTGTCCGCCGTGGGTGTGTCCTGCCAGGGCAAGGTCGGTGTTAGCTACTGAAACATCTTCGATGTAATCCGGAGTATGAACCAGTAAGATGACAAAATCTTTGGGAGAGAGTGCCAGAGTAGGCGATACTCCGTTGCGCCCCAGATCAAAAGGATTGCGCACTCCAGCGATAATGATCTGCTGCCCGTCTTTACGAAGCGTATCTACTTCATGTTCTAACGGACGCATGCCGTAATGTTTCATTGTATTCACAATATCGTCGTGGCAACGTTCGTAGTCGTTATTGCCCATTACCCCATAAGTTCCCATCGGTGTTTTTACGCGTGCCAGTGCGGAAAACAAAGGTTCCACATATTCACAACCTTCCTGATAGTCACCACCCATTAGAAGCACATCAGCCTTTTGAGCAATCAGTAGGCGGACAAGGTCGTTCAGGCCTTTTTCTTTCAGCAGACTTTTGTAGTGTAAGTCGGAAATGAAAGCGATACGGAAACCTTCAAAGGCTTCGGGAACATCGCGGTGTGTAAAGTCATATTTTACTACACGGTCCACTCCGGTATAGACAGAAGATACATCTACGCTGGAAGAAGTGATTTTTGTTCCCCGCAGTACCAGATCCGACGATTCGTGTGTATCGGTAGAAGTCTTTTCCTTTGTATTCTGCTTTTTGTTTTTGGAAACATTCAGCTCTTTGAGTTGCGAGTGGTCGGGGGAGAATAACCCGGCTATGGCATTAGCCGTATCCGGATAAATAGAATCTGAATTTAAAACAGGGCGTGGCAAGGTAGCCACCATATTCTTTTTCGACTTACAGGAAACCAGCAAAAGCAATGTCAACAGGATAACAGGGTAGATTGTTTTTATTTTCTTCATCTTCTCTTAGTTTGAAGTTTTTCGGGGTGCAAAGATACGAAAAATCATGTATCTTTGTCCGTCAAAACTATTTATAATATATTAAAGTATGGAAGAAGTAAAGCGTAACTCGCTACAAGCATGGATATTAGCTGCACGTCCCAAAACGCTGACAGGGGCTATAACTCCGGTTATGATAGGTACTGCTCTTGCTGCAATGGACGGACGTTTTCACTGGTTGCCTGCACTGATCTGCTGTCTGTTTGCAAGTCTGATGCAAATTGCCGCTAATTTCATCAATGACCTTTTCGACTTCCTCAAAGGAACAGACCGGGAAGACCGGTTAGGCCCCGAACGTGCTTGTGCGCAAGGATGGATTTCTCCGCAAGCGATGAAAACCGGGATTATTATTACGGTTGCTCTTGCCTGCCTTATCGGCTGTACGTTGCTCTTCTTTGCCGGGTGGGAATTGATTATCGTAGGAGTGCTTTGTGTGTTATTTGCCTTTCTTTATACCACCGGTCCTTATCCTCTTTCTTACAACGGTTGGGGCGATGTATTGGTGATTGTCTTTTTCGGCTTTGTACCCGTAGGCGGAACATATTACGTACAGGCGCTAACTTGGACACCGGATGTCACTATCGCCTCTTTAATCTGCGGACTGCTTATTGATACATTGTTGGTAGTCAATAATTATCGTGACCGCGAAGCGGATGCACGCAGTGGAAAAAGGACAGTGATCGTTCGTTTCGGCGAGAAATTCGGTCGCTATTTTTATTTGATGCTGGGGATTACCGCTTCTCTTCTCTGCTTGTGTTTCCTTCGTGAAGGTCATTTCTACGCCGCTTTTCTTCCGCAACTTTATCTGATCCCTCATTTCCTTACCTGGAAACGGATGGTGAAAATATACAGCGGTAAAAAATTAAACAGCATATTAGGCGAGACTTCGCGTAATATGCTGCTTATGGGTATTCTTATTGCAATAGGAATGTTGATAAATTGAGAATCATTTCCCGTACATCTTTTCGTAGTAACCCTGATAATCTCCGCTGGTAACTTCTTCCACCCAGGCTTGGTTGGCTAAATACCATTCGATTGTCTTTACGATACCGACCTCGAATTTAGTTTCGGGATACCATCCTAAGGCATTTGTTATCTTGGTGGGGTCGATAGCATAACGTTGGTCGTGTCCCAGACGGTCTTTAACGAAAGTAATCAGATCTTCGTTGATCCATTCGATCGAAATATCTCCGTTTTCGTCTTTCACTTTCTTTTTGAGAACCTGACGATATTCGGGATTTTCTGCCATCAGACGGTGGATAGTCGAAATTGTCAGTTTCACGATTTCGAGGTTTGTTTTCTCGTTGTGTCCACCAACGTTGTACACTTCTCCGTCTTGACCTTCACGCACAACGAGGTCGATTGCTTTGCAGTGGTCTTCCACATAAAGCCAGTCGCGCACATTGCTACCGTCACCGTAGACAGGGAGATGCTTTCCTTCGAGGATATTCTTGATAATCAACGGAATCAATTTTTCCGGGAAGTGGTACGGACCGTAGTTGTTGGAGCAACGGGTAATCGTTACCGGCATTTTATAAGTGTCGTGGTAAGCCATTACCACCATGTCTGCACTTGTCTTAGAAGCACTGTATGGGCTGTGAGGACAAAGCGGAGTTGCTTCAGTGAAATACCCTTCGGCTCCCAATGAGCCATACACCTCATCGGTAGATACCTGATGATAGCGTACACCTTTTCTCCAGGTCGGATATCCTTGTTCGTCTTTCCCCATCACCCATGCACGGCGTGCACAATCCAGTAAGTTCTGTGTTCCGAGAATGTTGGTAATCAGAAACAGCTGCGGATTTTCAATGCTGCGGTCCACATGGCTCTCGGCAGCGAAATTCACCACATAGTCAAAACGATACTCAGCAAAAAGACCGTCTACCACATCGCGGCTACAAATGTCTCCTTTGATAAAGACACAGCGTTCGTTGTCGATGTCTTTGGCAATCGTTCCTAAGTTACCTGCATACGTCAAAGCGTCCAATATCACGACTTTGATGTCGTTATGTTTGGCTAAGATGTACTTGATGTAATTTGCCCCGATAAATCCTGCGGCACCGGTCACTAGATAAGTTTTCATATTTTATTCTTTATGTTGATTTTAGGATTGTTTAGCCAATTCGATAAGGTACTTTCCATACTCGGTTTTTTCGAGCTGTTGACCCAGTAGAAGCAACTGCTCCGTCGGAATCCATCCCTGACGCCAGGCGATTTCTTCAATACAGCTGACGTAAAAACCTTGGCGGTTCTGAATAGTGGCCACGAAGTTGGAAGCTTCCAGCAGACTGTCGCAGTTACCCGTATCGAGCCATGCAAATCCGCGTCCGAAGAGTTCCACTTTCAATGTACCTTCTTCCAGATACAGACGGTTCAAGTCTGTTATCTCATACTCTCCACGTGCTGAAGGACGAAGAGCCGCTGCTTTTTCCGTCACACTGGCATCGTAGAAATAAAGTCCCGGAACGGCATAATTGCTTTTCGGCACTTCCGGCTTTTCTTCCAGTGAAATCACTTTTCCCTGTTCGTCAAATTCCACTACACCATAAGCGCGCGGGTCTTTCACGTAGTAACCGAAGATGCAGGCGCCCTTTTCTATATTGGCAGCCCGGCGGAGCATGGCGGAAAAGCCCTGTCCGTAAAACATATTATCCCCAAGAATCAGACAGCCCGGTTCGCCGTTCAGGAAATCGGCTCCCAATACGAAAGCTTGTGCCAGTCCGTTAGGTTGTTCCTGAATTTTATAGGAGAAAGACATACCCAGTTCCTCACCCGTTCCCAACAAGTCGCGGAACATCGGCAAATCGCGTGGAGTCGAAATAATCAACACTTCGCGTATTCCTGCCAACATAAGTGTTGACAACGGATAATAAATCATCGGCTTGTCATACACAGGCATGATTTGTTTGGAAATCGCTTTAGAGAGCGGATAAAGTCGGGTGGCACTACCACCGGCTAGAATAATTCCTTTCATGTTCGTCTGAGTTATTCATTAACTGCGTGCAAAGGTCGGAAAGAATTCCGACGTGGCAAAATTTTAAAATAATTTTTCAATCTGGCAGGAACATTTATTTTATTTGTCCGCCAATTCGATGACTTCCAAGTCCTGAAAGGCCCCCTGGTTGATAACAAAACGTACCAAAGTCCGTACTTTGTGGAAACCGGACATGCCGGCAGCTCCCGGATTAATATGCAACATATCCAATGTTTTATCATATTTCACCTTTAATATATGAGAATGTCCGCTGATAAAAAGTTTGGGCGGACGTGTCATCAGACTGCCGATGATGGAAGGATCGTATTTCCCCGGATAACCGCCGATATGTTTAATCAGCACTTCTGCACCATCTACCGTGAAACGGTTTATTTGCGGATACAGCTTTCTGATTTCCTGTCCGTCAATATTTCCATATACCGCCCGGAATGGACGGAAGGCGGCTAACCTTTCCGCTACTTCCAGCGAACCGATGTCTCCGGCATGCCAGATTTCGTCACATGGTTCAAAATATTCCAGATATTTCTCGTCCCAGTAAGCGTGAGTATCAGATAATAATCCAATTCTTGTCATAAATTTCTTTGTTTAATCCCACAAAGATACTATATTTGGAAAAATCTTAAAGCACATGGAAAGCAAATATAATTATTTCAAGCGAGATATTAGTTGGCTCTCATTTAATTATCGCGTATTGTTGGAGGCTCTGGACGAGCGTCTACCGCTCTACGAACGTATCAACTTCATCTCTATCTACTCTTCCAACCTCGAAGAGTTTTACAAAATCCGTGTAGCCGACCATAAAGCTGTTGCCTCCGGCGCTACGGAAAGTGATGAAGAAACCGTACAATCCGCCCGCGAACTGGTAGAAGAAATAAATAAAGAAGTCACCCGCCAGCTGGATGACCGTGTACGCATTTATGAAGAGAAACTACTACCTGCCCTGCGCAAGAATCACATCATCTTTTATCAGGACAGACATGTAGAACCGTTCCACCAGCAGTTTATTAAAGACTTTTTCCGGGAAGAAATTTTTCCCTACCTGCAGCCTGTGCCTGTATCCAAAGATAAAATAGTCTCCTTCCTGCGGGATAACCGCCTTTACCTGGCCATACGAGTCTATCCGAAGAAAGAAGGAAATGAAGGAACTACCAGTCTGACAGAATCCCGGCAACCTCTTTACTTCGTGATGAAGCAACCCTACGCCAAAGTGCCCCGCTTCATCGAACTTCCATCCCGCGAGAAAAACCATTACCTGATGTTTACCGAAGATATAATCAAGGCAAACCTCAACCTTATTTTCCCCGGCTACGATGTTGATTCCAGCTACTGCATCAAAATCTCCCGTGACGCTGACATATTGATTGACGACACCGCCAGCAGTGCCGACCTTGTCGCTCAACTCAAGAAGAAAGTGAAGAAACGTAAGATCGGTGACGTCTGCCGTTTCGTCTACGACCGTGGTATGCCTCATGACTTTCTGGACTTTCTGGTAGACGCCTTCCATATTCAGCGTGATGAACTTGTCCCCGGCGACAAGCACCTGAATCTTGAAGACCTGCGTCATCTTCCCAACCCGAACAAATCTCTTCACAGCCTCGAAAAGCCGAAGCCAATGAAGCTGACCATCCTCGACGAAAAAGAATCTATCTTCAACTACGTTGCCAAGAAGGACCTGTTATTATATTACCCTTATCACTCTTTCGAGCACTTCATCCACTTCCTGTATGAAGCCGTGCACAACCCGGAAACCCGTGAAATCATGGTAACCCAATACCGCGTAGCTGAAAACTCCGCCGTCATCAACACCCTGATAGCCGCCGCCCAAAACGGCAAGAAAGTCACCGTATTCGTGGAACTGAAAGCCCGTTTCGACGAAGAAAACAACCTTGCCACGGCCGAAATGATGCAAGCCGCCGGCATTAAAATAATATACAGCATACCCGGTCTGAAAGTACACGCCAAAGTAGCCCTTATCCGCCGCCGCGGACTGAACGGTGAAAAAATACCCAGCTACGCCTATATCAGCACCGGTAACTTTAATGAAAAGACCGCCACCCTCTACGCCGACTGTGGCCTTTTCACCTGCCGCCCGAAGATAGTGGCCGACCTCTATAACCTCTTCCGCACCCTGCAAGGAAAAGAAGACCCGAAGTTCACCACCCTTCTTGTCGCCCGTTTCAACCTCATCCCCGAATTGAACCGCCTGATTGATCGGGAAATCGCCCTCGCCGACGAAGGCAAACAAGGCCGTATCATCCTAAAAATGAACGCCCTCCAAGACCCCGCCATGATTGACCGTCTCTACGAAGCCTCCGAACACGGCGTACAAATAGACCTCATCGTCCGTGGAATCTGTTGTCTTATCCCCGGACAGTCATACAGTCGTAACATTCGTGTCACCCGTATTGTAGACAGTTTCCTCGAACACGCCCGCATCTGGTACTTCGGCAACGACGGCAAACCCAAAGTCTTCATGGGCTCCCCCGACTGGATGCGTCGTAACCTCTACCGCCGCATCGAAGCCATCACCCCCATTCTCGCCCCCGACCTGCGTGACAGCCTCATCGAAATGCTTAATATCCAGCTCGCCGACAACCAAAAAGCCTGCTGGGTAGACGACAACCTGCGAAATATATTCAAAAAAAGAGCGCCCGGCACCCCCGCTGTACGAGCCCAATACACCTTCTATGACTGGTTAAACAAAACAAATAACTAAAAAACAACCAACTAATTAACTAACATAAGAATCCCATACCCGTGTCCTGCAACTTACAACGCCCCACACGGCCTTCCCGCAACGTTCCCGCTGCACATCCCCCGTTATACGCCCTTACTACATGGCTTCCCTCGCAACAACCACACCGACATCTCATGCAACCTCCTCCACAACGCCCACCCCGCACGCCCCTCCGGCCTACTTTTTTCTCCGTCAAGCGAGCCCCCGTAACGGAGCGTCAAAAAGGGCAGACTGTTTGAGCGTAGCGAGTTTCTGCCCTTTAGCGCAGTGCAGGGAGCGAGTAGGAGAAAAAAGTCAGCCTTGAATTTTTCTTTGCTTCTTTCTTTTGTTTCAAGACAAAAGAAAGACGATTACGAGACAAAAGAAAGACGATTGTAACATAAATGTAACATGTATGACACCTCCCTGCAACGTCAAATCCCGTCCTTTGCAGCCGGAAACAACATACACATATATTTATTATGGAGACTATTTATTTATGCATTATCATCTTCCTCTTTGTACTAGCTGTTTTCGATCTGATAGTCGGAGTCAGTAATGATGCAGTTAACTTTTTGAACTCTGCGGTAGGCGCCAAGGCCGCTTCGTTTAAAACCATTCTTTTCATAGCCGGTATTGGTATATTCATTGGCGCTTCCCTGTCCAACGGTATGATGGACATTGCCCGGCACGGCATCTACCAGCCCGAGCACTTCTACTTTGCCGAAATCATGTGCATTCTGCTGGCCGTCATGTTGACCGACGTAGTACTGCTGGACGTATTCAACTCCATGGGGATGCCCACCTCTACCACCGTTTCACTAGTCTTTGAACTACTCGGAGGTACCTTTGCCCTCTCACTTATCAAAGTACATAATAGCGATACCCTCGGTCTGGGCGACCTCATAAACACCGACAAAGCCCTCTCCGTCATCATGGCGATCTTCGTCTCCGTCGCTATCGCCTTCTTCTTCGGAATGCTTGTACAATGGCTTGCCCGTGTGATATTCACTTTCAACTATACGAAAAAGATGAAATACAGCATCGCCCTCTTTGGGGGGATAGCCGCTACTGCCATCATCTATTTCATGCTTATCAAAGGACTGAAAGACAGCTCCTTCATGACCTCTGAAAACAAACACTGGATACAAGACAACACACTGATGCTAATCACCGTTTTCTTTGTATTCTTCACCGTACTGATGCAAATCCTTCACTGGATGAAAATCAATGTTTTCAAAGTCGTCGTACTGATGGGAACCTTCGCTCTGGCTCTCGCTTTTGCCGGTAACGACCTTGTCAACTTTATTGGCGTTCCCCTCGCAGGTTTCTCCTCTTTTTTAGATTACACCGCCAACGGAGAAGGAAATCCGAACGGCTTCCTGATGACCTCCTTGCTGGGACCTGCTAAAACACCGTGGTATTTTCTTATCGGAGCCGGAGCCGTCATGGTCTACGCCCTCTGCACCTCTAAAAAAGCACATGCTGTAATTAAAACATCTGTCGACCTTTCCCGCCAAGATGAAGGAGAAGAAGCATTCGGAAGTACTCCGATCGCCCGCACAGTAGTCCGCATCAGCATGACACTTGCCAATGGAATCTCCCGAATAATGCCGGACGGCAGCAAAAAATGGCTTGACTCCCGCTTCCGCAAAGACGAAGCAATCATTGCCGACGGAGCTGCTTTCGACCTTGTCCGCGCTTCTGTCAACCTGGTATTGGCCGGTCTGCTCATCGCCTTGGGAACCTCCCTGAAACTTCCCCTTTCCACCACCTACGTAACCTTCATGGTAGCTATGGGTACTTCTTTGGCCGACCGCGCCTGGGGACGTGATTCAGCCGTTTACCGTATCACCGGCGTATTAAGCGTCATCGGAGGCTGGTTCATCACCGCCGGAGCCGCCTTCACCATCTGTTTCTTCGTAGCTCTCGTACTCCATTATGGAGGTAACATCTCTATCATCGCCCTCATCGGTATAGCTGTATTCATCTTGATCCGTAGCCAGGTGATGTACAAGAAACGCAAAGCGAAAGAACAAGGTAACGAAACGCTGAAGCAACTGATGCAAACCACAGACAGCACAGAAGCCTTGCAACTGATGCGTAAGCACACCCGCGAAGAACTTTCCAAAGTATTGGAATATGCAGAAACAAATTTCGAACTGACTGTCACTTCATTCCTTCATGAAAATCTGCGAGGATTGCGTCGTGCCATGGGGTCCACTAAATTTGAGAAACAGCTCATCAAACAGATGAAACGTTCGGGCACCGTCGCCATGTGTCGTCTCGACAATAACACCGTACTCGAAAAAGGACTTTATTACTATCAAGGCAACGACTTCGCCAGCGAATTGGTCTACAGTATTTCCCGCCTCTGCGAACCTTGCCTCGAACATATCGACAACAACTTCAACCCATTGGACGCCATCCAGAAAGGTGAATTCAGCGATGTATCCGAAGATATCACCTATCTGATTCAGCAGTGTCGTAAGAAAATGGAAAACAACGAGTACAACGACTTCGAAGAAGAAATCCGTCGTGCCAACGACCTCAACGGACAGCTTTCACTATTGAAACGTAAGGAACTGCAACGCATCCAAAGCCAATCAGGAAGCATCCGGGTGAGCATGGTGTATCTCACGATGGTTCAGGAAGCACAGAACGTAGTCACTTATACCATCAATTTGATGAAAGTAAGCCGTAAATTCCAGATAGAAACTGAAATGCCGTAAGGACGAAAAGCAAGGATCGTCCACTGAATAACGGACGAATCATACTCCGCACGGAAAGGACTGTCTGATAAACCCTGTTTACATAGGAGGGGGTGTATCAAACAGTCCTTTCTTTTTCAGAAATAGGTTTAAAAAAAGCTCTATTCTTTAGTATTTGATCTGGTAAAATTGTATATTTATAGTCGATAAGATACTTGAGACGATTTTAGATGCAATGATATAAAAACGAAATGAATGAAATATCAGTTAGAAATAACCACCTTACTGGTTCCTGTCAATGTGCATCAACTGTTTGAGAAATGTGAATGGCCTGAACTAAACTGTTTTGACAGAGAAATGGTTGAAGGCTATTTCTCTGATTTGGTGAATGGTATTCAAACCGATGAGGCTTTGGACGATTGGACGCTGACCGTTGTCCTTTATATCGGCACTTATTTGGGAGCCAACCATATCAGTATCTGGAAACATGGAATCACCGATACGGTAACTAAAGAAAAAGTACTGACGATAGGTATACCTCTTCCTTGTAGTAAAACCATTCGTTGGGGAGTGAAGAAGAAAGGACGTTTTACGGGTAAAATACCGGATGAAAGCTTTAGGAGGAATAACAGACTCCTTCCCGTCAACTTTGCAAAATATGATAATATGGGAACTTATATAGAAGATAACATCCGGATAGCCCTTTTGAACCTGTTTGAAGTTGGTTTTACCCTGAAAGGATATAAAGTAAAGAAACGGTGATAAGTAACTGAATTGTAATCAAACTTCTTTTTCATAGGGATTAAACTTGCTTATCCCGGCAGGAAAACGTATCTTTGTTGGTAAGAAAACTATAACCGCAAGTTCTGATTATAAAACCGGAACTTTTGATTATGTAATCAGAAGTTTCAGTTATAAAACCAGAACTTGCGGTTTTAGTTTGTCCTATAGGAAAAACAACTTTTCCTGTAGGGGAGAACAAGTTTTCTACCTATAGCGAGTAAGTTTTCTATTAATAATCAATATTTCAAATAAACTTTAGTATTATGGCAATGTACGTAATGGAAGAAATGCCCGATATTCATGGAACGGGCGAACAGGTACTTTATCCTCGGTTTGCAATGATAGATCAGGTATCTACCGAGGATTTAATACGTCAGATAGCATCCAGCAGTGGTTTTAATGTCGGAGATGTGGAAGGCGTAATTACACAGATCGGTATTGAAATGGCACATCAGATGGCAGAAGGCAAGTCTGTGAAGCTGGATGGTATCGGAACATTCTCTCCTTCGTTGGCGTTATGCAAAGATAAAGAACGCGAAAAGACCGGAGAGGGTGAAACCCATCGTAACGCACGAAGCATTGTGGTGGGGAGCGTGAACTTTCGTGTAGACAGGAAGATGGTGAGGCGTATCAACGGAAGATGTCTGCTGGAAAGAGCTCCGTGGAAGTCGCAACGCTCTTCACAGAAGTATACACCGGAGCAACGACTAGCATTGGCTGTTAGATATCTGGAGGAACATTCTTTTCTGACGGTCTACGAATACCGGAGACTGACAGGTCTGCTGCGCACAACGGCTACCAATGAATTGCGTCAATGGGCGTATACACCCGGTTCCGGTATCGGGATTGATGGTAGAGGAACACATCGGGTGTATATAAAGAAAACATAATTCATCATATTTGTATGATGATACTCTACAAATACTTTATATCTTTGTAAAACAATGACATAAATCGCGATTTAACCATACCACTGAAAATATGAAAACAAAAACTTTATTAGGCTTCTTTCTCCTCTCTCTCATGACTTTTTGTATATCAGCCTGTCAAGATGATGCAGAGATTATTTTATTTAGCGGTTCCGAATTAATCGACGAAACGGGAACCTGTACGAACACGATTTCTTCTACAGTCCTGTATCTTAATGGATGGGAAGCGGAGAATATCGGGATAGCTAATGGAAAAGGTGGCTACTCGGCGCAAAGCTCCGATGAAACGATTGTGACGGCGACAGTCAACGATAATAGGTTATGGCTTAGCTCACACGGTAAAAAAGGGAAAGTAACGGTTACTGTTAGTGATAAGGATGGTAATTATGTCACGCTGCCTGTTACGGTTTCTTATGGTGTACTGACATTTACATGTCTCGACCAGCCTGAATTCCAAGTGTCCAGACCTAGTGAAGATATGTTGTTATTGGACGCAGAAGAGGACTTGCAGAAGAAGGTGAATGCGGCAATGGCTTTTTATTCTTTTATTAATAAGGGAGATATCTGTGTGTTACGACCGGATGATGTGTATCGTTTATCTGAAGAAGGAGAAGGAGGGAAATTCACCTATAAAACAAAGGATGAACAGGTGCTTGTTGAAGGGACATATCGGATAGAATGGGCTTCACTGGCTGGAAAACAGAAAAAAGCTTTTGTCTTTACATATAAAGGTGAAAATGATGTAGAGAAACAACACACCTTCTTTAATTTTAGCCCGTATTTAGGAACTCAAAGTCTTACAAGAGAAAGAGGTCCGATTACTACGGCATGGTTGGAAGATGTATCTGATTCACCTTATCTCGAAGATGTTTTACCTGCAGATAGAACGGTTGTATATTGGGTGGATACAATGATCTTCAGTTTATCTGCGGAGGATTTGTAATCATTTGTACGGGCTTTATTGTAAAGCCCGTATACGTACTTCGGTTGTTTTCTCATTTTTCAATCCTTCTTTTACTTTATTGATATCCGTATCTCCGTAATGATAAGGATACAAAATGTGCGGCTTGATAATTTGAGTTGCACGTATCGCTTGTTCCGGTGTCATGGTGTAGGGTTGGTTGACTGGCAGGAAAGCGATATCAATATCTTTCACTTGGTTTAGTTCTGGAATATCTTCTGTATCTCCGGCGATATAGATGCGGGTCCCTCCCAGAGTAAGAATATAGCCGTTGTCACGTCCTTTGGGATGGAACTTATCTCTGCCGGGAGTCGTATTATAGGCCGGTACGGCTTCCAGTTTCATATCATCTGCCAATTGAAGCACATCACCGTTCTTCATTTCCTGTCCTCTGTTCAGCATTTTCCGGCAATTAGGATTGGCAATAATTCTGGTCCCGCTTGTTTCGATAGCTGCTATTGCTTTGGTATCGAAATGGTCTCCATGTTCATGCGTAATCAGGATGAAATCCGCCTTCGGCTGTTGTGTATAGTCGGCGTAATCGGATATTGGATCAACGAATATTTTTTGTCCTGCATATTCCAGCAATAAGCTCGCATGTCTGAAGAAAGTGATCTTCAGGCTTTTCCCATTTTGGGTGGTAAATGAATCCATTTCAAAGTTTTGCATCTTTGTAGTCAGGTTAGTTGGGTTGTTAAATGAATGGGAATAAGAAAATCCGTAAGAAAAGCATAATACGAATGCTAATAATAGATTCTTTTTCATATCTGTACAGAATTTGGTTCCCTGCAAAGATAAACATCCGGGAAGATTTATCGGTTCATATTTGAAATGATTCTTTGCGAAATTAACTTTCTTTTTGTGGAAAATAAGAAGGTACGGGAATGAAATATTTCCCGTGCCTTCTCTTATTATTTTATGCCTTTACGGTATTCTTATGCGTTCAATGCCTGTTCGATATCAGCAATAATATCATCCGCATTTTCGATACCTACCGATAGACGGATCAAGTCCGGGCGTACACCTGCTTCCATCAGTTGCTCATCCGTCAACTGGCGGTGAGTATGGCTCGCCGGATGGAGCACGCAACTACGTGCATCCGCCACGTGAGTAACGATCGCAATGAATTCCAGTGAATCCATAAACTTGATAGATACGTCACGTCCGCCTTTCAGTCCGAAGGAGATGACTCCGCAGGAACCATTCGGCATATATTTCTGTGCAAGGCTGTAATATTTATTGTCCGGCAGTCCGCAATAGTTTACCCAGGCAACTTTCTCATTTTTAGAAAGATATTCGGCTACTTTCTGCGCATTACGGCAGTGTTGAGGCATACGCAGGTGCAACGTTTCAAGTCCCAGATTCAATAAGAAAGAATTTTGCGGGCTTTGGATGCTGCCGAGGTCACGCATCAGTTGGGCAGTTGCTTTGGTGATATAAGCACCTTTGCCGAATGCTTTGGTATAAGTCAGTCCGTGGTATGACTCGTCCGGAGTACAAAGTCCCGGGAATTTTTCAGCATGAGCATCCCAGTCAAAATTACCGCTGTCTACGATACAGCCACCTACGCTTGTAGCGTGTCCGTCCATGTATTTGGTAGTAGAATGAACCACGATGTCAGCTCCCCATTCAAATGGGCGGCAGTTGATCGGGGTCGGGAAAGTGTTGTCAACAATCAAGGGAACCCCGTGACTGTGTGCGATGCGTGCAAATTTCTCAATATCCAGTACTTCAAGAGAAGGGTTGGAAATCGTTTCACCGAATAAAGCTTTTGTATTCGGTTTGAAAGCTGCAGAAATTTCTTCTTCGCTGGCATCCGGATTAACGAAAGTCACATCGATGCCTAGCTTCTTCATAGTCACGCCAAACAGGTTGAACGTACCTCCGTAAATAGCGGAAGAGCAAACAAAGTGATCTCCTGCCTGACAGATATTAAAAATGGCATAGAAGTTGGCAGCCTGGCCGCTGGAAGTCAGCATAGCGGCTACACCACCTTCAAGGGCAGCGATTTTGGCGGCAACAGCGTCATTCGTTGGATTTTGCAGGCGGGTATAAAAGTAACCACTGTCTTCCAGGTCGAACAGGCGGGCCATCTGCTCGCTGGTATCGTATTTGAAAGTTGTACTTTGATAGATGGGCAATACGCGTGGTTCGCCTTTTTTAGGCGTCCATCCTGCCTGTACACACAGGGTTTCCGGTTTGAATTGTTTTGCCATAATGTTATCGGGTTTTAATGTTTTATTTCAAAAAATGTTTTAATGCTGCAAAAGTAGGGAAAATAATTGTATTTTTGCCCTGTTTATGAGTGAAATGATACTCTTGCGAAGGAGATAGTTAATGTAGTTATGAAAAATAAACTCTATATTCTTTTATTCTTAGCTTTTCTTTTTTCGGGCACAACTCTTTGGGCACAGCAGAAGGCAACCCCGAAGGCGGGTGAAGGTATCTCTTCTTTTCTGTTGAGGCACAACCGCTCTCCGAAGAAGTATTACGACGACTTTATTGAGCTGAATAAACAGAAACTGGGAAAGAACAATGTGCTTAAAGTGGGCGTGACGTATGTTATTCCTCCCATCAAGAAATCAGCTTCCGAAAGTTCCGGAACAAAGCAACAATCTCCGAAAGCTAAATCAACAAAAATAGGAACTACCCTCAATCAGCCTCTGTTTGGAAAACAACTGGCTGATGTGAAAGTCACTTCCAACCGTCTTGCCGGTGCTTGCTTCTATGTGGTCAGCGGGCATGGAGGTCCTGATCCGGGTGCTATCGGGAAAGTTGGTAAATACGAACTGCACGAAGATGAATACGCTTATGATATTGCCCTTCGTCTGGCACGTAACCTGATGCAGGAAGGGGCCGAAGTCCGTATTATCATTCAAGATGCTAAAGATGGTATCCGTGATGATTCATACCTGTCAAACAGTAAACGGGAGACTTGTATGGGTGATCCAATTCCTTTGAATCAGGTGCAACGCTTACAGCAACGCTGTGATAAAATAAACGCTCTTTACCGGAAAGACCGTAAGAACTACTCTTATTGCAGGGCGATTTTTATTCATATTGATAGCCGTAGTAAGGGAAAACAAACGGATGTCTTTTTCTATTATTCGAATAAAAAGGGAGAAAGCAAACGATTGGCAAATAATATGAAAGATACGTTTGAGTCAAAATATGATAAGCATCAACCCAACCGGGGCTTTTCCGGCACAGTAAGCGGGCGTAACTTATACGTACTTTCCCATACCACTCCCGCTTCCGTCTTTGTGGAGTTGGGTAATATCCAGAATACGTTCGATCAGCGTCGGTTGGTGATGAATTCCAATCGTCAGGCACTCGCCAAATGGCTGATGGAAGGCTTCCTGAAAGACTATAAGGAGAAGAAATAACATTTTTACTTCTCCTTTCGTGAACAAAATAAAAATCTGAATGTTTTATATATGCAAATCGCCTGATGGCTACTTGTAGGTATGCGAATATATATAGGCTAGTGAATATGCCTCCCCGGCATAACAGGAAGATTGCATAGTAGTTTTGTCGTGTTTTATTTTGTGTTTGTGTTGTGACGGTGCTGCGATGTGAATCGGGGTACCGTTTTTTCGTTTCTCTTGAATTCCTTAAAGGGCGTGTTATTTCATTTTCTTATCATATTATTGAATAAAATCTTATCAATCCTGTGAACAAAATCCGGAAATCTATGTTATTTATTGTGCAAATCGCCTGATAAAGCTTCTTGTGTGTATGCGAATATAGATAAGTCAAGCAAGGTATGCCTCCCCGGCATGACAGGAAGATTGCATAGTAGTTTTGTCGTGTTTTATTTTGTGTTTGTGTTGTGACGGTGCTGCGATGTGAATCGAGGTGCCGTTTTTTTTGTCACATATAAAGAAACGGCAGGCTTACAAATAAGAAACGAGCTTACAAATCTCCTAAAGTATATCATAGAATCTCTGCAAGCTCGTTTTATGAGTGGTGCTTTTGCGCACCTTATCTAGTTGTTATAAAGGCATATTACCATGCTTCTTGGGCGGGTTTGTCTGCATCTTGTTTTCCGTCATTTCCAGTGCCTGAATCAGACGTTTGCGAGTCTGTCTCGGATAAATGATTTCGTCAATATATCCCAGCTCGGCAGCCTGATACGGAGTGGCAAACTTTTCTTTGTAGGCTTCCAGTTCCTTGGCCTTTGTTGCTTCGTCAGCTTTGCGGAACAGGATATTGATGGCGCCGTCCGCACCCATCACAGCAATTTCTGCACTTGGGTAAGCGAAGTTCACGTCAGCTCCGGTCTGCTTGGAGTTCATTACGATATAAGCACCACCGTAAGCTTTGCGGGTAATCACTGTCAGTTTGGGAACAGTGGCTTCTGCAAATGCATAAACTATTTTTGCACCGTGACGGATGATACCATTGTTTTCCTGTGTATATCCCGGAAGGAATCCCGGAACATCTTCGAATGTAATCAATGGAATATTGAAGCAATCGCAGAAACGGATAAAACGGCTTGCTTTGTCGCTGGCATCAATATCGAGAACACCGGCAAGATAAGCTGGCTGATTCGCTACGATACCTACCGAACGACCTGCCATACGGGCAAAGCCAATGATAATATTCTTAGCAAAGTTCGGCATCACTTCGAAGAAATAGCCGTTGTCTATAACACGTTCGATAATGTCTTTCATGTCATACGGTACGTTCGGGTCTACCGGAACGATTGTATCCAGAGAAGTATCTTCGCGGTTTGTTTCGTCAGTGCAAGGTTTTTTCTTAGCTTCATCCATATTATTCTGCGGTAAGAAAGAAAGCAGTTCACGGATGCTCATCAGCAATTCTTCTTCGGTATTGCACATAAAGTGAGTCACACCGCTCTTGCTACTATGTGTCATTGCGCCACCCAGCTCTTCTTTACTTACTTCCTCATGAATCACAGCTTTTACTACATCCGGACCAGTCACAAACATGTGACTTTTTTCTTTCACCATAAAGATGAAATCGGTCAGGGCAGGAGAGTAGCAGGCACCTCCGGCGCAAGGACCCAGGATTGCCGAAATCTGTGGAATCACACCGCTGGCCATTGTATTCTGATAGAAAATATCAGCATAACCGGAAAGGCTCTCGATCCCTTCCTGGATACGTGCACCGCCCGAATCATTCAAAGCGATAATCGGGGCACCGTTCTTCAATGCAAGTTGTTGTACTTTCACAATCTTTTTAGCATTGGAAGCTGACAGTGAGCCGCCATATACCGTAAAGTCATAAGCGTAAACAAACACCTGGCGACCGTCCACCTTTCCGTAACCGGATACGATACCATCTCCCGGAATTTTGTTCTTATCCATACCGTAGTTCGTACAACGGTGAACCATCAACTTATCCAGTTCAACGAAAGTACCCTTATCGAGTAACATCTCGATACGTTCGCGAGCAGTCATTTTACCGCTTTCATGTTGCTTCTCTATTTTATCAACGCCTCCACCAAGAGAAGCGATGCGGTCACGTTCCTCGAACGTGGCGTATGCTTTATTTATTTCTTCCATAATGCAATCCGTTCTTATTATTATGCAATCGGTTCTAATGTTATTAATGTCTGTTCGCCGGTTATGCTATCACCTTCTTGAACCAGAATTTCTTTAATGCGGCAATCCGAAGTCACTTTGTAGTTGCTCTGCATTTTCATTGCTTCGATAACGATGGCAGTATCTCCCGCTTTCATTTCCTGACCGACTACAACAGGTATTTTCACTACCTTGCCCGGCATCGGAGAAATGATGCAGTCGTTCTGTTCCTCTTCCCCTTTCTTGCGCATCCGTAGATATTTTGCCTGGCTGTCCACAATTTCTACATTGAAACTGCTATAATGCGTATTCACTTTATAGCTTTTCCCGTTATCACGGCGAATCAGCTGTGCATTCGAACTGCGTCCGTCCATCAAGATGTTGCAAGTGCCGTTTTCCGCCATCACTACATCTGCTTCAAACGGTTTTCCATCAATGGTAAGCACCACCTTGTTATCTTCCTTGCTGACCAACTCTACTTCGGCCACACGGTTTCCTATATGAATTTCCATAATTGAATTCTCTTTGTTAAAATTAGATTCTCAACACTCCCTTGTGCAGTCCGAACTCTTTCCATTTGCTGATAGGACGGTTGTCGGTAGCCATACCGCTGTTGTTCTCTTCGAGGTTCATCAAGTAGTCCATATAGGCGGCAATCAAAGCAATATTTTCGGAATGTTCGCTAGTGCGCATGATACGTTGTTGCAGATATTCGCCGTTCTTGGTGATGAATCCTGTATCATAGTGACCTTCCACGAAATCGGGAGTGTCCATGATGGCACGCAGATAGCTGATGTTGTTTTTCACACCGGTCAACTTATATTCGTGGAGTACGCGGCGCATCCGCTCGATAGCGTATTCGCGGTTGGTAGCCCATACAATCAGTTTACCGATCATCGGGTCGTAGTAGATTGGAATTTCATATCCCTCGTACACATAACTGTCGATACGTACACCGATACTGTTCGGCTCTGTAATCTGTTTGATGATACCCGGGCTCGGCATGAAATTCATTTCTGTATCTTCGGCACAAATACGACACTCAATAGCGTGTCCGCGTTGCTGGATATTTTCTTGTTTCAGTTGAAGCACCTGTCCGTCGGCAACTTTAATCTGCTCTTTCACCAAATCTACCCCAATCACTTCTTCCGTAATCGGATGCTCCACCTGTAAACGGGTGTTCATCTCAAGGAAATAATAGTTGCGGTGTTTGTCAACAAGAAATTCGATAGTACCCGCACCAATGTAGTTTACTGCTTTAGCCGCGGCTACCGCTTTTTCACCCATGTCTTTCCGCAGTTCGGGAGTGACGAAAACCGAAGGAGTCTCTTCTACGATTTTCTGGTTACGGCGTTGCACGGAACATTCGCGTTCGCACAGATGAATGACGTTTCCATGCTTGTCACCAAGAATCTGGAACTCGATATGATGAGGCTCTTCAACGAACTTCTCCAGATAAACCGTGTCATCGCCAAAGGAAGACAACGATTCGCTCTTGGCAGTGGTATAAGCTTCTTTCACTTCTTCGACACTGTGGATGAGGCGCATACCCTTTCCACCACCGCCCATAGAAGCTTTCAGCATCACCGGATATCCGATCTTATTGCAAAGCTCTATGGCTTCTTCCACACTTTTCAAATTGTCTTGTGTGCCGGGAACAACGGGTACTCCCGCCTCGATCATTTTGATACGGGCAGCAATTTTATCCCCCATGGCTTCCATTGTTTCCGGATTAGGTCCGATAAAGATGATTCCTTCTTCCTGACATCGACGGGCGAAGGTAGCATTCTCGGACAAGAAGCCGTAACCCGGATGGATGGCGTCCGCATGAGCTGCTTTCGCCACTTCGATGATTTTTTCTATATTCAGATAACTCTCTTTGGATGCTGCCGGCCCTACGCAATAAGCTTCGTCTGCATAAAGCACATGCTTCGCGGTCCGATCTGCTTCGGAGAAGATAGCGATACTCGTTATCTCCATCTCCCGGCAGGAGCGCATCACCCTTACGGCAATTTCACCGCGATTGGCTACTAAGATTTTTTTTATCATACTTTTTTCAATTAAGTACATACTTATTAATGTCTTCCCATCTAATGGACATACTCCACCCGACGAAAAACAGTATTTTTTTGATTTGGGGCTTAACAAGTGATGCTCTTTCTCCTAACCCACGAGGAGGGGAGCGTCTTACACAAAATGGCAGGTCTTCTGACTGACTCTTGTCTTATTTGCCTTCCCGATTAACATCAGTGGCGTTAAATTAGTTCAATTATAAGACATTGAACAGAGCTTCACAGCAGCGGGACTGTTCGGGACTTACACCCGATTCCCTATTAATCGTCATCCGTTGGATACGGATTCTGAACCATTTCGGGGGGCAAAGATAAATAAATATTAAATAAGATGTTCCTTTTTTGCACGAAAGTTTCATTTTTGTGCAATGCTTATCTTTAAATAAGGATTCTTTAATTAGTGTATAACCTTGCTACTTTTCTAAACTATATTTCTCCTGATATTGTTAGGTTGATAGTAATTAATTAAAAGGAGATATTCGTATGAAAGAAAAGAAAATAGCTCGTGAAGAAAGAAATCAGGAGAAACTGGCTAACGGTGATTGGGTAATGGCAGAGTTTTATGCAACGTGGTGTCCTCATTGCCAACGTATGAAACCGGTTGTTGAAGAATTTAAGAAACTGATGGAAGGAACATTGGAAGTGGTATTGGTAGACATCGATCAGGAACCAGCCCTTACAGATTTCTATACAGTTGAGTCGACTCCTACCTTTATTCTTTTTAGAAAAGGACAACAGCTCTGGAGACAATCCGGCGAATTACCTTTGGAAAGATTGGAAAGAGCAGTGAAAGGATTCAAATCCTGACGATTATTGCATAGTTTGTTACAATGATATGCGTAGCTGATTCTATGCTGGTATGTCTTTGTCTGGCATACTTCTAATATGCATAAAGAAAAGCAGGAAGTACCTCACCGGAGAATACTTTCTGCTTTTCTTTATTTTTATTGCTTTCTGTTGAGTCGTAACTCATACAGGCAAGCCTGTACCTCTTCAAGGCTGCCGGTATGTTTTCCTTCATCATCAGACAGTTTGATACATTCCCTCCATTCCTGATTGACATTCATCTTACATTGTGTCAGTTTCATCACGATGTTCGAAGGTTCGAACCCGGTATCGTTGGTGAGATTGGTACCGATCCCGAAAGAGCAGCGGATTTTGTTTTTGCAGTATTCTTGAATATCCAATGCTTTTGTAAAGTCTAGGGCATTGCTGAATACGATGGTTTTGGTTGTCGCGTCGATTCCCAACTCTTTGTAGCGGGCAACCAGCTTATCGATAAACTCAAATTCATTGCCGGAATCACACCGCACTCCATCGAAAAGTTTGGCTTGTTTACGGCTAAGGTTGCTAAGGAAGATGCCGGAAGTATATGTATCGGAAAGTGCGATACCTAAATCACCGTCATAAACATTCACCCAGTTTTCGAGTGCCATATAGTTGGCATGTTTATATCCGAACTGTGCTCCATGAAACATAAACCATTCATGTGGATGAGTTCCCATCATTTTCATTCCATATTTCATTGCAAAGTTACAGTTGGAAGTTCCGGTGCAATATTGCGCTGTTTCGTTCAGCTTCTTGATAACCGTTTCCTGCACATCAATGGAGAATCTTCTCCGTGTGCCGAACTCTGAAAAGCGAAGCTGATGTTGATTCGACAATTCTATTTTCTCCGACAGCTTGCAAAGAATCTCGTTCATGTCTGCTACATTGCCAAAGAAACGGTTTTTGATTTCGGAGACAATAGCGAGCAAAGGCACTTCGTATAAAGTCACTTTATAAAGCAAGTCAGTCACTTCGATGTGGAGATGACAAGCTTCATCCAGATGAATATCAATCTTATTCGGATCGAAACGAAAAGAAGACAACCACTCCCAGTAGACTCTCGGAAGGAATCTGCAGTTTTTCGTCATATATTCCAGCTCCTCTTCCGTAAACCTCAACTGACTAAGATTCTTGATCTCTGCCTTGAGTGCCTTCAGGAAATCTTCGGTATATTGAGTTTCATTCCGGTCGTTGAAACTAAACGTGCCCATTGCATAGGGAAACAGTTTGATATAAGCATACGATGTGGTAAACTTATAAAGATCGGTATCTAGTAATGTCTTAACAATCATTTCGTTCGCTCTTTATATTTTATAACGTCGTAAAGTTAGTATTTGTTGAATAATATAACGACTTAATCATTAATAATTATGCCTTTTTTTATTCGAGGGGAATAAAGCCAGGATCTGAATATATATTCTGTTTGCAATGGCAAATTCCTTATCTCTTATTATAGTTACCTCAATAAGTCAAGCCGATTTTCAACGTAATGGAATGGTGTGACAATTCTTCCTTAAACGTCGTATGGAAATACGGATCTTCCTGTTTCTTTGTCCGTTCCAGTTTCTGGAGTTCATAACCTGCCATCAAATTCAGTTTAAATTTCCGGTTGACCTTAAATTGTGCACCGATGGAAGGAGAGAGGTAAAAGCCTCCGTTTGCTTCTCTGTCTGTGGCAAAAGACCCACCGATATGACATTCCAGATAAGGAGTCAGTCTCCTGGGCTTCGTTATATAAAATTGCGCACTGGCATAAAGCGGAATGAGCAACTTCTCATAAACAGAAAGTCCGCTACCCGCACCGATGGCAAACCGTTGACTGATGTGGTAGTGACTGACGATTTGCCAGTTGAAAGGCGTGTAAGAAGGCTGATTCATAGAAAAACCTGTCCCGATATATGTAGTGTAAGAGAGACGTCTGCTGTTTGTTTGTCCGTCGGCACATACAGTGATGAAAGATAGCAGCGCAAAGATGAATATAAATTTCCTCATAATGATGCAAGGATAGAGTCTGATAATATTATGGTTAGCTACTGCTATTGCACATACACGGTTATACTTTTAACGATATGCAATGCAGTTGTGAGTGAAGAAGTATCTTTGGTAAGATCTCCATTACTTCCATCCGGGCTACTGTGTCCGATCAGTTTGGCTGTAAATTCTTTCTTGCCGGAAGTCAAATCCACTTCTGCTGCGTAGACAAGGGCAGGCTGTCCGCTCCCTTCTTTTCCACCGGAGTAATTGGCGTCTCCTTCTTTGGCCGATTTCGGATATGCATCATTGAAATCTGTAGAATGATTGATTTCAATTTTGACTATAAACTTCTTCAACTTCCCGGTTGGCGACATCTTCACATTAAAACTACCTTTCGGAGTAGCTCCGCTGATACCGTCCGTCAACGGTTCCTTTTTGCTAGGGAGATATAACCCGTCTTCATATTGGATTCCCCGTTGATAACACCAATGCGGCAGCGCTTCCTTTCGGCGGTTACCGCCGGAGGCTTGCCAGGATTGAGTGGCTATTTTGTGTGTCACATACACGGTGGACAGATAATTCCCTTCCATGTCTTCAGTCCAGATTGCAATCTGGGGCGGATTTTTGATGTTGATGCCTAGAAACAAAGGAAAATTATGCAACCACTCTTCCCCTTTTTCAATAGATATTTTAAGATCGTTACTGTCGTATTCTACTAAATCCCGGTTGCATCCACTATTTATCAATAGAGAAAGAAACCATATTCCTATTATTGTCATTTTATTCATTTGATTAGAGTTGTTTTTGTAACCAGAGGTCTACTAATAGATTGATGCCTTCTTCCAATTCCTCCCAGCCGCTTTCCTGCTGAATCTTGAGGCCGTTGTAGACCGGGCAGTTTTCTTCGAGCAATGCCAGATAACTGATGGCTGCGGTGATGATGGAAGCCATAGCAGCAATCTCTTTTTTCGGATGTTTTGATAGTTTGCTGACTGCCTCTACCAGCCAGATTCCTTTCTCTTCCCGTTTGTTGCGCAACTCTTTCACAAACTTATTGTCCGTTGTCAGTTCCCAGCGATACAGGCGTTTCAATGTATAATTCTCCCGTAACCGCATGATTTGTCTTTTGAATATCTGCTTGATAAATGCGGCTAAATGAGCCTGATCCGGTAACTCTTCATCGAAATTAATCCAATAGTCGTTCTGCTGAATGTAGGCTGCTATCAGTCCATCCAGCGAATTGAAATAACGGTAGATAAGCATTTTTGAAACTTTGGCCTTGGCTGCTACCGCATTGATCCCCAACCCCTCGAAACCGCTTTCTTCAATGATGTCGTTGACGGCTGTAATCAGGGTCATTTCCGTAGCCTGTCTGTTTTTAGTAATCTCTTTTTCCATACTTTGATACTTTTGTTACTGACTGGTCACAAAGATATGTTTCCTATCGGTAACATCAAGGAAAAAGAGATTATTTTTTGTAATGGTTGCCGGTTAATAACCTATCATCTTTACCGATAATACGTTATCCGGTCGTTTTATGATAACGCCACTGTCGGATTATGAACGGTCAGTCCGCCATCCACCACAATCGTTTGTCCAGTGATGTATCTGGCATCGTTCGAAGCCAGAAAAGCGATGGTAGCTGCAACATCCTCCGGTTCTCCCAGATAAGGAGTGGCACATTGACCGAGGAAGATATTACGTACATCCTCATTCAGGTTGTCCAATGCAGCGGGAGTAAGTACCAGTCCCGGAGCTACGGCGTTGCAACGGATGTTTTTCTTTCCCATTTGAGTAGCGATATATTTCGTCAGGTTGATGACACCCGCTTTGCTGGCGCCGTATAAAGTACCGTTGGCATCAGCCGTAAGTCCGCTTATGGAAGCTACGTTGACAATGTTCCCACCACCATTGGCAGTCATGATAGGAATGACCTGTTGGGAAAGATACATCGTGCAGCAGAGATTCAGATGGAATGCTTCGTCAAAGTAGTTGATGTCCAGCTTTTCGATGCTAAGGTCACGTTTGGGATCAGTTCCTCCTACATTATTAATCAGTACGTCTATTCTTTGATATTCATTCATGGAAAAATCAATCAACTCTTTGCAACTCTGGAGTTCGGTGGCGGAGAAATAGACATGACGCACGTCAGCCCCTGCGTGCGTGAGTTCGTTGGCAAGCTGCTCCGCTCTTTTCTCGGAATGGTCAGCGATGACTACTTTGCCTCCTTCGGAGACAATGCGGCGTGTGGTTGCTTCGCCGATACCACCGGCGGCACCGGTGATGACAACTACTTTATTTTCGAATCTGTTCATATAATGGGAATTTGATGGTTACCTTTTATTAGAAACAGCTGGCAGAGGAATTTGTTAGCCCTCATAAACTCTCTTTAATAAGATAAGGTGTTCGATTCGAAAACTTTTGCATCTTTTCCAGTTTTACGCTCTGATTATTTAAGAAAACTGTTAAATGTTAATGCCTGCCCACTCATTTGTTAATACGGCTCTGATTCTATTAAACCATGTTATAAGATACGCTGCTTTGGCCTCAAAATTTGGAGAAAACCGAAAAGTCCGTATCTTTGTACTGTGTTTTTCATAGTATTAGATTTAAGGTTAACAAAAGATTGGCTGTCTGGGATAGATAGCCTTTTTTTATGCCTGTAAGTCAACTGCAGACCGAAGAGATTAAAACAACGAATATTGGTTATCCCGCAGGCTTTTCATCTCCCGTTCCTTTACGATATCATCTTCGGATAAATGGCCGATGAGTAGCGGTGAGTTTTTATCATGTTTTCTCCTATTATATACTGCCGTGTTATAATTGCCTTTGATGGCATAACAATAAATACATCCGTTCAGGCAACTTTCATAAGTTCCGATATCAATGCTTTCAATGCAGTTGCAGATGTTACGCTGGTTTTTATCCTTTTGGGCGAGGATAGGATAACCGATGATCTTTTCTATCAGATCCTTATCAATACACAGGCCGCTCGGAATACCTAAATGTCTTAAATCCACTTTTACAGTACAAGTATCCAGCTGTATGTCAGGATAAACGTCGATTGTTTTTTTAAAGGAGACAGCCATTTCTTCTATTTCCTCTTGAGTCAGCGGATGGATGTTGAATAACCGTACAGAGTTCCGGATATGCTGGTAATGATCTATGAATCCCAGCATACATTTGGCAGTGTGGTCTTTGAGTTCGTCGGCAATCCGGGCAAATGCTTCCTGGTGGAAAGAAACATTGTATTCCTCGTTCGTCAGTATCGGATCATATCTCCAGATCACCCTTTCCCTGCCGATTTTATCAGCCAGCTTTTTAAAGGTATCCATTCGTTTATCGATGGAGGGCAAATGATTTTCCAGCTTTTCTCCGTAGGGGTTAAGTGTAAATTGGAAGTAATAGTTGTAATCCTGCAATTTCTCCAGTTGGTTGAGCATAGGTGCCGGGTTCTTGGTCCAGAAAACAAAGCAATCTACTACAGCAGGAGATAGAGAGATCTTGCTAATCATTTTCGGATGATATGGATTGGGCACTAATACATATCCTTCTTTAATCCGGTTGAAAAACCACTGGGAATAGAATGCCGGAATATCTGTCCGGCGGCTGGCACTGATTATCATAGTTCAAAGTTACAAAAAAAAAGACGATGTTGTTTCAATGATTCCCTCTTTTTTGTATTCTTACTTACCCAAGAAGTAACTAGTGTGAATGAATATGTTAAATGTTAACGTGTGAAGTCTGAAATGTTAATGCGCTTTCCAGAGTATTAAACCCTGTTATAATATGGGCTGTTTAGGCTCTAGAATTTGCTATTTACCTGAAATATGGTACCTTTGTACAGTGTTTTTTTCATAAGTATTAGATTTAAGGTTAACAAAAGATTGGTTGCTCGTGATGAGTAGCCATTTTTTGTTTTTATACACTATGATTGTTTATTCCTTAATCATAGTCAACAGCATCTTAAATCTCTCCACTGCTGTAAGGGCATGCGGCGCATTCGCCGGAAATACGATACTTTCTCCTGCTTTTACGGTGAACAGAGTTCCGTTTACAGTAATATTCACTACCCCTTCCAATACCTGCACGAGCGCATCAAACGGGGCACGATGTTCGCTTAACCCTTCTCCTTTATCAAAAGAAAATAAAGTGATATTTCCTGCCGGACTTTTGATTAACTGTTTGCTGATAACGCCTCCTTCAGTATATTCAATGAGAGAAGCCAAATGGAGCACAACTCCTTTTTGAAATGATTGTTCCATATTTGTTTTATTTTTAAGTTAATATCATATAGAGAACACTTTTCGAATATGCATTGTTTGTCTATAACAAAAAACGATTTTTATTGTTATAGTACGAAAGACTCAATAAACTAACCATTATTATGAAGAAGAATATCTTATTGTTTGGAGCACTGATAGGTGCTTTCTTATTGGTTTCCTGTTCGGGAGGAAACAAGAAACAGGCTGCGTCCTCCGTCACTCCGGAGGAATTGGATAATGCCAGTAAAGTGATAAACTATTATCATACATCGCTCATCGTGTTGAGGCATGTAGCTAATGCAAAAGACGTAAATGCGGTCTTGGGATATATGGAACAGACAGGAAAAGTTCCTGAAGTATCTCCGATAGCACCGCCTGAAGTATCTGCCAGAGACACTGCGGAATTGATGGATCCGGGAGATTACTTTAATATACAAGTCCGTCAGAATCTGAAGCAGAGTTATAGAGGACTTTTCAGTGCACGGGCGCAATTCTATGATAATTTTAATAAGTTTCTCTCTTACAAGCAGGCCAAAGAGACAGCCAAGGCTGGCAAGCTCTTGGATGAAAACTATCGGCTAAGTGTAGAAATGTCCGAATATAAACAAGTGATTTTTGATATTCTAAGCCCTCTCACGGAACAGGCTGAAAAAGAACTTCTTGCCGACGAACCGTTGAAAGATCAAATCATGGCTATGCGTAAGATGTCCGGCACTGTGCAAAGCATAATGAATCTTTATTCCCGCAAACATGTACTGGAGGGTGCTCGCATTGATGTGAAGATGGCAGAATTGAAGAAAGAACTCGAAGCTGCAAAGAAACTTCCTGCTGTCACAGGCTATGATGAAGAGCAAAAGAATTATTATAGCTTCCTGTCTTCTGTGGAATCGTTTATGAAAGATATGCAGAAAGCAAGAGATAAAGGCGCATATTCCGATGCAGATTACAATGCGATGTCGGAAGCCTACGAATATGGACTTTCCGTTATCTAAAGAATTCTTCCTCTGTTTGAATGAGTTGCAATCATGTTTCTTCAAGCAGGGGATGCTTTTTTAATTAAGTAAAGAAGTCCTTTTTTTACTATCCCCTTTTAAACAGGAGTTTTACTTTTGCATTTGGATTAAGAAATAATATCTTTGTTATATGCAATCATTTCAACTGATAAAACCCTGTTTTGCACTGGCTCCCTATATACGGCATTACTGGATATTGCAAGACGACTCAATAGCTCCTGTCTCCGAACGGACTCTGCCTATTGGCTGCATGCAACTGGTATTCCATAAAGGGAAACAACTTCTTTTGTTGGGCGAGTCGGAGCTGCAACCCCAATCCTTTATTTCCGGACAATCGGTCGGTTTCTCGGATGTGATGTCTACAGGCAGGATAGAGATGATTACTGTTGTTTTTCAACCTTATGCGGTAAAAGCATTGTTTCATATACCCAGTCATTTGTTCCATGGGCAGACTGTAGATACCGATGCGATGGAAGATGTAGAACTGTCGGATTTAGTGAAACAGGTCACGGATACTTCTGATAATGCAGTTTGTATTCGGTTGATAGAGCAGTTTTTTCTTCGTCGTTTATACACTCTTCCCGAGTATAATCTCAAGCGGATGTCTGCTGTCTTTCATGAAATAAACCTCCGGCCGCAAATCAATATTTCTCATTTGTCGGAAACAGCCTGTTTGAGCAGTAAGCAGTTTGGGCGTATCTTCGCCGATTATGTCGGCACTACTCCCAAGGAATTTATTCGTATTATCCGTATGCAACGGGCGTTATCCATGCTGCAACAGGATGCTACGATTCCTTTTGTACAAGTGGCTTATGAATGTGGCTTTTCCGATCAGTCTCACATGATAAAGGAATTCAAACTCTTTTCCGGTTATACCCCTGCGGAGTATCTTTCTGTATGCGCCCCTTATTCCGATTATTTCTCTGAACTCTAAAGATGTCTCTTTTTTTCTATCGGGCTTCCTCGTGTTACCCTACTTTTGCAATGTCTTTGCAAAGGCTTAGTAGTAACCATAAAAAAGAAACGAGATGAAAAAATTAATTGCATTTTTTGAGATTCCTGCTACCGATTTCCGTCGGGCTGTCGATTTTTACGAAACTGTGTTGGGTGTGCAACTTCCGACTTTTGAATGTGAAACAGAGAAAATGGCTTGTTTCACGGAAGAAGGTGAAACCGTCGGTGCTATTTCTTATGCTTCAAATTTCGACTTTCTTCCTTCAACGCATGGCGTACTTATCCATTTCAACTGTGAGGATATTGAACAAACGTTGGAAAAAGTACTTCTGAAAGGAGGGAAAGTTGTCATTCCCAAAACAAAGATTGAGGCAGACGATAAAGGATGGTTTGCCGTATTCACGGATAGTGAAGGAAACAGGATTGGCGTCTATGCTGAAAAATAACAGGTAGGGAAGAGGGAACAGCCTGTCTGGAAGTGACTGCTGTTCCTTCGTCCCCTTATCCGGATTATTCTACCGGAATATAGATCTCCGTCAACAACTCTTCGGGGGGAGTGTCACATGGATTGTTCAGATAGCGTTCAGCACTGGCTTCATCACGTATCGTACATTCCATTTCGGGCAGATACTTTCCGTAAATCGTATCGTACACAGCTTGCAGATTGTCATACGGGCCTTTATAAAGGAAAATAGCATAACGTCCGGCTGGGATAACCTTGAATCCCACATCACTTTTGGGGCCAACCTTTACAGGCATTACCATGCATACGTCTGTACGCAGTTTCTCGGCTGGCGTCACTTTCGGATCATCGTGGTAGATGCAAAGCGGGCTGAAATCTCCCATCGGCAGTTTTTGTTCTTTGATGAATTGGAATAAACGGCCCCAAGTGCCACCGTAATCATTCAGTTTGTAGTCGCCTGTAAGGCGGATATAAATCACATTCCGTTCGGAGACATTTCTGATCTCTTTTTTTAGTTCCAGGTCTGGCCTGATAATCGCTGGTTTCATAATTACAAAGTTTTTATTGTTTCTATATTCTAAAGGTGAAATGCCATAAAATTGCTTGAACACTTTCGATAATGAAGAAGGGGATGCGTAACCAATCCGGTAGGCGATGTCAGCAATCGGAATATCCGAGTAGCGGAGTAGGCGTGCGGCAGTTTCTGTCCGCGTCCGGACAATAAACGTACCAATCGGTTCACCGAGAAAAGCTTTCATGATCCGGTGAAAGTAAAAAGGAGAAAAGTTTGAAATTCTGGCCAGAGATTTTAAATCAATATCTTCTCCTAAATGTTGGATGATGTATTCCACTACAACATTTACGCACTTTTGATATTCCTCTTTCGTTGTTTTTTTCTGTTGCATAACTAATTTTGGTATTTCACTTCGCAAAGGTATTGGTAAAAAAGCGAAATGACTTGTCCGATATTGCGGAAATGTCAACTTTCTATTTTCTTTCTATGGTTGCCCTATACCTGTTTTGAGAATTTATTTTGATATATAATGTACCTTACAGTGGTGTTATGGTGTGAACCATGACCAAATTTTTAACCGTTAATTGCGAAATTGATTTTCTTGTTTTAAATAATGTCAAAAACTAAAATAAAAAAGCCGGTTTTGTTATAAACTATTATTAAAATGATTATATTGTAACCGAATTATTAATAAAAATAGCCATGGATAAAACAATTGTAGGGAACAATGCCGGAAAGGTCTGGTATGCCCTGAAAGAAATTGGTGAAATTTCAATACCTGAATTGGCGAGAAGATTAAACCTAAGCGTAGAAAGTACAGCATTGGCCGCCGGTTGGTTGGCACGAGAGAACAAAATTTGTATCCAACGGAAAAATGGATTAATTGCTTTATCTGATGAAAGCGCTTTTCCCTTCAGCTTTGGATAATAGCAGGTTTTGTGAGTGAATATCTTTGAAGTTCCGTTAACTTATAAGTAAGAATATGTCCGTATAAGGTATCACAAGTTAAGTTTGAACTTAAGAAGTTTTATATTTAAAAGAGTTGCTCAATAATAGGGCAACTCTTTTAACGTATAATAAACGTATAAAAATGTCGAATCGTGTCCGGATGTAGATAAAATTTATATACTTGTATTCCACAATAATAATTGCCTGTTTTTTCTCTGGCAATTCTATTCCGGAGAATATCTTTAGAATCCTACCCGTTTTCTTCCCTGGGAGAAATCCATTCCTTCGTAATTATAGATTTCAGCCAGTGTCATGGGGTGTGTCTGTTCGGGAATATCCAGGCTTTCTTCCTTGATTAGTTGATTAACCTTATCAGTAGTCAGGTCTTTAAACTCGTATCGGGCAGCCAGACGTCCTTTTCTAAGCAATGCTTCGTCGATATCTTTTAATGGAGCATTAAAGGTGCAGATAAATTTGATACACAATTCATCGCTCAATAGCCCGTCGCTAATATTCAGTATGTTGACTAAGCCGGCATTCATACGGTTGCCTCCGTTGCGGCTTGACAATAGTTCTTCGCAATCCTCTACGATGAAGATAGAATTCTTTTGTTGGCGGATGAAAGTGATAAAGCTCGGATCCGAAAGTTTATCTACCAGGTCTCCACTCATATAGATCATTCTCTTTTTTCCAAGATTGATAAGGTGGCGGATATAAGTCGTTTTTCCTGTACCCTGTTTTCCATGCAAAATGATTAATCCGCTTTTGTTGTCCTCCAGCAGAAAGTTTTCGATCTCGGCAGCTACGGGAACAAAATCATCGTTATAGTGACGATCAATCTGAATAGCAGGTTCATTAACTTGCGATTGTTTCAGGCTGAAGTAGTTATGAGAGTATGTTACTATAAATAGATTGTTAAGTTTCTCATTTTCCTTCTTGTGGTTTTCGCAAATCTGATTGATCTGATTGATTTCCTCCTTGTCGATATTGGAATAGACAATCTTTACGCAATTATCAAAATAGCCGATCATCAAATTCTTTTTGCAGATAACGATACAGTCGTATAACTCTTTTGTAGATGTATTATCTTCTTCTTCCTCCTCTTCTTCTTTTTCATTTTCAAAATGATTGCAGTACACATGCTCGAATATATCGAACGCGTCATCTTGCTGATAAAGTTCCTTGATTTCTTTCAGAAAATCCTGGTTTACTTTATATTTTACCATTTTCATGGAAGGGAATCGTTTGAATATCTGATAGAATAGACTACAAATGCTACTGTCGCTGAACCATCCTGTGGAGTAATCAAAAATATCTGTGAAATCTGCGAGTGTGTATTCTTTACTCATTTTTTCTTTTTATATAAATAGAATGGCAAAGGTACGAAATAAATCTATGATATGAACTGAACCGATTTATCATTTTCTCGAAAAACATAGGCGTGGATAGTTTCCTGTATTTATATCAAAGCTCCTGCAAATGATTTTTCATTTTCATTTCTCATGTTCTCATAATATATGTGATAACAATCTTCAAATCAGTTATATAACACTATGAGAAATAAAAGAAGAAAGGGTATTTCTCATAGTGTTACCAGCATTTTGTCCACAAAACAAAGTATTTCTCATAGCTTTTCAAGGCATTTCTCATAATCTTTCGTAGGGCAAAGAGGCTAATTAATTGTAATAGATTCAATGCTACATATTCAGTTATGTATTGATTAATAATATATTATAAAGCGTTTATGAAAGTGTATGGAGTAGATATTCTCATGTTTTCCTACCGGTATCTGAATCGTTCCACTAGAGTGGAAAGGTCTGTTCACTAGAGTAGATAGAACCGTTCACTCCAGTGCAACGATCTGTTCACTAGAGTGCAACGATACGAATAGTGGTAGGAAGAAATAACAATGATTAGGGAAAAACATAAAGGTATAAGGTGAATAACATACAGGAAAGTAGTAAATAGCAAGAAGTTGCTTAATAAAACCGAAGAAGGAAAGGAGTAATCGTAAATCCGGCAAAAGTCCGGAAAAACTACAATTATACTGTATGAGAAATGAGTAAAATGTATAGACGGAGTATGAGAATAAGATGAGAAATAGTTTAAACCCTATGAGAAATGCTCGATTTTACGGACTAAATCATGGCAATACTATGAGAAATGCCCTTTTGTGTTTTATTTCTCATAGTATTATCTATTTGATTCACAGATGATTA
>NZ_QVLZ01000046.1:0-55006 GCF_003435205.1 Bacteroides sp. AF32-8BH | reverse complement strand
GGGCTTTGCGCATAAAAAAGGCTGTGTCAGCGTTTTGACACAACCTCTTTTTTTTGAACGATTTCGAATATTGTTCTTTTTTGAAAACAAGCGATAAGTTAAATGATTGTCGAACTTAATATAGATTGAACGTACGTTATGAGTACATTGAAAAAACTTCAGAACTACATGGGTAAACGGAAAGTGCTTTTGCCTGCGGCAATGCTGCTGTCTGCCCTAAGTGCCCTGGCGGGCATGTTGCCTTATATCCTTATTTGGCTGATTGTGAGAGAACTGCTTGAACACGGAGAGATAACCTCTTCCGGTAATGTGGTGACGTATGCCTGGTGGGCGGCAGGCATGGCCGTGGCGAGCATCGTCCTTTATTTTGCCGCATTGATGTCTTCGCATCTTGCAGCTTTTCGGGTTGAATCGAATTTGCGTAAAGAAGCCATGCGCCAGATAGTGCGTATGCCTCTCGGCTTCTTTGACATTAATACGAGCGGACGTATTCGCAAGATTATAGATGACAATGCAGGGGTTACCCATAGTTTTCTGGCACATCAGTTGCCCGACCTTGCGGCTACTTTTCTAGTGCCGTTGGTAGCTGCCATACTGATTTTTGTGTTCGATTGGATACTCGGTCTGGCATGTATCGTCCCTGTAATTATTGCCATGCTGGTTATGGGTTTTATGATGAATGCGGAGGGACGGCAGTTTATGAAAAGCTACATGACCTCTCTGGAGGAAATGAATACCGAAGCTGTAGAGTATGTGAGAGGAATTCCCGTAGTGAAGGTTTTCCAGCAGACTATTTACTCTTTCAAAAACTTTCACCGCTGTATCATGAATTATAATAAAATGGTATTCGGCTATACACGAATGTGGGAGAAGCCGATGTCGCTCTATACCGTAATAATCAATGGTTTTGTGTTTTTCCTTGCTCCGTTGGCTATTTTGCTGATTGGTTATTCAGGTAATTATGCATCGGTATTACTTAATTTCTTCCTGTTTGTTCTCATTACTCCTGTATTCTCCCAAAGTATCATGAAGAGTATGTATCTCAATCAGGCTTTGGGGCAGGCGAGTGAAGCTATCGGACGTCTTGAGAATCTGGTTGCTTATGAGCACCTGACTGTTGTAGAGCATCCACAACCGGTAAAGGAATTCAGTATTCAGTTCGAAAAAGTTTCCTTCAGCTATCCGGGAGCTAATCAAAAGGCGGTGGATGATGTTAGTTTCACTATTCCGCAAGGAAACACAGTAGCTCTTGTCGGAGCTTCGGGCGGAGGGAAAACAACGATTGCCCGTCTAGTTCCCCGTTTCTGGGAGGCAACGGAAGGGAAAGTTTTAATAGGTGGCATCAATGTAAGAGAAATCGCTCCCGAAGAACTGATGAAATATATTTCTTTCGTGTTCCAGAATACAAAGCTGTTCAAGACTTCTCTGCTCGAAAATATCAAATATGGTAATCCCGACGCGACAATGGAGGAAGTGGAACGGGCAGTAGATATGGCACAATGCCGGGAAATTATCAATAAACTTCCGCTCGGACTGAATACGAAGATTGGTACGGAGGGAACATATCTCTCCGGCGGGGAACAGCAACGGATCGTACTGGCACGTGCAATCCTGAAAAATGCTCCCATCATTGTACTGGATGAGGCGACTGCTTTTGCCGACCCCGAAAATGAGCATCTCATCCAGCAAGCCTTGAAAGAACTGACAAAAGGAAAAACCGTATTGATGATTGCTCATCGTCTTTCAAGCATCACTGATGCCGACAATATCCTCGTCATTGACAAGGGGAAGATTGCGGAACAAGGTACACATGCCAACCTGCTTGGAAAACAAGGCATCTATTATCATATGTGGAATGAATACCAGCAATCTGTTCGCTGGACAATAGGAAAGGAGGTTTCTAATGATTGAAGTAATAAAAAGACGTTTTGCCCTTTCAACTAAAGGAGCGAAAGATTTCTGTAAAGGTGTGTTTTTCACTACACTGCTCGATATTGTATTGATGTTGCCGGCGGTATTTGTTTTTCTTTTTCTTGAGGAATATCTTCGTCCTGTGTTTCAGCCTTCGGCTTCGGCGACGCATGGTATTCTCTATTATAGCATACTCGGTATTGTCTTTATGATAGTCATGTATATATTTGCGGTATTGCAATATCGTAGTACCTATACCACCGTTTATGATGAGAGTGCAAACCGGCGTATCTCATTGGCGGAAAAACTTCGCAAGTTGCCTCTGGCTTTCTTTGGCGAAAAGAATCTTTCCGACCTCACCGCCACGATTATGGATGACTGCACTGATCTCGAGCATACTTTCTCGCATGCGGTTCCCCAGTTGTTTGCTTCCATTATCAGTATTCTGCTTATTACCGTCGGCATGGCATTTTATAACTGGCAGTTGACGATTGCTTTGTTCTGGGTAGTGCCGCTTGCTGCCGCAATCCTTCTTTTCTCGAAGAAGGAAATACAGAAAAGCAATGAAAGTAATTATTTGAACAAGCGGATGGTGACCGAGCATATCCAGGAAGGACTCGATACCATTCAGGAGATAAAATCCTACAATCAGGAGAGAGACTATCTGGAAAAACTGGATGCGAGCATTGATACCTATGAAAAGGTATTGACTCGTAATGAACTGGTGCTCGGCATGTTGGTAAACGGTTCCCAGAGTGTATTGAAACTCGGACTGGCAAGCGTTATTATCGTTGGTGCCAATCTCTTGGCTTCGGGTACGGTTGATTTGTTTACCTATCTTATATTTATGGTTATCGGGTCGCGTGTGTATGCTCCGGTCAGTGAGGTGATGAATAATATTGCCGCTTTGTTCTATTTGGATGTGCGCATCAATAGAATGAATGAGATGGAAGCATTGCCGGTACAAAACGGGACTACCGAATTCACTCCTCAAGGTTATGATATCGAATTCAGACAGGTAGACTTTGCTTATGAGCAGGGAAAACAAATTCTGAATAACTTGTCTTTTATTGCCCGGCAAGGTGAAAAAACGGCTTTGGTTGGTCCTTCAGGTAGTGGCAAGAGTACGGCGGCCAGGTTGGCGGCACGTTTCTGGGATATCCAGTCGGGAAAGATTACCCTCGGCGGGCAGGATATCAGTCGGATTGATCCTGAAACTTTGTTGAAAAACTATTCCGTTGTCTTTCAGGATGTAGTTCTTTTCAATGCTTCCATTATGGATAATATCCGTATTGGCAAACGGGATGCTACGGATGAGGAAGTCCGGAGAGTTGCCCGCTTGGCACAATGTGATGAGTTTGTCACTAAAATGCCGCAGGGATACCAGACGATTATCGGTGAGAATGGAGAAACATTATCCGGCGGTGAGCGTCAGCGTATTTCCATTGCCCGCGCTTTGTTGAAGGATGCTCCGATTGTTCTGTTGGATGAGGCTACGGCTTCGCTTGATGTTGAGAATGAAACCAAGATACAGGCAGGTATATCTGAATTGGTACGTAACAAAACGGTGCTGATTATTGCGCACCGTATGCGCACCGTTGCCAATGCCGACAAAATTGTAGTATTGGAGAATGGAAGTGTTGCTGAAATGGGAACACCGGAGGAATTGAAAAAGAAAAATGGTATATTTGCCCGGATGGTGAACAGACAGGTTACAAATATGAATTGATAAGTAGCAACGATACTATGCAATTTTTGAAAGGAGATATACAAGAGGGAATCTTGAAGGCAGCCGAAGAAGTGTTTCTGGAAAAGGGATACAAGGATGCCTCTATGCGTGAAATAGCTTCGAGGGCAGGGGTGACGGTGAGTAATATCTATCATTATTTCACCAATAAGGATGAGATATTCCGTACGATTCTGAAACCGGTATTGAATGATCTGTATGCTATGATTTATAATCACGATGCAGATCAGATGACGATAGACGTCTTTATGGATTCGGATTATCAGAAAATGTCTGTACGGGAATATATCAGATTGGTCTCTGAACATCGTGACCGTTTGCGGTTGCTGCTTTTTCAGGCACAAGGTTCTGTTTTGGAGAACTTCCGTTCTGAATATACAGATTTGATGACGCGTACGATTTCTGTTTTTTTTCAAGGAATGAAGCAGAAATATCCGCATATCAATATAGCAATAACTAACTTCTTTATTCACCTGAATACGGTATGGTTGTTTGCCCTACTCGAAGAGCTGGTGTTGCATCCTGTGAAGAAAGAAGAGATGGAGAAGTTTATAGCGGAGTATATCGCTTTTGAAACGGCTGGTTGGAAAGAGCTCATGAATGCATGAGCTCTCTCACTTTATTCTCTTACTGATATAAAAAAACGTCCGGCTTTCACAAGCCGGACGTCCTTGCCTCTTTTAGAATATGTCATCTATTCATATTCCAAAATGAATACATTATATGGTTTTTCAACTTAACAACCAAATAAAAGAAATGCGGGTGAATCACTTCGGCCGATTTCTATGTATTTTTAATGTGGCTACGTAATATAATTATGACTAATTAATTTAATTCTGATACTGCAAAGATAGGGGCTTTCCGCTTTTCCCGCAATCCCCTAAAATGGGTATTCTTCTATCAATTACTAGCTATATATAGTGGTTCAGGCGTTTGCATAACTATGCATCCCTCCAAGAACATAATTTACCCCGAAATAGGTCATTAAGACGGTCAGGAAAGCAAGAATCATATAGATATGGAAGAATAGAGGCTTGCGGAAAATGCGCAGACTTTGTGAATGGAAGGCTACTCCATATACCAGAAAAGTAATCAGTGCCCATACTTCTTTCGGGTCCCACGCCCAGTATCGTCCCCAGGAAACGTTTGCCCAAACTGCTCCCAGAAAGATGCCTGCTCCTAAAAAGAAGGTGGCAGGGTAGAGCAGCAAGCGGCTGACTAGCGTCAACTGTTCTATCCGGTTGTCTTGTATAGCGTCGTTTCCGGAGACATTGTTTTCCGATTCTTTTTTCCGGAGGCATAATGCCAGTATTCCGTTTAGCATGATGAATGCCAATAGGGCATAAGACATCATAATCAATGAAACATGAATACTTAGCCATGGAGAGACGAGCACCGGCATTAATGGGGTTATCTGGGGATTCATTTGTCCCAGATAGGAAACCAACAAAGCAAAGCCGGAGAGGAGGAATCCGAATGGAAGTATAAATGAAAATCTTCGATGGAGCAGACAGGCTATCAAAAGAATACAAAGAGCCATAAACTGCATGGTTTCGTAACCGTTGCTAAGTGGAATACGACCGCCGATGTACCAGCGCAGGCAATATCCTGCTAAATGGAATATGAAAGCAAGATAGAGTGCAACAGAAAAGAAAGTTCCTGCTGTGCGGGAAATCGTTTTGGCTTTGGGCGAGAGGATATTTCTTTGCAGGCTGTTATGAAGTAGAAGCAGGAAAGACAACACTCCCAATGACAGATTTATCATAAAAAGAATCTTGCTGAACGGAATCCGGTTGTAGAGTAATTCTGCTTTCACTTCCAGTTCGGAGAGAGGTTGCACGCTGCCATCAGTGGGTAATGGATGGATGAATGTTCCTTTTTCCAACATCAGGATCAGGCCTACTTTTTCATCTGTTTCCTGGATTGCTTTGGCGAGTTTGTTTTGTTGTCCTTGTTCACGTTGCCAATGTTCACGGAGACGGTAAACAGAACCGTCAAATAAATCAGTTAATCGAGCATAAGGTGTTTGTAAGTTTAATAAATGCTGTAATTCTGTATTTTTGATGTATATCAATGGCTCATTTCTCCACACTTCCGGATAAAGTAACCAGCCACCTATCACTTGTTCAGGTGTCAATCCTTTATATGAAGCTTCTCCTGTCAGTTTCTGAATGAAATCACGGGCTAATGTGTTGAAAGGTACTACCCGGTCGTGATAAATAACCTGTTCCTGTGCTAAACTGTCCGCTTGTGTTTGTTTCAATGCAGGAAGGAGTTTTTTTTGTGCTTGCATGTTACCTGCAAGGCAGAAAATAAACAGTATAAATACACCTCCTTTTTTAAGTAGCGGGTGGTTTAGCAGGCGTCGGAAATCACTACTGCGGGAAAATAGTAGCCAAATCATGGAGAGACCGAGCAGGATATATCCTGCATAAGTCACTCCTGTTCCCCATGGATCATAATTGACAGTCAGCCAGCTCCCTTTTCCGTCATCATCGAAAGATGACTGATAGAAACGGAAACCTTGTGATGTAAATATACGATTCATTGAAATCTGTTCGTGTAATAGAACATTTTTCTGTCCGGGAAGAGAGTAGGTGATATAGCTGATGTAGTCTGCCGGTGCTTCTGTTCCGGGATAGTATGCTATACGGAAACTATCTAGTTGTATTGTGAATGGCAGATCAGCTTTTCTGCCGCTTTCCGATTCCTGGAAACTGTCTATCGTTGCCCCTGGAAGCAAGTGTACGTATCCTTTTTTGCTTCCGATAAACGTAATCATGGCCCCCACCAAGATAACGAGGAGGGAGCCATGAAACAACAATATGGGGAACCGTCGCCATAAAGCGCGTCGGATGAGAGCAACAAGTGCAATGGTGGCAATTGTTCCCCACAAACAACAAAACCAACATGTATGATATATATTTCTTTCTACAAAATCTGTCCCATACGCTTGTTCTACGAAAGTAGTCACAGCGAGTAGTCCCACCAGACAGATATATAAGATAATAAGTAACCTTTTCAACTGTATAATCTTTTATGATATTAAAATGGAGCGTATTCCTTGTTCTTACATTCTTTCACTCCCATACATTCCATCTCAATCAACCATCCGGGACGGCATACCGGAGCATGAACAAATACTTTAGGAGTATGTGGGAAACGTTTGTCATACATTGCTTTAACAACTGTATAGTCGGCTATGTCACGCAGATATACAATCATTTGTCCCAAATCTTCAAACGTGCAGTCCGCTTCTTTCAACAGGGTTTCCACATTCTCCCACATTCGTTCTGTCTGTTTGCGGATGTTGCCGGGATATACCACTTCGCCTTTGTTGTTGATACTTGCCGTTCCTGAAATAAATACCTGTCGGCGGTCTCCATAATCTACATACGTACCACGTTCAAAGCTTACTCCATATTCATAAGTTGGGTTCAGATGGGTAGGAGCATAGAGGAAATGAATCTGTTCCGGTTGCAGTCCTGCTACAGCGTAAGTATCCATTTGTACTAGTACTTTCGGGTCGGTATGCCGGCCGTCGATGCCTGTGCTGGAAATATAATGTGTTTTTTCTGTCAGGTTTTGGGTGACAAAAACTTCATTACGTGCTTTCACTACTCCGGCATAATTCACATCTACATTTTGCACGAAAAACCATGTACGGATACAATTGTCTGCCAGTTTACAACCTTGTTCCATGAGTTGCATCACATAGTCGTTCAATAATAGACGGGTCTGGTATTCCGAATTGGCGGCACGATTGAATGCACTACCGCCCCAGAAGTGGCGATAGGCACTGTGTTTCACCTCAAAAAGCCCGTTATGTAAGACTTGTGTCTGTACATCTGTCAACAGGTAAACCCATAAGGCAATTTTTGTTCCGTCCAGCGGGGGCTGTTCCACAATGGAAAGTGCGCAGTCCGAACCTTCGGTTGTCAATGCCAGTAGTGTATCTGCCTGATTGGCAGCGTCACTAAGGAAATAACGTTTGAGGATGGCAACTGCTCCTTTCAATTCTTGGGTAAGTAAATAATCGTAGGTGTTTAATACTGCATTCAGCTGTTCTTCGTATGTATCTTCCGGTTTAGTAGAATGAATGATAATATGATACTCTGAAGCTTCTCCTCCTGCATTATATTTAAAAATCTCTGTTAGCGTCTTTTCAGACTGAATATTCTGTTGTTTTTTGTTGTTCATATCAGTTGGGTAAATAACTATTTATTCTTGCGCACCGTTATTGATCCAGTCGCCAATAAGGGTCAAAATCGGAGATGATACTATTTCTTTTGAGTGATCGTATCCCCAGGTTGAACTAATAGTGGTATTCAATAATGTGTGCAATACGCTTTCTTGCGCACTGCCCGGCTTGACGAGTAACATGCCATCTACTTTCTTCGACGGGCGGTTGACCAGTGCCTCGTAACTTTTGCCTTCTGTCAGATACAGGTTGGCTGCTGCCGAACTACTTCCACCATGACAGTGTGCGCATGTCGTATTAAATACTTTTTCTTGAATGCCATGGTACATACCTACATTTACAGTTCCCACATCCATAAGGATGGTGTCGTCAACTGCTGTAAGGTCGTCCATTGACTGAAAACTGATAACTCGTTTTCTCAATTTATTAATAACGCACAATTCAATAGTGGTTACTTTATCACTGACTCCTGTCATCGTAACCTGGATCTCATCATCTTCGACCGCCGGAATTGTTTTGGTGACAACGGCATACTCGCTCTCATCACTGAAGCCTGCCACTACAACACTATAACCATCGGGCCATTTACTGATACCATTGATCTTACCGCTCATCTTCAGCGTGCGTCCTTCTTCTGATAGGGTCTCTGTCTTTTCGTAAATACGTCCGTCATCGCATGATGTGATGTATGCCAATAACAGTAGATACCCCCCGAAAAGAATGTATTTTTTCATAAACAAATCCTTTCTTGTGCTATTTAGAATGTATACTGAAGTAGAATACTGGCCGAATGTACTGCCAAACCTAAATCGTCGTTATCCCGATCAAGTTGGGTATCATGACCTTTACGGGCAATATACTGGTACATCGCTTGTAACTTCAGATTACAGTTCCTGAAAAAATAGTTCATACCCACGGCTGGCATATTTAGAAAACCATTGGTGTCCATTCCGTTACGGTTGAAGAAATCATAGCGTGCAGCTGCTTGCAGACGGGGGGCAACGAAGTAACCACCTTGTACATAGCCGCCCAGGTAATTATATGACTCGGAAATCTTTTGTCTTTTTGTGAAGCCAACATTCATATAATAGACTTCAGCACCCAGGTAAAGTTTGTTCTTTAGCATTGCAAACTCCAATCCGGCACGATAATCATTGGTACTTTCATTTTCACTTTCTACATTGATAGAGGTAGAAATACCAAACATGATTTTGTCTTCATTCAGCCTGTTCGGATTTCCCTGTGTAGCGGGCATCACTCCTTTAGGCATATAGGTGAAACGTCCGGCGTACAGTAAAGACGGAATGTGCCAGTCATCACTAAATGTTTTTGTTGCTGTATTTACCGCTGCACCCGTACCGTTGAATAAACCGATTTCATACCCGAATTTATCAGCTACCAAACCGTGAATCTCTACACCTAAATCGAATCCGGTGCCAATATTGGGTGTTACCGCATTCAAAGAATAGGGGAGGATAACGGGAGTAGTCAGTGATACTGGCAAACTAGGTAACAATGTTTCTCCCAGTGTTGTCAGGTAGGCATGTGAAAACGGAGTTTTGAATTTACCGACCCGGATGGCAAACTGCTTTTTCAGTTGAACATCAAACCAGGCTTGTTGAAGTAATGCGCCTCCACTGGCTGCCGCATTTATGGAAAGGTTGAAAGATACTTTATCGAAAGCCTTTCCGGTGAATCCGAGTACGGCGTAAGGAACTGAAAATCCGGAGTTGGCTATGTTATCTTGATTGTATGCTTTATCCAGTCCTTCATCGTCGTACCAATTGAAGTTTGCACTGGTCTGTACGAGCAGATAGGGTTTGAATACAAAATCTCCTTTCTTGGTTTCGATAGTGAATCCTTCTCTTCCAGCTAATGATACTACACCATTTTCTGTATCTTCTTCATGTTGTGCCATAGCGGCCAAAGGCATTATGGCAGTCAGCATGGCAATGATTATAAATCTCTTCATAATTACTTTATATATACTACTTTTAGTTTAAAGTGAATTTAAAAATGCAATCAGCGCATCCCGGTCTTCCTTACTCATATTCTTAAATAAGTTCTTTGATGCTTCTCCTTCTCCGCCATGCCACATGATGGCTTCTGTCAGATTGCGGGCACGTCCGTCATGCAAGAAATAAGTATGTCCGTTGACCTTTTCTTGTAAGCCGATTCCCCAAAGAGGGGTAGTACGCCATTCGTTTCCACGTGCCAGCCCGCTTATATAGTTGTCGTTCAGTCCGACTCCCATAATTTCAGAACCCATATCATGTAATAGATAATCAGAATAAGGGTGAATCGTTTGACCGCCTAACCACGGGAGTTGAGTATTATTTAATAAAACACTACCACGTGTCTTAGTGTGTAAAGTGGTCACATGACAGAGATGACATTTGGCTTTATAGAAGTTCTGTTCCCCTTTGATTACTTGCGGATCGTTTACATTACGCCGGGCGGGAACACCAAGACTTTGCATATAGAGATCTACGTTTTCCATCTCTTCTGTGCTGACATCCAGTTGGTCGTAAGAAAGCCCCATCATGCTACCTTGGTTTACTTGTATTTGTCCTTCACAGATTTCTTCCGGATAGCGGCTGTTGGTAACGCCCATATCACTGGAGAATCCCAATTCTACAGTTAAATCGGCATGTTGAGCTTTGTTGCCGGACAATCCCAGACTTCTCACTCCGCGTTCGGTGATGTAATTACATCGTCCGCTGATTCCATATTCGGGATAATTACTTTTTGCTGCAAGTGCTTCAATTTCAACAGGATCTAGTGCCATCATTTGCCCCATGCCTACATGGCGTAATGGAATACGTACGGTACAAAACAAATCTTCCGGTTTGATTTCTTCGGCATACCATTCAGATATAGTATAATTGGGTTTGCAAAGTGTGTAGGCTTCTCCATCAGGGAAAGAAAATGTCTCGTAAGTGTATTCCACAGACAGTTTGCCTTCCGGTTGCACTCCATAGATTGCCTGGTCATGAAGCACACGTCCATAATCTTGAAAGAAAGCTCCGTTTTTACGGGATATGTAGACTAGCATGGAAGAGAATCCATAGCTGCCCGATCCACCCTCTGTCCATAAAGAGGGTTTGGTACGTCCCGCATTCCGGTGGCAACTGCCGCACGAATAACCGGCATAAACGGGACCAAGTCCGCCGCCATGACCGTTGTTACTTGTACGTACATCGTCATATAGCCTGTCACCTCGGGTGAAACGTACATCGTATGCTCCTGTTATCCAATCTGCAGGCGTGTCATAAGCAACAGACGAATTCAAGAAAATAGTTGATGTTCCGGCTGATAGAGCATAGCCCTCCGGAATCTCGATATCCAATATGTCAATTCCGTCATCATCACAGGCAGAGCATGCCAACAGGCAAAAGAAAGAGAATGAATATTTTAGAAAGTGATTCATTGTTTATTGACTTTGTTTCAATAATATGTTTTAAACATACCAAAGAAGTAAAGGTGGATCATTGAATTCCAACCTTTACTTCTCAATAATATCTTAGCTAAGATAAAGCTTTATTGTACTTTACGTGGTTCACCGTTTTTGTAGAGAAGGAATTCCAATGTGTGGAAACCGCGTACATTTTGTGCCGATTCGACAGCAGCTTCATCATCACCTTCACTCCATTCGAGATCACTCCAACTTTGAGAATTCAGTATTTGTACAATAGCATTCTGATCCAAAGGCCAGCTGTCCATGTTAGGATCAAGTCCCATTTCGTCTACCGGACCGAATAAGAAAGCTTCGCTCTTTTCCCATGGTTCACGGGCAGTGATCCAAGCATCACAAGCTGTTTCAAAAGCACTATTTGACGGATTGTCTGCAAGGGCTATTACTGCATTGTAGAGAGCGTCATTTTTTTCTTTCAAACTTTTGTAGGTAGGCACTACTACTGCATCTACATATTGTGTTACTACAGGATTAAGTACTGCGTCCGTATTGATATTGTTGCTATTATTTGCAATATAGGATTTTAAGTCATTCTTCAGTATACTTTCCAGCTCTGCACAAGCATCCATAGCTGCTACCGTTTCGTTACTGGGAATATGATTACGGAAAGGTTGCGGAATATCCTGAATGGCTTTTGCCGCTTTTTGGATAGCATTCTTTATCTTGGTATCTAATGATGAATTAGCACCGGCGATAACAGTAGATAAAGAATTAGCATTTATATTACCGTCTAAAGAACCGTAATATGCATTCCGGATGGAATAAATGTTATTGGTATAGTCATCACGAGAATGCCAGCTGTACCAGGATTCCACAGCATATAATGCTTCTTCAGTATTTCCGGCTTTATACAAGTTGTATGGGTCACCAATTTTGGCAGTACCGACTTCATTGGCAATTTCCGCGCATTTATCCACGATTTCTTCCACACAGCTCAAGGCGCTTGCGTAAGGAGAGCCACTATGAGCCTTGAACAGGGAAGCATAGCTTTCACCTCCTTTATAGCTTGAATTCCATGCGTTGTAGAGATTGGTTGCATCTGTTTTTAGAAGTGCTGCTACATTTCTCATGTAGTTATGCCAGCTTGATGCGTTTTCAGGAGTGTAATCAATATTGGCAGGATCTACTGTTGGGTTGTCATCATCACTGCTGCAAGAAGTTGTTGTGAATGCTAATCCCAATATTAGGGCTGCGACATAAAAGAATTTTGTTTTCATCATATAAAAATTAAATAATTGATTATTTGTTATTTCTTAATAAACCATCCTATATAGGCAATTCCAATAGAAAATTCGTTTTCACTGTTGTATGACTTTGATACGCCAAAAACTTTATTTGTACCAATCTGGCGGGTTGCATAGTCTGCTTTTATCACTAAGTTTGGCAAAGCGTACCAATTTAATCCCGCTGTCCACATACTTACTTGGCAACGTTTTTCCATCGTTTGCCCTTTTTCCCCTTTCTCTTGTGGGTTGTAGTATTCATAGCGGGCAAATGGATAGATTACCGGAATCTTTTTATTGCCTCCGAAGACCGAGCGGATATTAATACCGGCTTCTGCTGCATAACTTACGGCATTCTTCGCTACCGGAGCCAGACGGCTGTAAGGCGATTTATTGGATAATTTGACATTTGCCTGACTTACTCCTAATGAATTTCCTAAATTTCCATATAAGATATTACCGCGTGCCGTTACATATTTATTGCGATACTGTGCATCTGCGGTGAAGATTCTTATCGGAATTTTTCCATAGCTTGCATAAGTCTGTTCTTTATCAGAGTTGGCTCCTGCATCTGCACAATAATAAAATGATGCACCTACACGTAAACCGGGAACTCCTTTATAATCTAAACGAAATACATACGCGGGAGAAGTGAAGTTGTCTTCCTCAAAGATTCCCTGTTTGCCACTACCTACCCATGTGTTACGATCGAATCCATTAGGGTTCAGGCCTGCTACCACCATAGCTTGATAATCGAAGCTTGCATACCCTTTTCCGAAAGAACCAAAGATTTCCAGACCATTTTCATGCCAGGTAGAAGGCAAAAGGCTTGTTTCACCTTCCGGGCGTGAAGTTCCGAAGAAATTGATCGGTTCATGGTGTGCGTTAGTCAATCCTACCGGAACAATAATATGTCCGGCACGTACATTGAGGGAGCGGTGAATTAAACGTGTGATGTGAAATTGTTCGATAGCTACTTCACCTCCTTTTTCAACTTCTGTTTCGTATTCACCGTTTTCGGTGTTTTCTAATTCGAAAGCTGTACCTGTTCCACCAGATTCGAACTCAATCTCTGCACCGAGTATCCATTTGGAATTGAACTTATAATCAAAAGCTAAAACGAAACGGGGAATTGAAATGGTATTCCTGTTTTTCTTTGGATTACCATCGTTTCCTCCATAGAAACGGTTGATGCCATAATCTTTAAAATTAGCGACCATTTCACCGTATCCTCCAAAACGGAATTTTGTATATTCTTCTGTAGAAGAATTACTACTTTTGGAAATTTCTTTTGTCTCCTGTGCTGGAATTGTAAGAGAAGGTAGGAGACTAAGAATAACGATTGCTGTTATTTTTCTCATCTTTTTAATAATTTTATCGGCTGCAAAGTTAGATGAGGTTAAAAAATGTGGCAATACCTAATATTAGGCATAGTTGTTTCTTAAATTCAGTATATGTAGGTAATTTTAATCTAAAGAGTAAAAAAAATATAGTAGTAGATAAAATAAAACAGACAAATGTGTATTTCAGTATGATAATTTTTACTGATATACACCTTTGTCTGTTGTTAGTGTGTAGAGTTGTCTTTATTATTTCATAGTGTCACCGATTTTGTTTGTAATTGAGCGAATCGTTTCTTCTACAACCAGTTTCCTTGAGTATATCTACCATCAGGAAACTACCTTTTCAGAAACGATTCAACTCAGACAAACTACATACAAACAAAGCTAAACTTATGCTAAGGTTATCGCTTAAACTGCCATCTTTATACCTTCTTTTTTACTGCAATATCGTTTGCATTGCTGGCAAAGGTCATATCCCAGCATGGCTCCTAAAATAAAATCTTCTTCGGCAGTCAGTTGGTTTAAAGGACGGATGATGATGTGCCGCATGGCTTCCATACATTCTGCCTTTCCAAAAAACAGGTTGATTTTATTGGTACCTACTTCCTGTATCATATAACTGATCTTTTGATTTTTCAATCGGCGGATGGCAAATTCTTCGTGCTCTTTACTCATTGTGTAAAGTACCATGTTGCGTACGCCTTTCTTAAACTCATAAATATGATTAAGAAAAATTCGGATTTCGCCGGGGATGATTCTTTCAGTTGCCATGATGCAAAGTATTCTTTTTATGTTAAGGTAAAATTAGCTAATTTCTTGTTTCACTTGTTCAGCCCATGCGCTGATACGTTCGTCTGTTTTGCTATCTTCGTTGACTTCGTCAAGTGGAAGACCTACAAACTTACCGTCTACGACGGCAATGGAAGAATCGAAGGTATAGCCTGCAGTATCTGTTGCTCCACAGAATTTGCAGTGGGTATCTTTCAGATCTTCATAAAGAATACCTATTGCGTCACAGAATGTGTCGCTATACGAGTCAGAGTCGCCGCAACCGAACAAGGCTACAGATTTGTGGGATAAATCACACTTCTTTAAAACTTTTACTCCATCGTACCAGTCGTCTTGAAGTTCGCCTGCTCCCCATGTGGAAGAGCCGAGCACCAATACGTCATATTCATTGACTAATGCCTCTGTTAGCTTGGATACATCAAATACATCTGCCGATGGTACATCTAATTTCTCTGCAATTCGACGGGCAAGGTCTTCTGTTGTTCCGGTTGTGGAACCATAAAATACACCAATTTTATTCATCTTTGATTCGTTTTTAAATGTAACGCTGCAAAGATAGAGGGTCTTAAAGAAATAGGAAATCCCCATTTATAATGGAAGATTTGTCTCCTTCTCATTATAAATGGGGATATATGGAATAAAAATGGTCGATCTTTTTAATGGTGGAACAAGCGGATGCCTGTAAATGCCATTGCCATATTGTATTTGTCGCAAGTTCCAATCACATGATCGTCACGTACTGATCCGCCCGGTTGTGCAATATAGCTGACGCCACTCTTGTGTGCGCGTTCTATATTATCTCCGAATGGGAAGAATGCATCTGATCCTAAAGCTACGCCTGTCATCGTATCCAACCATGCCCGTTTTTCTTCGCGTGTCAGTATTTCAGGCTTTTCAGTGAAGAACTGTTGCCAGATACCGTCTGCCAGTACGTCGTCATAATCTTCCGAAATGTAAACGTCAATCGTATTGTCACGGTCTGCACGACGGATTTTTTCAATCCATGGCAAGTTCATCACTTTCGGGTGTTGGCGTAAATACCAGATATCTGCTTTATTTCCTGCCAGGCGCGTACAGTGAATACGTGACTGTTGGCCTGCGCCAATACCGATTGCCTGTCCGTCTTTGGCATAACATACAGAATTGGATTGTGTATATTTTAAAGTGATTAAGGCAATGATTAAGTCGCGTTTTGCATCAGCCGGGATTTCCTTGTTCTGCGTAGGCATCTCTTTCAAAAGACTTTCATCGATCTTCAATTCGTTTCTTCCTTGTTCGAAAGTTACTCCGAATACATCTTTATGTTCGATAGGAGCCGGGCGGTATGCAGGATCTATCTTTATTACATTATAGGTTCCTTTTCTTTTATTCTTTAGAATCTCCAGTGCTTCGGGAGTATAGTCAGGAGCAATGACGCCGTCGGATACTTCACGGTTGATGATGCGTGCTGTTTCTTCGTCACAAGTGTCGGACAATGCGATAAAGTCTCCGTAAGACGACATACGGTCTGCTCCACGTGCACGGGCGTATGCTGTAGCCAATGGAGATAGTTTCATGTCATCGACAAAATAAATCTTCTTCAGCGTGTCGCTCATTTCTACCGCAACAGCAGCACCTGCAGGGCTGACATGTTTAAAAGAAGCGGCAGCCGGCAGTCCGGTAGCTTCTTTCAGTTCTTTCACTAGTTGCCAACTGTTGAATGCATCCAATAGATTGATATAACCGGGACGTCCATTCAATACTTCGATGGGGAGTTCGCCTTCTTTTATGAAGATACGGGCAGGCTTTTGATTAGGGTTGCAGCCGTATTTCAGTTCGAGTTCGTTTGCCATTTTATTAATTACAAATTACGAGTTACTAATTACAAATTGATAGCGACAAAATTACTAAAAAAAGACTAGCTTGCCTAAAGTTACGCTACAAAATAGTAGCATATAATTAGTATTTGGCTATTTCCGGCGAATTAAAATACCTATAAATGATGATTGTATTTCAGCAAAATATTCCGTTCCTTTGCAGTCTCTAATATAAATAGGTATGATGGATAATTTACAAAAATATAAGCCAACTGATAAGATGATTGATCTCATCAGCGATAATTATTCTTTGTTGCAAGTGATGAGTCGTTTTGGGCTTTCGTTGGGGTTCGGTGACAAGACAGTCAAGGAGGTGTGTGAACTGAATGGAGTAGACTGCCGGACCTTTCTGATTGTAGTCAACTTTATGGCTGAAGGCTTTTCCCGGCTCGATGGAGATAAAGATGATATTTCCATACCTGCATTGATTGATTATCTGCGGCAGGCACATATTTATTTTCTGGATTTTTCTCTTCCCGCTATTCGTCGTAAATTGATCGAGGCAATCGACTGTTCGCAAGACGATGTTGCTTTTCTCATCCTTAAGTTTTTCGATGAATATACACGAGAGGTGCGTAAGCACATGGATTATGAAGAGAAAACCGTATTTAAGTATGTCGATTCATTGATTAAAGGAGTTGCTCCCAAAAACTATCAGATCAGTACATTTTCCAAGCATCACGATCAGGTAGGGGAGAAATTGACAGAACTGAAAAATATCATTATTAAATATTGCCCTGCCAAAACAAATGAAAATCTTTTGAACGCGGCTCTTTTCGACATATATGCTTGCGAAGCCGGACTGGAATCTCATTGCAAGGTTGAGGACTATATTTTTGTTCCTGCTATTCTGAATTTGGAAAGGAGGATTAGGGAAAATGAAAAATAACGAAGTAGTTCGAATAGCTATTGCAGAGACCTCTGTAATTATTCGTGGTGGGTTGACTGCTGCATTGAAGCGTCTTTCTAACGTAAAAGTACAACCAATAGAATTACTGTCTGTTGAAGCTTTGCACGATTGCGTCCGAACGCAATGTCCCGAGATGTTGATTGTCAATCCTACTTTTGGTGATTACTTTGATGTAGCTAAGTTTCGAGAAGAAATATCCGGTAAAAGAATACGTTTAATAGCGTTGGTTACTTCTTTTGTAGATGCTTCATTATTGGGTAAGTATGATGAGTCTATTTCGATATTCGATGATTTGGAAACTCTTTCTAAGAAAATTGCAGGTTTATTGAATGTGGTTTCCGAAGAAGAAGAGATGGATAATCAGGATACGCTTAGCCAGCGGGAAAAGGAAATCGTCATCTGTGTGGTGAAGGGAATGACAAATAAGGAAATAGCGGAAAAGCTTTTTTTGTCGATTCATACAGTGATTACACACCGAAGAAATATTAGCAAAAAATTGCAAATACATAGTGCTGCCGGTTTGACTATCTATGCTATTGTAAATAAGCTGGTTGCATTGAGCGATGTGAAAGATTTATAGCCTGCGGAAGTGTTATAAAATATAAAACCGTTTGCGCACACGAAAGATATTCGTACCTTTGCAAAGCAGTTGAGAAATTGCTGTTAGTTTATAAGGTAAAAGAAAATATTAAATAAGGTATTAGATTAGACAGTTTAAGGTATTAAAAGTTTTTTAGTTTAGTTCAATAGGATAAGTTTTTAGTAGAAGGTAAAAGGATAACAATAGGTAAGACGTTTTTAGGTAAAAAGAAGATTAGTTTTCAGGAAATTTGAGGTACTATGGAAAAGCCTTTAGGCTTTTCTGATGCAGTGGCGAGTGGTTCTATAAAAAGAATTAGCTCGTTTTTTATTTATATGGGATTTAAGTCTGTGGATTGGATTAAGGTAATAAAAAACAAAATCCCGACGAAATCGCTTCGGCGGGACTCTATTTCATTTTTTACTTAAATGTGGCTACGTAATAAAATTATGACTAATTAATTCAATTCTGATACTGCAAAGATAATGCGTTTCAGAATGTGTCACAATCACCTTTATGAGGTATATTCTGTAGCTATTCTCACTATTTATGGTTAGTAGCAGGTGTTTTCTCTACTTTTTTCCACTCTTTAGTCTCGAAATCGTATGTTTTTATGATTCTTGCAGGGCATCCGGCACATATTGAATAGGGTGGGACGGAATGACTGACTACACTTCCGGCGGCCACTACGCAATGTTTCCCTAAAGTTACTCCCGGTAGAATGACCGAATTGGCACCTACCCATACATCATCTTCGATGACAACAGGCAGTGTGCTGACACCTTGTTCGTCAATCATCTTTTCTGCATCCTGATAATTATGGTTGAGTCCTGTGACCGTTACATTCTGTGCCAGGTTGACATGATTGCCAATATTAACCGGACCTATGATTGTGTTTCTCAATCCGATGCGTGTATAATCTCCGATTGTCAAGTCGCCAACTGCATTATTCAGACAGGAGAAGTCTTCGACAACAGAATATTTACCCAAAGAGAATCGGTTGAAAGGAGGGAGGTCTTTGCGTACACTCCGATAGATGACAGAACCCTTTCCGCGTTTCAGGTATATGAAATCGAAGAGCCGTATCCACCAATTAGGGCGAGTTTTAACGGGATGCATGATAAAACGATGTACAGCCTGTTTTAAGCCGGGGTTTTCTTTAATTCGCTGTTTAAGTGTTTTCTTCTCCATATTGAATGTTTTTTCTTCTTTTTGTCCTCTACCAGATAATCAGGAATTGCCAGGCTATAAGTGATTAATAGACCGAAAAGTGCAATCCACCATCCGAATGATAAGGTCCAATTATATACGGTAATCAACGAAGTCCAAATACTTACGAAGATACATAATTTAAGTGGAGAAGGCGTTAATTGTTGTACGATCCGGTTGCAGAAACTCCAGTTTCCTTCAAATATGGAAGGGAGTAAGTAGGAAGTTGTTTTCCGGATACGTTTACGGTAAGGACAGGCGGGTACGGACTGGCAATAAACAATCACATCCGGCAAGTAGTCAATGTATATATTCTGTCGGAATAATTTTCGTTCGATATTAGTCTTAGAACTTTTCATGTTCTTTTGCAGCCATTTTAGGTCGATTGCCATATTAGTCCCCAATAAATTGGATGACAGTCCGAATTGTGTATTGCCGGCTCTACAGAGGCTGTTTTTTATTTCCTCACGTATAGCCCGGAAGCGATTACGGATGCCTTTGCGGTTTTCTACTATCGTATGTAGTTGGATGACTTGTACACCGGCATCATAGGCATTATATATCTTATTCAGGAGTTGCGGAGATAAAGCGCATGCTGTATTGGACAGGAAGAGGACCAGGTCGTATCGTTCCTGGTCTAAACTGTTGATTGCCTGATATAGATCGCTGTATGTGATAAACTCGTACTCTTCTTCTTCTTTATACACATCCGGAAGAATACTTCCCTCCGGAACGAGAATGGCGCAACCATATTCCTTTTGAGCCTTCGGGTAGGTGATATGTTTGAAATGTGAGGCTATGGCCATCACAAAGAGGTATAGGAGCAAAAGCCCTGTACAGAAGAATATCAGATCATCTATTATGTAGATATAAGAGTCTATCATCTGGAAGGAGATTATACGTTCTCTTTTTGAATGAATGCAGTAACTGTTTTCAGAATAATCTTTATATCCAACCAGAAAGAGAATGTCTTTGCATAGGTGATATCCAATTGCTTGCGTTCTTCAGCAGAAAGTTTACCGGCTTCGCCTCTTTTCTCTACCTGCCATAAACCGGTCAATCCGGCCGGACCCATGAAACGGTCGATGTGTTCATCGCTTGTCAGCAACTCGGCTTCATAGGGTGGGAGAGGGCGGTTGCCTACTATTGACATATCCCCTTTTAAAATATTAATAAGCTGGGGTAACTCGTCAATACTATATTTACGTATAATACGTCCAATCTTAGTTATTCGAGGGTCATTTTCCAGCTTAACGAAAGCATTGCTTTTTTCCTTGGACTTCTTGTTTATGTAGTCTTCTTCGGAGATTACGAAATCGTCAGATATCAAGAGGATTTCTTCTTCATCGATTTCTTCATTCACTTCCGCTTCCGGTTCTTCTCCCCAAATATCCTCATCTTCCTGCTGATATTGGTTAAGGGCATTGAAATCCTTTAAATGCTTGTCTGCATCAGTATACATCGAACGGAATTTAAGGAAGTCGAATATCTGATAATTACTTCCTACGCGCTTGGATTTGTAGATAATAGGACCCTTACTTTCTATCCGGATAGCTAGTGCAGTAAATATTAAGAGAGGAGAAAGACATAATATCGCCATTCCTGAAAAGAAAATATCAAAGGTTCTTTTCCATAAAGGCAGGCGGAAAGCATTTATATTTTGTGCTTTAAGTTGAAGTGCCTTTATTTTCTGATCTTTTCTTCGTTTAAGGAAAGTTGATAAATCTTTTAAAGCCTCCTGGCTTGTTTCATATTTTATCGTATTGTTGATACCGGCTTTAAGGTATTCGGATGCTTCTTCCTTAGATAAGGAGTCGATAACGAGTACCATATAAAGCCCCGGATACTTTTTACACATGTATTGGATATCTGCAATATCTTTGGATATGTTCACTTGTTCGAAAAATAGAGCTGCGTCATATTTTTCGCGTATTTTCTCCAATACTTTGACAGCTTTGCTACAATTGGGTGCAGCATAGAATACCCCAATACTTAGTCGGGAGAGTAGTTCTATTGTTTTGCTATCTCTGCCTATATAAACAAAATATTGCATGTGTAGAAGACCCGGTATTAGTCAATAATCTTTTTGATTCGGATTTTGAGTTCCAAAGGGTTGAATGGTTTCAGGATATAGTCTTCTGCTCCTTCTTCCAATAGTCTGATTCTTTCCGTTGTACTTTCCTCACTGGATAACATAACGATAGGAATTGACTTGAATAATTCATTGTTCTTCATGTATCTTAAGAATTCATCCCCCATCATGAGAGGCATACGAATGTCTGAAATAATGAGGTCAGGTACATTGCCTTCATTAAGCCATTCTATTGCTTTGATGGGATCTTCCAAATAGGTAAAATCATACTCTTTTCCTAGATACACACCGGCCACTTTTCCGATTGTCGATTTATCGTCGACTAGTAATATTTTTTTCTTCATACGAATAGACCTTTCTATCGCTTGCTTTGTTATTTGATTTATAGATTAAGATTGTTGTCACATAATATTTGTGATACACTGCAAATATAGATATTATTTTAGAATAATCCCCAATCAGGAGAGTAAAATTCGTGATATATCTTTTTTTTCTATTAATTGCAACTTACAGCATCTTAATGAAAAAACACGGATTCCATAAAAACTGGAATCCGTGTTAAAGATTAATTGTTAGGCTTATTTATATACTCTTGATGAATCAAAAGTTTTCCACCATTCTTCATTCTTAGTACCGCCACTGGTCACCCAACTTTCGAATAACGAGTAAGCTGATTTGATATTCACATATTCCAAAGGCCATTTGAAGTCTGTCGGAACCATGATTCCCCATGCCAGGTTATCTTTGCTGATGTAATATCTCTTGCGGGAAGTAGAACTATCGTCGTTGTTGCCTCCGAACAAGTCGGTATTTGCCAACTTAGTTGGTTGATAACCGACAATATGAATCTCCTTACGCTGGTTTCTGTTTCCTTCTACGAAAATGAAAACATTCAGTTTATTGATATTAAGCTCATCCACAGAGATAGGATTGCTGAACTTTATAGTGAAACTGATATTTTTAGGACTCGTATTGGCAGAGTGACCTGCAATCGTATTGATTTGTTCGTAACGGTCTCTTCCCAATGCTTTGTGAGCATCGTCAAATAATGGAATAACCGCATAGTCCTGTCCGTTCTCAATCAGATTACTATTCACATTGAAACCTTTAAAAAGAGAGTTGTCACTGAATTCCACCGGCTGCGTAATGGCACTGGCAGGAACACCGTCCAGCATGATAGCAGCTCCAATACTCTTGGTAGCTCCGGCAGCCGATAAATCAAGACTTAACGTGAACTCTTCTGCCTTATTGCTCTTATTGATGGAGATCTTTCTTTCCTTGATAATCAGAACAAGGTCGTTCATATCGTAATCCCCATATAAAGGCCATTGGTCTTCAAACAGATAAGCATAATTGCGATTATCATCCATGATGATCGGGAACTTAGGATCTTCAGGATCTCCTCCTTCATTTCCACCATTTTTAATTCCTGTACAAACATCGATGATGACTTTAGAGTCTCCCATTTTGGTGAAGTATGCGCCATTCAGTACATGGAAGTTTTCCCACCATTGGTTCTTTTCAACGTGGCTGTCACATTCAATAACCAAATTTCCATCATATGTGAAACCTTGTCCGGTGATAACCGGTGATTTTATCATAGAAGTATTTTCGCCTTTTCCATAAAACTTGGCATAACCGGGAGGTATGCTGATACTTGTCGTAGCATCCAGCATAGAACCATCACTTAAATTTACTGTTCCATTAACAAACTCCATTTTAGGAGCTTTCAAATATCCTTGAGTAAAGTTAAACGTCGCTCCGTTGGCATAGAAAGAAGTCGTTGCTTCCATGCTACAAGCGTTGTTGACAGTCGTATTGGTGAGACTGATGGTTGTAAACTTCATGATGTTGTTGTTGGTAGCAACAGCGTCGGAATTTGCAATTAATTTCTCTCCATAAATCTCTCCGTTATTTTCCAAAGAGAAATTAGACGGCAGATTTAATTCTCCTTCCAAACTGATTTTATTGTCATTTACAATTTTCGTATTGGAATTGATTGAGATATTCTTGCTGGTTATGGTTCCTTTGTTGTAGAGTGTTGCACCGGAATGTAGTGTCATTGTGTTCGCTACAGTCAGTGCACCCCAGTTTCTTAATGCAGCAGGCGCTCCATTGGTGAATGATATATCCTCTGCATTCACTTCTCCCTTTTCCATAATGGTCAACATGGAGTTTCTAATGAACGTCATGGTTCCTGATGCTTCAATTTTAGCATTATTCATCACAATGATTTCAATACCGTTTTGGAATTGGAATGTTGCGGGAATCGTCCATTTAGCATCTACATAAACTTTGGTTGCAATTTCACCGTCATAACCGTCAAACTTGAATGTGCCGGCATAGTCAGAGGTGATTTTGTAAGAAGCATCACGCAGCAAAGTGGTTCCTGACATTTCAGTCACTTCTTTTGCATTAGCAGGTATGGAATAGTAATCCGGCTTTTCAAATGAAAGGCCTCTTGTAGCAGCGGCACGACTCATCAACGCTCTATTTTGTGCAGTAGATCCTGCATAATAGAGTTTACAGGTAATATTATCACTGTTTTCTGGCACATCGAACTGATATACCTGTTCACGTCCTCTAGGGTCGGTTTGCTTCACATAAATACCCTTTTGAGTTGGCAGCAGACTGACAGCGGTTGTAAATTTAAAGTTGTTTTCTTTATTAGCTGTCCTTGCAGCGAGCACGGAGGCGCTTTCATTAGTCAAAGGATCTTCTGCATATATTTCAACTAAATAAGCAAATAGTCCTCCTTCTTCATCTTTCACTTCGACCGAGACATTTTTAGTGGTTATCATGTTCCAATCGATATCATCGGGAGCAGCAAAGCCATCTCCCATCGGGTTAGGTGTTTCGTAAGACGGATCATAGAGATCCTTTCCAGAGTCAACACAACTAGACATAGTACCTGCCATCGCTATTGCAATGATGGGTACAAATTGAATTGTTTTCTTCATCATAATGTATTATTGCTTGATTGTTTGTAACCAAATCCATCACAAAAATAACTGCATATCTTTTATTGGAAATGTTTTTTCTGTTATTTTATGGAGTGAAAACAACTATACTTCCGTTTTGGTTCTTCTTTGGCTCTTTTAGGTTTGATTCGGTCTTGATGATGATGAAGAGAAATCCCCTGATTTTCACTTTTATACAACTGTTTAAAATGAAAATCAGGGGGTTACAATAGATGGATTTAACTTAAGACTTGGTGATTTCTCCTATTAAGCAGGAGTTCATTTTATATCGGATATCCTTGTTGGGTAATCCATGTCCCAATAAAAACATGAGCTTTGTTATGGCACATTCGGGGGTACTGTCATATCCACTGATTACACCTGCTTCCAGAAGATGCATTCCTGTTTCGTAACGTCCCATTTCTACTGCTCCGGAGGCACATTGTGTAATGTTGACAATGATAATTCCACGATCGGTAGCTTCCTTTAGTTGGCGGATGAACCATTCTTTTTGCGGAGCATTTCCCGAACCGAAGGTTTTCATGACAACCGCTTTCAATCCCGGAACATGAAGCAGAGAAGTCACGATACTCTCTTGAATGCCCGGAAAAAGCGTTAGAATAACTACATTGGTGTCAAACAGGTAATGCGGCTTTAACGGTTTTGTCGGGTCTGGTTTTCGAATGAGATTAGGCTCATATTTAATGTGGATACCTACCCGTGCCAATGGCGGATAATTGAAAGAGCGGAAAGCATTGAAATTCTCCGCATTGATTTTGGTGGTACGGTTGCCACGCATCAAATGATTCTCAAAGAAAATACAAACCTCCGGAACAATGGCTGTACCATCCGGATTTTTAGCTGCTGCAATTTCGATGGCTGTGATGAGGTTTTCCTTTCCGTCTGTGCGCAAAGTCCCGATCGGGAGCTGGGAACCTGTGAGGATGACAGGTTTGCTTAGATTTTCGAGCATGAAACTTAGTGCAGAGGCAGTGTAAGCCATTGTGTCTGTTCCGTGAAGGATGACGAAACCATCGAAATAATCATAATTGTAATTGATGATCTTTACCAGTTTTGCCCAGTAAGCAGGTTCCATGTCCGAAGAGTCGAGAGGGGGATCGAATTGGTAGGAGGAAATGCGGTAGTTGAATCTTTTCAGTTCGGGGACGTGCTTAAGCAAATGATCGAAGTTGAAATTTTCTAAGGCACCTGTTTCCGGATTCTCTATCATTCCGATAGTCCCACCCGTGTAAATTAACAAAACGGAAGGAGTTTCTGCTCTCATAATTGTTGAATTACTGTTAAAACATTGGCAAAGATACGGATTAAATGCGAATAATGAGTGCTAAACGACGAATTATATAAAGTTGGAAGGACAAGACTATAAAAAATATCTATGTTGCATTTTTGCGATATGTAGTATGAAAAAATGTCCCCATCTTTGGGGCAGGTTGGACGAAGTGTCCGGCTTTAAATAAAAAACGAAAGAGAAAATGAAAAATGACCGGTATTTTCCGTTAGAAATCTGTTTTTGGGCAGGCGACAATTTGAGCGTCATGATGTATCAGATAGGGGGAGTGCAACTTGTAGGGATTTATGTGTTGTTGCTGTATCTGTGTGCAAAGAATGACTACAGCAAATCAGTGGTTAATAGTATGCAAAAACCAGTGGAAAAAAGTGCAGTGGAAAAAAAACTCTGAAACGCCGATGGATAAAGGGCAAAAACCGAATGAAACCCAAGAGAGTAGAGTAGAAGAGAAGAGAAATATTACTACTGTTGTAAACAACAGCAGCAATATTGGCGAGGAAAGGAAGACTGCTGCTGTTGTTGTTCGGACTTCGGATTCGGTGAATGACAGGGGCAACGAGATTGTCAGCCCACGCCTCGATCCTGTTCAGTCCACGTCTTGTTTTTGTTCAGCTCACGGCTTGTCTCTGCTCGTCCCACGGGTGAAGTACGGCCTCCCCACGGCTTGCAGAAATAGCCCCACGGTTTGCGGAAATTTTCATCCGAGGCTCTTACTTCAGGGCTTCTTTCAGTCTGGTAATCGCCTTTTCCGGGTCTTTTTCTTCTTCGAGCAGAGTGACGAACTTACTGCCGATGATAGCTCCGGAAGCGTGTTCGCAAGCTGCTTGGAATGTTGCTTTATTGGAGATACCAAATCCCACCATCAACGGATTGTTCAGATGCATACCTTCAATCTTTTTGAAGTAAGCCCGTTTTTGTTCGTTGAAATCTTGTTGCGCTCCGGTGGTTGCTGCTGATGAAACCATATAAATAAATCCGTCGGTATGTGTATCTATCTCGCGTACCCGTTCTTCGCTGGTTTCCGGTGTGATGAGCATAATCACTCTGATGTTATAGCGTTCGGCAATGATACGATAATGTTCTTGGTAATCACGGAAAGGGAGATCAGGGATAATGACGCCGTCGATACCACATTCCACACATTTACGGCAGAAATTCTCAAATCCGAATTGCATGATTGGGTTTAAATATCCCATAAGCACAAGTGGGATTTTTACGTCCTTGCGAATATCCCGTAATTGTTCAAAAAGGAGTTTTAGAGACATACCATTGCGCAATGCCTGCGTAGCGGCATTCTGAATAACAATGCCATCTGCCATCGGATCACTGAAAGGAATGCCGACTTCAATCATACTCACTCCGTGCTTTTCGAGCGTGCGGATTACATCAGCGGTACCATCCAAAGTAGGAGTACCGGCACAAAAATAAATAGAAAGTATGTCTTTCTTGTTGCTATTGAAAAGTTGATTAATTCTATTCATGACGTTGGAATTTTTAGATTATGATTTTAATTCGTTTAAAAATGTCCGGATACGCTCCGGATCCTTTTCTCCCGGTTTCAATTCAAAACGGCTGTTGAGATCGTATCCGGCAAGCCGGGGATGTTTAAACTCTTTCAGGGCATTGGCACTGTATGAGTTAATGCCTCCGCTCAATAGGAAGGGTACATGTCCATTGTACATATCCAGGATGCTCCAGTCGAATTGATTTCCCGAACCACCATATTGTTCGCATTTGGTATCGAACAGAAAAAGATCACAGACTTTTTCGTAGTCATATACCTTTCTCAAATCTTTGGGACGGTCTACTGAAAAGGCCTTGATGATTTTCAATCCAGTGGAATGTAAGGACCGGCAGTATTCCGGTGATTCATTTCCGTGGAGCTGTACATAATTCAGTCCGAAACGATCAGCATACATGCTGATTGTCTGCTTGTCTTCGTTGACGAAAACTCCGACACGCCGGGCATGAATGGGCAAGTAAGCCGGAAGCTCGTAGACATATCGGGGAGATTTAGGATAGAAGATGAATCCCAGCATATCTATGCCTTCGATAGACTCTACGTCCTGTATGTTTTCAGCTTCACGCATACCGCATACTTTGATAATTTTTCCGTTAATCATAGGGCTGTCCGTTTTGAATAATTAGTTTATTGGATTGCTTGCAGGAAATTCTGTAAAGTTTCTCCCGGTTGCTGTGTTTTCATAAATGTTTCACCGATCAGGAATCCACGGAATCCGGCTGCCCGAAGTCGGTTTACTATTTCCGGATCGGAGATGCCGCTTTCGGATACCAATACAGCATCTTGGGGAAGCTGTCCGGCCAAGCGGAAAGAGTTTTCTACATCAGTGAAGAAAGTACCCAGATTACGATTGTTGATTCCTACCATATCTATTTTCTTGTCGATGTATATTAATTCCTCGGAGCTATGAATCTCCAGAAGAACTTCCAGACCTAGTTCATGAGCTTTTTCTGCAAGTTCATTACATTTCTCCGGTTCTAATGCGGCTGCGATAAGAAGTACGGCATCGGCACCGACAATTTTGGCTTGATAAAGCTGGTATTCGTCAATGATGAAGTCCTTCCTAAGAATGGGGATCTCTACCAAAGGGCGTGCAGTGCGGATGTCCTTCAGGCTTCCTCCGAAAAATTTCTCGTCGGTGAGGATGGAAAGGGCAGAAGCTCCTGCTGCTGCATAGGAGGGAACAATTTCTTCCGGGCATGCTTCTTCCTTTATCCATCCTTTGGATGGAGACCGACGCTTGAATTCAGCGATAATACCCGATGCAGACGAGGCTAATGCCTGCTTCATAGAACGAGAGGTCGGAACTTCGCTGATACCTTCCTGTAATTGCTCGATGGAGATAGCCTGCTTTTGCAGGTCAACTTCAAATCGTTTGTTTGCTATAATCTCTGATAATATATCTTTCATTGATGTGGGATTATTAATTGTAAATGATGGATTTGCAAAAATAAAACATTAACTGTTCAATTCAATGAATTTTTTTAGGGTAGCTAATGCGCGTCCACTTTCCAATGACTCTTTGGAGAGAGCAATACATTCTTCAATAGTCTTCTCCGGACAAATCACATGGATGGCGAAAGCTGAATTGACTACCACTACATTTTTTTGAGCTTCTGTAGCCGTGTTATTCATGATCTGGTCGAAAATCTTAGCTGCATCTTCCGGTGTTTGTCCACCATCCAGGTCAGTTTCCTTATAGCGGGAGAATCCGAGACTCTCGGGAGCGTAAATCTTTTCATGATCGCTGGTCGCCACTTTAAACTCATTTGTCAGAGAGATTTCGTCATATCCGTCGAGACTATGAACAACGGCAAATTTCGTCTTGCTTTCCTGATAAGTATAGGTATAGAGGCGAAGTAACGGGAGGTTGTAAACTCCTAAAAGCTGATAGGCCGGTAATACCGGATTAACCAACGGACCGAGCATATTAAAGAAAGTGCGCACTGCCAATCCTTTACGAACCGGAGCAACTGCCTTTAATGCCGGATTGAATAAAGGAGCATGCAGATAGGCAAGATTACATTTCTCCATGCTACGGCGCAGTTGATCGACGTTACTGGTGAACTTTACACCGTGTTGCTCCATTACATTACTGGCACCGCTGACTGATGTTGCTCCGTAATTACCATGTTTCACAACCGGGAAACCGGCTCCGGCAACAGTAAAACAGGAAGCTGTAGAAATATTAAATGTATTTTTTCCATCACCTCCGGTTCCTACGATATCTATCGGAGCAAATTCACTTAAATCAACCGGAATACGCATTTCAAGCAATGCATCGCGGAAACCGCATAATTCTTCCACAGAGATATTACGCATCAGAAAGACGGTAATTAAAGAGGCTACCTGTACATCATTATATTTTCCTTGTGCGATGTTCTGTAAAATGGTGCGAGCCTCATCGCGTCCCAGATATTGATGTTCGAAAAGTTTGTATAGAATCTGTTTCATAAGTTTAATCGTTTAAGAAGTTTTTAATAATTTCTTTTCCTTGCGGAGTTAATACTGATTCGGGATGGAACTGAATACCATGTACATTGTAGGTCTTATGGCGGATTGCCATGATTTGTCCTTCCTGACTTTCTGCCGTTATTTCCAGGCAATCGGGAAAACCTTCCCGGCTGACTACCCAGGAATGGTATCTTCCAACAGGGATTTCTTTTCCCAACCCTTCAAAAAGCAAATCCTGGTGAAGGATGGTAATCGGAGTCTGTACCCCATGATATACTTCTTTGAGATTTTCCAGACGTGCTCCGAAAGCTTCGCCGATGGCTTGATGACCGAGGCAGACACCCAGAATGCTTTTGGTCGGAGCATATCTTTTAATAATAGGTAATAGCAGTCCGGCCTCTTCGGGTATGCCCGGTCCGGGAGACAGGATGATTTTATCAAATCGGTCTACTTCATCAAGCTCTATCTGGTCGTTGCGGACTACTTCTACATCTGTAGCCCCTAATTCTTTCACTGCGTGCAGTAGGTTATAAGTGAAAGAGTCGTAGTTATCTAAAAGTAATATTTTCATTTTTATTGTCATTGTAAAATGGTTGTTCAAATACTATCTCTGCTTTCAATTTTTTAATTTGACAGCTAAATCAATCGCCTTTTTCAGTGCTCCCAGTTTGTTGTTCACCTCTTGCAGTTCATATTCATCCTGACTGCGTGCTACAATACCTCCTCCGGCTTGGAACCAGAGTTCATTGTTGCGGCTTACAAAAGTACGGATAGTGATAGCCTGATTTAATTCGCCGTTCAATCCGATAAAACCGATACAGCCACCATAGGCTCCACGATTATGTGGTTCGATTTCGCTGATTAACTGCATAGCGCGTACTTTGGGAGCACCGCTTAATGTGCCGGCAGGAAACGTATCAATAAACGTTTTTATTTTATCTGCGCCCTCATTCAACATACCGCTGACACGGCTTACCAGGTGAATGACATGACTATAATATTGTGGTTCCTTATAGAATAGTACGCGTACATCATGACAATTACGGGAAAGGTCGTTTCTGGCAAGATCAACCAGCATGACATGCTCTGCATTTTCTTTAGGGTCAGCCAATAAAGCTTCTGTCAGTTCCCGGTCTTTTACTACATCTCCGGTACGGCGGGTAGTTCCGGCAATCGGATCGATGTAAGCACGACCATCTTCGATTTTGCAATGTGTTTCCGGTGAAGAACCGAAGATGCGGTATCCTCCGAAATCGAAGTAGAAAAGATAAGGAGAAGGATTGATGCTGCGGAGTGCGCGGTACACTTTGAAATCATCTCCGGCATAAGGTTGGATAAATCTTCTGGAAAGTACGATTTGGAAAACATCTCCACGCATACAGTGCGCGATTCCTTTGCGGACATTGGCTTTATGCTCCTCGTCGGTGATAGGGCTAGTAACGGGACCTGTTACAGAGAAGTTGTAAGAAGCATAATTCCGGTTTTCGATGGCTGCTTCCAGTTCCGGTAAGCCGCTTTCTTCTCCTTCGGACAACATTTCAACGAGTGTCAATTCATTTTTGAAATGATTGAAAACAATGACATACTTATATAATATGTATAGCAAATCCGGAGCGTCATTTTGCTCATCGTGACTTTCTTTCACCGGGATGTGCTCGAAGTATTTCACAGCGTTGAACGTCGTGTATCCGTAAAGTCCACATACATTCTTATTATCCCCGGTCACCTGGAATTGATTGATAAACCGGTTCATGGCCTTTTCTACATGGAAGGTTTTTGTCAGGGGTTCTTCCGTGCGGCTGTTATCGGGATAGTTGGAAGTGACAATGCCGCCATTTATACCGATACTTGCCAGGGGACAGAGGGCTATAAATGACAAGGAATTTTCTCCGGCATGATAGTCGGAACTTTCCATTAATGCAGATTGCGGATACATGTCGCGCACTTTCAGGTAAATGCTGACAGGAGTATGCATATCTCCGAGCACTTGTTTGCTATGAGTTGTATAATTAAATGTTTTCATTTCTATAATTGCTTGATTATTGATTACGAATGATGGTTTACTAATTACTTATTGCTGTTCATTAAACGATAAATAGGTTTCAATATCTTTGTCTCCTCGTCCTGAAACAGTCAATACAACGATATCTTCCGGTTTGAACTTCAATTTTCTCAAAGCTCCTAATGCATGGGCGGATTCCAGTGCAGGGATAATACCTTCGAGTTTAGTCAGTTCGTAAGCGGCTTCTATTGCTTCGTCGTCATTGATTGCCAAAACGTTGGCACGTCTTTGTGCGGCAAGATTGGCGTGTATCGGACCAATGCCCGGATAATCCAGTCCGGCGGAAATCGAGTAAGGCTCTTCAATCTGTCCGTCTTCGTTTTGGATGACGTAAGTACGCGCTCCGTGGATAATTCCCATTTTACCGAGTTGGATGGTGGCGGCGGTCATTCCGGTTTCTATTCCTTTACCTCCGGCTTCCGCCAGAATGATGCCTACCCGTTCATCATTGATATAATGATAAATCGTTCCGGCAGCATTACTTCCTCCTCCAACGCAGGCTATCAGATAATCCGGATAGTCACGTCCTTCTTTTTCTTGCAGTTGTTTTTTTATTTCTTCGCTGATAACAGATTGCAGGCGTGCCACCATATCAGGATAAGGATGAGGGCCTACGGTAGAGCCGATAATATAATAAGTGTCGGCAGGATGGCAACACCAGTCGCGGATCGCTTCGTTGGTTGCGTCTTTCAAGGTCATGTTTCCGGAAGTAACGGGAATAACGGTAGCTCCCAGCATTTTCATTTTCTCCACATTGATATGTTGGCGTTCTACATCCGTCTTTCCCATATAAACGATACATTCCATATCCATCAACGCACATACGGTAGCTGTTGCTACTCCATGTTGTCCGGCTCCGGTTTCGGCGATGATGCGTTTCTTTCCCATGCGGCGTGCCAGCAAGATTTGTCCGATGGTGTTGTTGATTTTGTGTGCACCGGTATGATTCAGGTCTTCCCGTTTCAGATACAACTTGCAACCATACTTTTCGGAAAGGCGTTTTGCCAGATAGAGTGGGGAAGGACGTCCTACGTAGTCGCGTAATAACTGCTCAAATTCCTTTTTAAATTCTTCGCTTTCAATCACTTCGAGGTACTTGTTCGTCAGTTCCTCAACACATTTGTGGAGGATTTCCGGTACATAAGCACCACCGAATTCTCCGTAATAGCCATCCTGGTCAACTAAAAAACTTTTCATAATCCTATCTATTTTTTATGTTATTATCTAAATCTGTTCGAAAATGGGCAAATAAAAAGAGCCCTGTCGCAAGTTGCGACAGGGCTCTTTCAAATCTGTTATATCTTTAATGAGGTATATACATACGAGCACTGCTCCCTTACGACTGTCGGAGTTGTAACGGGTGCCACCACCAATATGTATTTACTAACATTGTTCTCATTGTCTTTTGTAATTTTATGAGGGCAAATATAGACACTTTGTTTGAAACAGCAAACAAAAAATGACTTTTTTTCTCTTTTGCCTTCATTTTTCTGATATAGAACAATTTTCAACCTGAACTGTTCTTATAAATATTGAATATTTAAACAAAAACAATTATGAAACAGAGAAAAGTTTTAGTAGGTATCGCTATTGCCATTTTCATTATATTATTATTGTATTGGTTATTGGTAGCAGAGGATATGAAACCCTGGTTGTCGGCTATGGTTCCTTCCGTGGCACAACAATTCTTCGCTTGATTCTGACAGGGTTCGGATAAATCATATATCTTTGCAAGGATAGTGACTAATAACCAAAATAATAACAATAGACTAAGATATGGAAAATTTTATTTTTCAAAATCCCGTGAAACTGATAATGGGAAAAGGGATGATTGCTCGGTTGGCTAAAGAAATACCGTCCGACAAGCGTATTATGATTACTTTTGGCGGTGGAAGCGTGAAGAAAAACGGAGTGTACGATCAGGTAAAGGAAGCATTGAAGAATCATTTTACAGTAGAATTCTGGGGAATCGAACCCAATCCTGCCATTGAAACTCTCCGTAAAGCTATTGCTTTGGGAAAAGAAGAGAAAGTAGATTATCTGCTGGCTGTTGGTGGTGGTTCCGTTATTGACGGTACGAAATTGATTTCCGCAGGAATCCTGTATGATGGTGATGCCTGGGATTTAGTACTTGCCGGACGTCCAGTCACTCATACTGTACCTCTTGCCACTGTATTGACTTTGCCCGCTACCGGTTCGGAGATGAATAACGGGGCAGTTATTTCCCGTCGTGAAACAAAAGAGAAATATCCTTTTTATGCTAACTATCCAATCTTCTCTATTCTTGACCCGGAAGTAACTTTTACCTTGCCTCCTCATCAGGTGGCCTGTGGTTTGGCTGATACCTTTGTTCATGTGATGGAGCAATATATGACTACTCCCGGGCAGAGCCGCATTATGGATCGTTGGGCGGAAGGCATTTTACAAACTTTGGTAGAAATAGCTCCGAAAATCCGTGAAAACCAGCATGATTATCAACTGATGGCTGATTTTATGCTTTCGGCTACAATGGCATTGAATGGATTTATTGCTATGGGAGTGTCGCAAGACTGGGCAACTCACATGATTGGTCATGAAATTACTGCTTTGCACGGATTGACACATGGTCATACGTTAGCCATTGTTCTTCCTGCCACTTTACAGGTGCTTCATGAAGAAAAAGGAGATAAACTTTTGCAGTATGGTGAAAGAGTCTGGGGAATTACTTCCGGTACGCGAGAAGAACGGATTGATGAAGCGATTTGTCATACCGAAGAGTTCTTTCGTTCGCTTGGGCTGACTACACGTTTGCATGAAGAGAACATCGGACAGGATACTATTCTGGAAATCGAACGCCGATTCAATGAACGTGGTGCTAAATATGGAGAGAATGGAAATGTAACGGGTGCTGTTGCCCGCAGGATATTAGAGACTGCACTTTAAGTATACTCTTACATTAAAAATATAGGATAAAGAGGATATTGGAACATACTTTTCACAATATCCTCTTTTCTTTTTATTATTTCTCAATTTTCTCTGACCTTGGAATTCTGAACCAGAAGCGAGAGCCTTCTCCTTCTTTAGATTCCACTCCGATAACCCCGCCCAGTCTTTCTACTATGACACGGCAGATGGCTAGTCCGAGTCCTGTCCCTTTAATAAAGGAGTTCAGTTTGACGAAGCGCTCAAACACTTTATCTATCTTGTCAGCAGGAATTCCGATACCTGTATCTTTTACATAAAAGTATATTTCATCTTTGGCTTCTTCAATCCGGTATCCCATTTCGATAGAACCTTTAGGGGTGAATTTCAAAGCATTATTTGTAAAGTTGATGATAACCTGTGATAGACGTATGCGGTCGGTATACATCATGCATTGATCTGCTTTCTCTGTGAATAAGATTTGAATGTCTGGGGAAGAATTCTTTTCTTGCATTTGTCTGCAAATACCTTCCATCAATTCGTTGATATCAGTCTGTGCAAATGTGAATTCCATAGTACCGGCTTCAATTTTAGAAAGATCGAGGATGTCGTCTATTAGTTGCAATAATAAGATATTGTTGCTGGAGATGATTTTTACAAAATCTTTTCTCTCTTCCTCTTCCTCCGTTTGGCAAACCATTTCGGAGAATCCTACAATCGCATTTAGCGGGGTTCGTATTTCATGGCTCATATTAGCGAGAAAGGCAGATTTGAGCCGATTGGATTCTTCGGCTTTTTCCTTTGCTTCCTGCAGCATTTTGTCCATCTTTAATTTTTCAGTGATGTTTTCAAAACGAAGTAATCCTCCAATAATTTCAGTTTCCTTTTCATCGCCGAATACAGGTGTTGCGGTCACTTCAAAATCTACATCGTCTACTCTGATGGTATGCCGGATAATTTTGCCCTGTTCGATAGCTTTCTTGAAAGCACATTGTCCACACGGTTCATTACGAAGTGCACTGGTCTGATAGCAAATTTTTCCCGGTATGTATCGTCTGCCTTTTACCAGGCTGGCTATTTGTCTTGTTTCCTCCCATTGTACCCGGTAATTTTTATCAATATAGATAAGGCCGAAGTCGATACTTTTTAGAGCTAGTTTTTGCTTCTTCAATGCTTTTTCCAGTTCTTCCTTGGCGGCAACTAATTCTCTTTCATAATTCTTGAGTTGTGTGATATCCCACCGGGTTGCCAACAGCCATTTCTTTTCTCCTTCCCATGAAATAATAGATTTAACGGCAATAGTATCATGGGTGATTCCATCGGGAGTGGTGTATTTCTCTTCTTTGCGATATACTTTGCCTGCTTGTATGAGTTCTTTGTCGATATGCCGGTATTTTTCACCTCTTTCTTCTCCGTAAATTTCATAATCAGTATGTCCGATGGCCTCTTCACTGCTAATGCCGGATTGAGCGGCTGATTCTTTATTCCAGTAATAGTATCGGAAATCGTTTGTAATATCTTTTACAAAGATGGGGAAAGGAAGGTTATCGAGAATATCAAAGGAGAAACGGTAGGAATGATTGGTCTTTTTAATCGTTTTTTGCAATTTTCGGATTCTATATAGTAAGATGCTGATGACAAGGAGCAAAATAACTACTAGTAAATAATTATAACCCCAATGAACTTCGTTAATCCAATAATTTAACAAATAATTGTTTGCCATAAAATGTTTGATATAAATGAGGTGTAAAGATATGAATTGTTCTTTAACTTTCAAAAAATAATACATAAATATATTGTCTTTCAACATTATATTGTGAGACTGTAATTATATGCGATGAAGAAATAGTGGAGGTATGGTGTCTTGTGGTTCTTGTATGGTATCATATTTTGCTTGATTTCGAGTCTTTTTTCAGAAAGAAAATGTATTAAAATATTAAATGATGTCTCATGAACTAAAATCATTTCTAGTTTGTTTTAATAACGCTGGAGTATTTTCTATTTTTGTTCACCTAAATAAGTTTTGATAGAGTCAAAATAAAACAATCATTTAATTACGTATGCTAATAACCATTATTATTCTCGTTCTTTCGGCTGTCTTTTTCGTGAACGGCAAGGTTCGTTCGGATATTGTGGCACTGTGTGCACTGATAGCCTTACTTATTTTTCAGATATTAACTCCTGATGAAGCACTTTCCGGTTTTTCTAATTCGGTAGTCATTATGATGATCGGATTGTTTGTAGTGGGAGGGGCTATCTTTCAAACGGGATTGGCAAAGATGATTAGTTCCCGTATTCTTAAACTTGCGGGAACCAGTGAGATCCGGTTATTTCTGTTGGTGATGTTGGTGACTTCGGCCATTGGTGCGTTTGTCAGTAACACAGGAACGGTGGCACTGATGCTTCCTATTGTTGTCAGTCTGGCAATGAGTGCCGGTATGAATCCGAGCAGGCTGTTGATGCCGTTGGCTTTTGCAAGTAGTATGGGAGGTATGATGACTTTAATCGGTACTCCGCCGAACCTTGTGATACAAAATACGTTGACTTCTGCCGGACTTGAACCGCTTTCCTTCTTCTCTTTCCTGCCTGTCGGCATTGTCTGTGTGATTGTCGGTACGCTGGTATTGATGCCACTTAGCAAATGGTTTCTTTCTAAAAAAGGCCAGAAAGATGATAATAAACGTTCGGGTAAGTCACTGAAACAGTTGGTAAATGAATATGGGCTTTCTAGCAATCTGTTTCGTTTGCAGGTAATAAAAGATTCCCGGCTTTTGGGCAAGACGATTATTGACTTGGATATTCGTCGCAAATATGGTTTGAATATCATGGAAGTGCGTCGTGGTGATGCATCGCAACATCGTTTTCTGAAAACGATTACCCAGAAGTTTGCTGCACCGGACACGATGTTGCAAGCCGAGGATATTTTGTATGTGACAGGAGAATTTGATAAGGTACAGCTTTTTGCAGAAGATTTCCTGCTAGAGATTTTAGGTGACCATGCAACGGAAGAAACTCAAAGCGCAACTAACTCTCTGGATTTTTATGACATCGGTATTGCTGAAATAGTGTTGATGCCAGCTTCTAATTTGATAAACCAAACAATTAAGGAAGCCGGTTTTCGTGATAAGTTTAATGTGAACGTATTAGGAATCCGTCGTAAAAAGGAATACTTGTTGCAGGATTTGGGAAATGAGCGGATTCATAGTGGTGATGTGCTTCTGGTTCAGGGAACGTGGAATAATATAGCTCGTCTTAGCAAGGAAGATTCTGATTGGGTTGTTTTGGGACAACCTTTGGCGGAAGCGGCTAAAGTTACATTAGATTATAAAGCTCCGGTAGCGGCTGCTATTATGGTATTAATGGTAGTAATGATGGTATTCGATTTTATTCCGGTTGCTCCGGTTACAGCCGTTATGATAGCGGGTATATTGATGGTATTAACCGGATGTTTCCGTAATGTAGAAGCAGCTTATAAAACGATCAACTGGGAGAGTATTGTATTGATTGCAGCTATGCTTCCTATGTCTCTGGCATTGGAGAAAACGGGAGCTTCGGAATACATTTCCAATACGCTGGTTAACGGCTTGGGATCATACGGACCTGTTGCGTTGATGGCAGGTATTTACTTTACGACTTCGTTGATGACGATGTTTATCAGCAATACAGCTACGGCTGTCTTACTCGCACCGATTGCTCTGCAAAGTGCCATACAGATCGGAGTAAGTCCGGTTCCCTTCTTGTTTGCTGTGACGGTAGGTGCAAGTATGTGTTTCGCTTCTCCATTCTCTACACCGCCTAACGCCCTGGTGATGCCTGCCGGTCAATATACTTTTATGGATTATGTAAAAGTAGGATTGCCGTTGCAGATTATTATGGGAATCGTGATGATTTTTGTATTACCATTGATTTTCCCCTTTTAGTTTTTAATTTTTATCCTTTTAATAAGGAGATGAAAGAGCTCGGTATTTTGTAGTTGTAGTGCTTTGTAACACTGGATCTTTGTCGTTTAATTGAGAGTTGCATAGAATCTGCAACTCTTTTTTTTGATTGCATATTGCATATTTGTACTTCTAAGCTTTTAATATTCAATAATGTAATAGGTCGTTTTTTATTGGGAGTAATTAAAGCCTTATCTTTTAAAAGATGTTAACCGTAGGTCGAAAAATACAACTTTATCCGTTTCTTATTTGTAAATACAACTATCTTTGTACATTCATTGCTGATTGTTGATTCGTAATGATTTTTATTTTTTGTGCAAATAAAGCAAACTTAAGTATTTAAAGATTATGAAACAAAGCATTGTAAAAATCTTCACTTTTTCGTTGTTAGTATCTTCTATCAGTTTTATTAGTTGCGTTGATAATGAGAAAAATCTGTTTAATGCAGATCAACTGAAACAAATTTACGAAGAAACTTTTCCTGTAAAAAACATCGACTCTGATGGTGATTGGACAATGTCACGAAGTGTAACGGCACATGTGTCAATCAATGGGGATCAAGGAGTAGATTATAAGATACAGATATTTGATGCCGATCCATTAAGCCCGGAAAGTACAGCAAAACTCTTAGCGGAAGGAACTGTCACTCAAAGTATGACTTTGGATGTGGTGATGGATTGCGCAACATCTCTTGATAAAGTGTTTGTTGCGCGTATAGATGAACACAAACGTTATCTGGTCCAACCGACAGCGATTGAAAATGGTACAGTGACAGCGCACTTTGGAGACAAAGGTACGCCAACACGTTCTATATCACGAGCTGTGACGACTAGTATACCAGTCATGGAAGCTCCTTATACAGCCGATTTTATTAGTGCTAAAAAGGCAATTTCTACTGTCATTCAGGCTAATTGGGATCTTTCTGCAAAGTCTGGCTGGGGTGGAAGTTATGGTCAATTTCCTGTTTTTACAGAAAGTGAGCGTTGGTTTAAGATTCAGGAAGGAACTTTTAAAGCTGGATTTAGTGCAACTGGAAATAGAGATGGAGAAATAAGTGCTGTGAAAGTAATCGTTCCTCAAGGAAGCACATGGGTTATAGAGAATAGTAATCAATTTTCTGATATTACAGAAATTATCGTTGAGAATGGTGGAAAGATAGAGATTGCTAAAAATGGGAGTCTGATATTAACGCGGGCTTCTTATATAACTGTGATGCAGGGAGGAAGTATTGTTGGTGACAGAGGTATTCAGATAACAAATAGTTCGGCTGGGCGTACAAACTATAATGCGGGTACGATTGATTGTGACTTTTTGAAAATTGATGGAAGTGGAAACGGAGTTGATTTTGTGAATTATGGAACACTTAAACTGAATTCTTATAATGCTTCTACAAATGGTACGACATTGATAAATCATGGAACCATTGAAGTCGAAAATATAGATGGCAACAATAATACTAATATTAAAAACGGTTGTTATCTGAAAGCTGGAAAATTACAATTTGGTACGCTTGTTATGGGAAATACTTCCGAAGCTATTTGCAAAGAATTGACGGGTAATGGAAATGATAATAATATCGTGATGGAAGCACAATCCATGTTGACTTGTACGGGCAAAGCTAATTTATTCAGAACAGTTACCGGTCCGACACAAGGAACTGCCTTATTAAGAATTCACGAAATAGATAATACTTCCGGTCTGGCTCAATCTGCTTCTAAAGTAAGTAATAATATCATTTGTGAAATAACAGATCAAACATATAAAGGCGAAGCACATTATAACTGGTCTCCTTTTGCATGGCTAGTAAATAAGGGATTACAGCAAGGTGCTACCTATTGTAATCCGGGCAAAGCAGAATTTATACTTCCTGCTGACGGTGACTGTGTTAAAGAAGGGTATAACTCTGATGAAAAACCGGATGATGTAGAAATTCGATATGCAGTTTATTCTTATGCTTTCGAAGATAACTATCCGAAAGCAGGAGATTACGATTTCAATGATATTGTGTTGAATGTAACTTTGCCTGCAGCCGGTAATGATGTGAAAGAACTAAAATATAAAATTGACCTTCGGGCAGTTGGTGCCGTGAAACAATTAGGTGCTGGTTTGAGAATACGAGGAATAGACAAAAATAATGTGGAAGAGATAAGTTTTGGTGCAGGCGCTGCTCAACGTACCGGCTCATTAAATTCTGGTATATTTGAAAATGCATCTTATGAAGCCAATGGCAATGAACTTGTGATTCCTTTATTTGGAGACGCACATTATGTATATGGATATACAGGAGCACAACGCCCCATGTTGAATACTGGGAATGCTAGCACTCCTCTTACAGATATATATACTCTTGAAGTGAACGTCAAACTTAAAAATGAAATATCCGTCCCTAGTGTGACAGATGGTTTAGACTTCTTCATTGCTTATCAGGGGATAGGTCAAAAGAGAACAGAAATTCATTTGACTCATTTTAATTCGGCTACGGCGAATGGACAATTGGCGGATAATGAGGTGCTTGAGGTAATCAAGGCAGTTAATAATACATGGGCTTTGTGTGTTCCTGATAAATTTGCTTATCCAACAGAAACAACAGTGATAACGAACGCATATTCTAAATTTGCAGATTGGGCACACGATCAGAGCTCAACTACTGATTGGTATAAGACAGTTAGTAGTGATAAAGTGATTCAGTACTAAAACTATTAAAGAGAAATATTGCAAACAGTTTTATTCGAAAAGAACTTGTGTGCATTGATTATGGGGAGATTGTAGGAAGTAAGTGCTGCCTTAATGCTCTCCTTTTTTATGTAATTACCCATTCGATGACAAAGTAAATACATAAAGTTTTAGAATCTCTGATTATTCTGACGATTGTTCGTGTAATCAAGGGTTTTGCTATCTCTCATGTTCTATCATTCTTCTCTATTAGCAGGAAAATCCCCATGATTTATTGAAAAACAATGCCTTTATTGCGTAAAGCACCGCATATTTACATCAAAAGCGCCGCTATATTTGTAAAAAACATAAGGATAAAGTAAGTAAAAGATGCGGATAATGTCATCAAAAGCTATGGATGAAGTAAACAAACCATTGGGATAGTGTCGCTATATCGTAAATGTTGTTAGAATTTCCTACTTTCTTTCCATTGATTTTTCTATTTGGGGCTTTGATAATGGTAAAAAGAAAAAAGTAAAAGGGAACTTTATTAGTACATGTGATGCCCGTTTGATTGTAGAAATGCTGTGCGCGTATTAAAATGTATATATATCATGCTTAATTGTAGAATAGTGAATTGAATAAAGCCCTCTACAGTGGCAGAAAAATTTTACTTCAGCCAAAGGGAGGAAAGAAGCGATCCCTGATAGATTAAGAATTACAAAGTGTCAGTAGTATCTTTTTGTAAATTCAAATTTCTCATGTTGAATGTTTTGTAACTGCAAAGATACGAAGAATGGTAACTATATTGAATGATAGTTGCTTAATATCATAGCAGGACCGAGCTCCAGAGATGTACAAATCAGGCGATTTAGGTTATTCAACCTTAATTCGCTTTTTTCTGCATCACTACTATCTGATTAAACCGTTTTTGTGACGGAGTACCAACTACAATTTCTTTTGGAGGAAATCGCTTGTCGAACTCATTAGCAGCAGATTTATCAATCTGATATATTTTATCTTCTATATAACGGCCTTTTACATTGGCTAAAGCATTATCATATAATTCACAAACATGAAGAGCAGTAGCATACATATTGTCTTCAGTGCGAATCCCTAATGTTTCGGCAGGAATGAATCCTTGTCGGAGATAATAATCCGGGTCACCACAAAGTAAAATAGCACGAAATCCCATTTCGGAAGCTAATTTTTTGGTAAGTGCAATCATTCTTCCTCCGATACCTTGCTGTTGGTATTCGGGGAGGACAGAAATGGGCCCCAGGCTCAAAACCTCATATTGGTTACCGTCATCTGCCATGATAAATGATTTGAGGCAGACAACATTACCGACAATCTTGTTATTATGTTCTGCAACAATATCGAGCTCCGGCACAAACTTAGGATGGTTACGCATAATATGAAGGAGGTAATGTTCGTCACATCCCGGAGAATAATGATTCCAGAATGCTTCCCGTGTAATGTTTTCGGTTTCATGATAATCCGAAGATTGCTCAATTCTAAGTTTTATATCCATATTGTTTCAAATATATAGTTGCACAAATATAAAGAACAAAATCCGAATACCTAACTCTTTTAAAGATGAATCTATACATTATAGCAAGATGAGACAAAAACTCCCGATACTAGTATATCCAGACTTAGTATCAGGAGTTTTTTATATATTCATTCATCGAGATTGCGGAGAATCAGGCCTGTTCATGTTTTGCGTGTACAAGCTGTCTATAATACCGTCGGACAGTCCGATGGTAGGTACAATAATTCCGGTAGCTTTTACATGAGTAGCTATCTCGAGAAATATCTCTGCAGCAGGAACAATAACATCGGCCCGGTCCGGTTTCAACTTATATTGCTTAATACGTTGTTCGGTAGAGAGGGCTTTTAATGTTTCATATATATCTTGCAGTGATTCGATGGGTAGGAGAGACGCTTTTTTGTCTTTCTTGTCCGCTAAACGAAATAACTTATTAATATTTCCTCCCGAACCGATGATGCTGATAGGGGTATATTCTGTGGCAAGCCCTATCAGGTCAGTGCGCAAAGCTTCCTTTTCTTCTTCCTTTACCATACCGCTAAGCATACGTACCGTACCTATATTATATGAACGGGAATTTTTCAGTTCACCGTTGCTGATGAGATTAATTTCCGTACTACCACCTCCTACATCTACATACAAGTAATTTTGTCCTGAAGCAAATAACTGTTCGATATGATTGTCGTAAACAATATGCGCCTCTTCCTGCCCGTCGATGATTTCTACACGGATACCCGTTTTTTTGACGATCTGCTGAACGATATCCTTGCCATTACGTGCATCACGCATGGCAGAGGTGGCACACGCACGATAGTCTACCACATCATATATCTTCATTAATTGTTTGTAGGCTTTCATCAGCCGAATCAGTTTCTTCTCTTTTTCTGTAGAGATAACCCCCACAGTAAAGGCGTCTTCTCCCAACCGTAACGGAATACGGATGAGCTGTACCTTACTCATTAATTCGGGCGCATTCTCCTCGTTTACACATTTTATCAGCAGCCGCACCGCATTAGAGCCTATATCTATTGCCGCATAATTAACTTTCTTCATACTTATCATAATGTATTCTTGTATTCGTTATATAATTTTTCTTGTGAGCGGAATGGGACACTGTTCTCTTCCCGTTCTTTTTCCCGGTTCTCGCCTGTACCATCCACAATTCTTCCTTTTGCCGTATCCCGGAATCCGTAGCAGACAATTCGTTTTAAATCTGCCTGGATTTCTTTATCATAGACCGGTGCCGCCACCTCAATACGATTATCCAGGTTGCGAGGCATCCAGTCGGCAGAACCAATGTAGTATTTTTCTTCTCCACCATTGGCGAAGATGAAAATGCGCGAATGTTCGAGATAACGGTCGATAATACCATTGATGTGTATATTCTCGCTGATACCCGGAACGCCTGTCACTAAAGAACAGTTACCGCGTACTACCAGTTCCACTTGAACACCCGCTGTTGAGGCTTCGTATAGCTTTTCAACAAGTGCACGGTCAGTAATATGATTTACTTTAGCAAGGATATAAGCCTCTTTTCCCTGTTCCTTATTTTTTATCTCTTTGTTGATAAGCGCAATGAATCGTTTACGCATATCATTGGGAGAAACGAGCAATTCTTTGAAATCAACAGGAGTATAAGGCTTTTCGATAAAATCGAATACGGCATTGACTTCCCGGACAATGGGACGGTGAGCAGTCATAATGGTATAGTCAGTATACATACGTGCATTTCCTTCATGGAAATTTCCTGTACTGATGCAGGCGATATCTCCGTGCCGAGTGCCGATATGCAGCAATTTAGAATGAATTTTCAAACCCTCTACTCCGAAAATAACATGAATCCCCGCATCCTGCATTTTCTTGCTCCAGTTGATATTAGACGCTTCATCAAAACGTGCCAACAGTTCGATAACTACTGTGACTTTTTTTCCGTTTTTGGCTGCACTGATTAAAGCCTTTATCACTTTGGAGTCTTTAGCCAAACGATAAAGCGTCATCTTGATACTTTTTACTTCTTTACTGATAGCGGCTTCTCGCAACACACGGATGAAAGTATCGAAACTATGATAAGGATAATGTAAGGAACGATCTTTCCGACGAATCAAAGTGAGCAGACTTTCCATGCCATTCAGTTCAGGCTTGAAGATAGGTTCCCAAACAGGATATTTCAGTTCATGATGACCGCAAACCGGAAATTTCATCAAATCCTTGAAATTGTGATAGCGTCCTCCGGCTACACGCGTGTCATTCTTATCCACGTTCAGGCGACCGGTCAACTTTTTCAGCAAGTCTTTAGGAATTTGTTCGTCATAGACGAAACGGATCGGTTCCCCTTTCTTCCGGCTTTTCACACCTTTGGAAATCTTCTGAAGTACCCCTGTCCGCAGATCACTGTCAATTTCCATTTCGGCGTCTTTAGTGAATTTGAAAGTGTACGCCTCATAATCTGTGTACTTCATGCCAACAAAAATCATCGGCAAACAATAGCGGATCACGTCATCAAGAAACATGAGATATGTTTTTCCATCCGAATCAGGTAATTGAATAAAACGGCCGAAGTCTCCGGTCGGCAGTTCAATCACTGCATAGTCTTTCTCCTTTATCTTTCCCGTTTCATCTTTGCGCAGCAGACGGATGGCAAGGTAAATATCCTCATCTGTCTGATCGTCCAGCGGGCGGGTTCCATTGAGGAAAAGCGGATTGGTAGAACCATTCAGTTTGTTGCGATAGAAAGAAGTGACGAATGCTTTCTGTTCGTCCGTCATTTCCGCATCTTTGATGACGTAGATATTCTCTTTCTTCAATTCCTCCATAATGGAAGCGAATATCTCCTCAAACTGCTTGTAGTAACGATTGTGCAGCTTTCCTATTTGTTTCAGAGTGCAGGCGGCGGTTTCTTGTTCTGCTTGTATGTTTTTATCGGCATATTCTACGATCCGGTTCAGAGTCGCTACACGGACACGGAAGAATTCATCCAGGTTATTTGAATAGATGCCAAGAAAAGTGAGTCGTTCCAGCAGTGGCACTTCTGGACGGGCGGCTTCTAGCAGAATACGTTGGTTGAAGTACATCCAACTGATGTCACGCTCTACATAAGGGTATTTCTTTTTTATTTCGCTTTGTTTCATTGTGAAAAAGGAACTGTTTAAAATTTCTGCAAAAATATCAATGTGAGATGTAATCGTCATAACGATATTATTACGAACTTATTACAATGTTTATTTGTTATTTTTATATATCAGTAGAAACACTTATATTCGCAAAAGTATTGGAACAGACTCGGTTAAAAAATATAGAATTTATGAAAACAATGAATTATTCCCTTATTCGCATTCTCTTCGCACTTGTGATTGGATTGGTACTCGTGATTTGGCCCAATGCGGCTGCCAGTTATATTGTCATTACGGTAGGTGTTGCCTTCTTGATTCCCGGTGTTATCAGCCTTTTTGGCTATTTCGGCCGGAAAAGACCGGAAGGTGAAGCAGCTCCCCGTTTTCCGATAGAAGGAATCGGTAGCTTATTATTCGGACTTTGGCTGATTGTGATGCCTGAATTCTTTGCAGACGTCCTGATGTTTTTATTGGGATTTATCCTGATTATGGGAGGAGTGCAACAGATTGCTTCTTTGTCGATGGCTCGTCGGTGGATGCCCGTTCCGGGAGCTTTTTATCTGATTCCTTCGCTGATTCTTATTGCGGGTATTATCGCTTTGTTCAATCCGACAGGAGCGCGTAATACTGCATTTATAATTATTGGTATCAGCAGTTTGGTTTATTCTCTTTCCGAATTGATAAACTGGTTCAAGTTTGCCCGTCGCCGCCCGAAGGCTCCGGTTATGCATGACGATGATGATATTGAAGACGCAAAGATTATCGAATAAAAAAAGAAGAGGACTGCTTCACAGCACCCCTCCCCGCAAACTTAAAACAACCAACAAAAGAAATAGATAATTTCAATAACAGTGAACGGCTAACGGTGAATATTCTGCAATGATAATGCAGTTTGTTCACCGTTTACTGTTTATCGTTCACCGTATTTTTTTCTATCTCACAAATAACAGTTCCCTGTATTTTGGAAGCGTCCACATCTGATTGTCAACAATCAGTTCCAACTTGTCGATGTGATAACGGATTTCTTCCAGTGCCGGGACAATCGTGTCGTGGTAGGCAATGGCTTTTTCCCGTTCGCTTTCTATCTTGTTTGCAACCTTACGAGCCTCAATCATTGCATCTACATGCTCCTTGATGAAAGCTGTACGGTCGGCAATCTCTTCAATAAGCTCCAGGTTCTTAGCAGACAATTTCGCAGCCTTTTCTGCCGGGAAAAGAGATTGCATCTTATAGACATTATTAATTAAGTCCGTCTGGTATTGAGTGGCAACCGGAATGATATGATTCATTGCCAAGTCACCCAATACACGTGCCTCAATCTGAATCTTCTTCGTATAAGTTTCCCATTTCACCTCGTTACGGGCTTCCAGTTCTTTCTTGGTCATTACACCGGTAGCTTCGAACATGGCAATTGTTTCCGGTTTCAGGTAATTGTCGAAGATAACAGGAACACTGGTTTCGCAATCCAGTCCACGACGGGCAGCTTCTTTCTTCCATTCGTCACTGTAACCGTTACCGTCGAAATGAATGGCTTTACATTCTTTGATATATCCGCGGATGATTTCAAGAATGGCGGAAACTTTGGGTTCTCCCTTTTCAATCAACGCATCCACGTCCTTTTTAAACTTCACCAATTGATTTGCTACGGCCGAGTTCAATGCAATCATGGCAGAAGCACAGTTTGCTTCGGAACCTACGGCACGGAACTCAAAGCGGTTGCCTGTGAAAGCAAATGGAGAAGTACGGTTACGGTCTGTATTATCGATCAGTAATTCAGGAATCTGCGGAATATCCAACTTCATTCCCTGTTTACCGCTAAGGCTGATTAAATCATCTTTCGTACTGTTTTCGATATGATCCAATACCTGCGACAACTGTTTTCCAAGGAAAGAGGAGATAATTGCAGGAGGTGCCTCATTCGCTCCCAGACGGTGGGCGTTGGTAGCACTGGAGATAGAAGCTTTCAGTAGTCCGTTATGATGATAAACTGCCATCAATGTATTGACAACGAATGTAACAAAACGTAGATTGTCTTCCGGAGTCTTACCCGGTCCCATTAATAAGATACCTGTATCAGTGCCCAAAGACCAGTTGTTGTGTTTACCCGATCCGTTGACACCCTTGAATGGCTTTTCATGAAGTAGTACACGGAAACCATGACGGCGGCTTACCTTACGCATTAATGACATAATCAGTAAGTTATGGTCATTAGCAAGGTTACACTCTTCAAAGATAGGAGCCAACTCGAATTGGTTCGGGGCAACCTCGTTGTGACGAGTCTTAACAGGAATACCTAATTTTAACGCTTCAATTTCAAGGTCCTTCATGAAAGCGGCTACGCGGGTGGGGATAGCACCGAAGTAGTGATCCTCCAACTGTTGGTTTTTGGCACTGTCATGTCCCATCAAAGTACGACCGGTCATTAGTAAGTCCGGACGTGCGGCATACAATCCTTCGTCTACCAGGAAGTATTCCTGTTCCCATCCTAAGTAAGCAACTACTTTTTTCACTTCCGGATTAAAATACTGACATACGGCTACGGCTGCTTTATCTACAGCACGCAATGCCTTCAGTAAGGGAGCTTTATAGTCAAGAGCTTCACCGGTATATGCGATAAATACAGTCGGGATGCAAAGTGTATCATCCACGATGAAAGCAGGTGACGAGGGGTCCCATGCGCTGTATCCGCGAGCTTCGAATGTATTACGGATACCGCCATTCGGGAAAGAAGAAGCATCCGGCTCCTGCTGTACGAGCAGTTTACCTGTAAATTCTTCCATCATACCACCTTTGCCGTCATGTTCAACGAAGGCATCGTGCTTTTCTGCCGTACCCTCGGTCAGCGGTGCAAACCAGTGCGTGTAATGAGTGACACCCATTTCGATAGCCCATTTCTTCATGCCGGCAGCTACCTCGTCGGCAATGCTGCGATCTAGCGGAGCACCATTGTCAATTGCATCAATCAGTGCATTGTATACCTTACTGGGAAGGTATTTGAACATCTTTTCCTTGTTGAATACATACTTGCCGAAGTATTCCGAAGGACGTTCGGCAGGTGTTGCTACCTCAACAGCCTTTTTCTTGAAAGCTGTCTCTACTACTCTGAATCTAAGTTTTGACATAATACCTAATTTGATTTGTTGTTAAATATGTTAGAGCAAATAATTTTCTCTGTGTGGTTCCCGGGAAGGCGGTCAGGCCCGCCCGGGATAAATCTTTTTAATCTATATAGCCTAATTCACTTACTGATGAGTAGACTTACTTTTAATTATAAGTAACTTAGTTGTAAGCAGATTCACCGTGTTCGTAAATGTCAAGACCTTCTTCTTCGACACGTGCCGGAACGCGAAGTCCGTGAATCTTATCAAGCGTTTTGAAAATGATGAATCCCATGCCTGCTGCCCATGCACTTACTACCAATGCTCCGAATAGTTGTGCACCGAGGAATCCGAAACCGTATCCATAGAATAAACCTTCACTGGTAGAGAACAAACCTGTGAGAATTGTTCCTAAAAAACCACACACACCATGTACAGAAGATGCACCTACCGGATCGTCTATTTTTAGAAACTTGTCAATGAAGTCAACGGAGAATATCATTACGACACCACATATCGCACCTATTAAGGCTGCTCCTGCGGGAGATACTGTGTCACATCCTGCTGTGATACCTACCAGACCTGCCAAGATACCATTCAGTGTCAATGACAGGGATGGTTTTCCATATTTCATCCAGCTCACCAACAGAGCAAAGAAACCACCGGCACAAGCAGCCAGGTTCGTTGTCAGGAATACGTGGGAAATAGCGATTGCGTCGGCTTCGGTTGCTGCTGCCAATTGAGAACCGGGGTTGAATCCGAACCATCCGAACCAAAGAATGAATACCCCCAGTGCAGCAATAGTCAGGCTATGGCCTGGGATAGCTTTTGATTTGCCGTCTTTACCATATTTACCGATACGGGGACCAAGAATGGCAGCACCTACCAAAGCAATCCATCCACCTACAGAGTGAACGACTGTAGAACCGGCAAAGTCATGGAATGTAGTGCCGAAGTGACTCATCATGAAAGAACCTTCTTCACCGTTCATCAGCCAGCCTCCGCCCCATGTCCAGTGACCGGATATCGGATAAATCAGTACACTGATAAAGATGGTGTAGACGATATACATGGAGAATTTTGTTCGTTCTGCCATGGCTCCTGATACAATTGTAGCTGCTGTCGCACAGAATACGGTTTGGAATATGAGGAATCCTTCGGTTGGCAAACCATTATTAATGAAAGAAAGGTCGCAGAAGTGAGGCATTCCGATGAATCCGCCTGCGCCGAACATCAATCCGAAACCGATAAACCAGTATAGTAAAGAGCCGAACATGAAGTCTACAAAGTTCTTCATCAGAATGTTGGCAGTATTTTTCACTCTGGTAAAACCTGCTTCTACTAATGCAAATCCCGGCTGCATGAAGAATACGAGCATTGCTGCAAGCAACATCCATACAGTATTTAATCCAAGAGCTAATTCACCAACCGTATCGGGAGCTGCTGATGCTTCTTCGGCAGGAGCTGCAACGACTTCGGTAATTGTTTCTGTAACTGCTGCAACTGTATCGGTAGCGGCTGCGTTTTGTGCCGACATATCAGTAGTAAAACAGCACAAAATGAATATAGTAGTGGCTATCCACAACTTAACGAAGCTATGGCTTTTATATTTTGTATCCATAATAATTATCTTATTTTATACCTATTATTTATTAGTGATGTTGTAAACCTCTTTATAAACGTTATAATCCGCAAGGAAACCTGGGAGCGGCACCTTGCCGCTGCCGATTAACGTTCTTGTTCTGCATTGTAGAGGGCTATGTCACCACGTTCGGCAGTGCGTATCCGGATAGCGTCTTCGATAGGAATGACGAAAATACGTCCGTCACCGATTTCTCCGGTCTGTGCAGCTTTGATGATAGCCTGCACTGTTTTCTCGGTATTTTTGTCGCGTACGACAATAGAGATCAAAATTCGTTCAATGGTGCTGGTGTCATATACTACGCCACGGTAGATACGTCCTTGCCGTGCTTTTCCAATACCTCTTACATCGTAATAAGAGAACCATTCGATGTCCGCTTCGAGTAGGGCGTCTTTTACGTCCTCGAATTTGGTTTTACGGATAATAGCTTCAATCTTTTTCATATACCTTAAATATTAGTGTTGACCTGTAAAAGAAAGAGGTATAGGGTGTGGCAGCCATAGTAGGTTACCATACAACAAACCGATAAAATCTAAACTCTAACTACCTGATCCCTATACGCTCTTTGATATTCTATATTCTCTCTCTTAAAAACTTAATCCGAATGCGAAGTAGGCTCCTTCTGTCCGTGGATTGACAGATACCTTGGCAAATGCCGGAACGGAGAAGGAATCTGTGATTTTGATATCCTTGGAAGCTCCGAGACTTACGTCTGATACGCAGAACCCACTTGTATAGCCATTGTAGAAAGTTGTCTCCCAAGGAACCATACCTAAATCTACTGTCCAGTCGAGACCTCCCAATTTGAATGGTGCGCTAAGTGCGAGGTAAGAAGAATAAGCCCTTTTGCCATTTTCTTTCACGCCGTCGGCACCTGCAAAATTTGTATACCAGTTGACTGCCAGTGGTCCGAAGTCATATCCGATTTGTGCTTCAAATACATGAGCCGTTGAATGAGCTCCGTATTTAAAATACTTGTTAGTTGCAAAGATCGTTTCTCCATCATCGTCTATGCCAGTTTCTACTTGGGTATTAAACCAATAATCCGTCACTGAAACGCTAAAACCGCCTATCGAATAACCAAGAGTTAAATCGAACTCTTTTGTGTCCGTCGATTCGAATCCTACCGATCCCCATGCTCCGAGTGAGAAACCTTTGTAAGAGATTTCCAGTGAGGGTTGAACGCTCACTCCGCCTAAATCCTGGCCGCGCCAGATGTAACCACTTACCAGATCTGCTCCAACGGAAGCTTCTACCTTATCTTGTGCCATCATTGTAGACGGGACAAGCCCTGACAGTAATAATGCTACTGTTATTACCCTCATTTTTTTGTTAATCGTCGTTTTCATCGTCTTTTTACCTTTAATAGTTAGAAAAATGTGGATGTACGGTCCATGTATATATAGTAGCGCGCGAAATACTATCAAGTAAATTGAAAAATCACTGGTTATGAATAGACTAGGAGAAGTTATTCAAAATTCTTATAGCCAGTTTTTTATTCTTCTCATTGCTTCGATACAGTCGTTACGTTCGCCAAAGGCAGTCAGGCGGATATATCCTTCACCGCTTGGTCCGAAGCCTACACCGGGGGTACCGACCACATTGGCTTCATACAACATCTGTTCGAAGAATCGCCATGACGAAAGCCCGTTCGGAGTTTTCACCCACAAGTAGGGAGCGTTGACTCCTCCATACACTTTCAGTCCTGTGGCTTCCAATCCCTCTTTCATAATTTTGGCATTGGTCATATAATAGCCGATTGTTTCTTTAATCTGTGCTTTGCCTTCTGCACTGTAAACAGCTTCTGCTGCCCGTTGGGTAATGTAAGAAGTACCGTTGAACTTGGTGCATTGGCGGCGGTTCCACAATCTGTTGAGTGGGATGCGGTCTCCTTCCAATGTGGCGGCAGTAAGCTCTTTCGGAACTACGGTATATCCGCAGCGTACTCCGGTAAATCCTGCCGTTTTTGAAAAACTACGGAATTCGATCGCACACTTTTTAGCTCCCTTAATCTCATAGATAGAGTGGGGGACATTTTCGTCCTGGATATATGCTTCATAAGCGGCATCGAACAGAATCAATGTATCGTTTGCCAATGCATAGTCCACCCATTTCTTCAGTTCCGGTTTGGTTAAGGTTGTTCCTGTCGGGTTGTTCGGATAGCAGAGATAAACAATGTCTATCCGTTTGTCTGGAATTTCCGGAATAAAGTTATTCTCACTTGTGCAAGGCATATAAGTAACATTACTCCATTTACCCGTTTCTTCTTCCAACACTCCGGCGCGTCCGCACATGACATTGCTGTCTATATAAACCGGATAGATGGGATCTGTAACACCTACGCTATTGTCATGGCGAAGAATATCGCCTATATTTCCGGTATCGCTTTTGGCACCGTCACTGACAAATATCTCGGATGCCGAGAAATGAATCCCACGTGGAATAAAGTCATTTTTTATAATTGCTTCAATCAGAAAATCATATCCCTGTTCAGGACCATATCCGCGGAATGTATCCTTGCTGGCCAGCTCTTCTACCGCTTTGTGCATGGCTTCGATACACGCTTTCGGAAGCGGTTGGGTGACATCACCGATACCCAACCGGATAATATCCTGTTTAGGATGTGTTATCTTGAAGGTATTTACCTTTTTCGCTATGTCCGAGAATAAATAGCTTCCCGGTAACTTCAAAAAATGTTCGTTTACTAATGCCATCTTGTTATTGTTTTAAGTTCTGCAAAATCTAATACTCAATACCTGATACTTAATACTTTTTAATACTCATCCTCAATCTCCCCATCGAAAACTTTGGTTGCCGGTCCGGTCATTAATATATGCCCGAAGATTTCATCCCATTCAATGGTGACTGTCCCTCCATCCATGATTACATCGCTTTTTCTTCCTGTAAGTCCGTTGATGAAGGCGGCTACTGCTGTGGCGCAAGCACCTGTCCCGCAAGCTTGAGTGATTCCCGATCCTCTTTCCCACACCCTCATCCGTATGGTGTCTTTGCTGACAATCTGTGCAAACTCCACATTGGTTCTGTCGGGAAAAAGAGGATGATTCTCCAGTTCAGGACCGATTTCCGGTAAATTAATCCGGGTGATGTCCTCAACAAATGTGACGAGATGCGGATTACCCATTGATACTTTGGTTGACCGGAAAGGATACTTTCCTCCCCACTGAATCTCTTCTGTTTCCAACGGGCTACCCATGTCTACGGTGACTGCACTAACTGTTTTTCCCTCTACATGCAGTTTCAGGATTTTTATTCCTGATCGTGTATCCAGCGTAATTTCTGTTTTGTCAGTCAAGCCGTATTCATATACATATTTGCCTACACAACGGCTTCCGTTACCACACATCATAGCTTCCGAACCGTCCGCATTGAAAATGCGCATGCTGAAATCCGCTTTATCAGAGACACCAATCAATATAAGTCCATCACTTCCGATTCCTGTATGAAACTTGCTCCATTCGATTGCCTTCTTTGCAGGGTCGGCTATCGGATATTGGGTTGTGTCTACATATATGTAGTCATTTCCCGCTCCATGCATTTTTGTGAACTTAATCTTTGTTGTCATTTTGATTTATATTTGTTGATTGTTGTAACCTTTTGTTTTATTACGATGCAAAGATATGACTTTTTGCTTTATATTTTGCTAAAAAGTATATCTAATATCTATTTATTTTCTTCAAACTTATAATCGCTTTATATACGGCCACATTTAGTTATAATTTGAAATTATACCTGTTTATATATTAATAAACTGTTATTTGGATGAATTGTTTTGCATATTCTTCCATAATATATGAAGAATATTTAGCCTTGATAATCGGTGAAATCAGCTATAAAAACAAGAAATACATCCTTTTCCTTTTGACGATATGAAAGTGAAAACCCCTATTTATCTATCATATTGCTCACCGGATATGCTGAAGAACCTTTTTCTGTATTCATTGTTTTAGCACTATCATTAATATAAAAACGTAGAGATATGAATATAGAGAAACAATTAGAAACAGCAGTTAAGACCAACCATTTGGTGTTGGTAGTATTTTATGCCGACTGGTCACCTCATTATGAGTGGATAGGTCCTGTGCTTCGGACTTACGAAAAGAGAACTGTAGAATTGATAAGAGTGAATGCTGAAGAAAATAGAACAATAGCCGATGCGCATAATGTAGAAACAGTGTCCGCCTTTCTTTTATTGCATAAGGGACATGAATTATGGAGACAGGTAGGAGAGCTTACGGTAGGAGAGCTGAAAGAGGTATTAGATGATTTCCAGTAAATCGTTTGTAATCTTTTATTGGCATATATGAAAATGACCTTTTCTTTTTCAGATGAAAAAAATGAGTGTTCTTAATATGCTGGTATTTAGTTTGTTATAAAAGCTCATTTTTCCTTTAAAAGAAACGAGGTTGTGTCAAAACGTTGGCACAACCTCTTTTATATTTTACAGTTCTG
>NZ_QVLZ01000045.1:0-55125 GCF_003435205.1 Bacteroides sp. AF32-8BH | reverse complement strand
AGAACTGTAAAATATAAAAGAGGTTGTGCCAACGTTTTGACACAACCTCTTTAACAAAGTGCACTTTCTCACGAAACCGCACTTCATTTAACACAAACAAAACAAACAATATTTTACATCAGTACTATTCTTAATTTTTTCATCCTCAAAGATAGTCGATTATTCCAATGCGCTCCAACTATTTCCACCATTTTATTTGCGGATCGCGCGTTTTTGCCCATTCTGCAAATTTAGGATATGTTTTGTCAATGCGCTGATTCTCCTTTTTAAGATCTAAATTCAAAATAGAAGCGTCCAAACGAGCATCTACATGTATAGCAAACGGAAAACCATCCTTGCAAATGAAATAGGTACCATCTACATCACCACGAGAAATATCAGCTCCGGAAGGGAAACGATTATTCGCACCAGTTGTCGGCTTATGATCTGTCAGATGGACTTCTGTGGCAGAGTTGAATACTTTTATAAAAGGATTATAAGGAGCTACCACCACTGATTTATCAAGAGTAGGATTATTAAATTGTATGGATACCGTATATGTCTTCTCTTGAATATTCTGATTAATCATATCCTCCGCATTCACATTGGATACTCCCAATTCAGCCTTAGCATCCTTGAATAATGTTATCACATTACCTGAATAGGAAGAAGCTTCACTACCATTAACCGTTACTTTAGAAGCTTTACTCAAATCGAAAGGAACTTCATAAGCAAACGAGTTCTTATAATTAGCTCCCGTCCAAGCCAAGGTGAACTTATCAATAATATTAAGAACCTTATTATCTATATTATAATCAACGCTTGACTGATATTTCATGACTACATCATTCAAGTCATAATCTCCTTGCTCCGGCCAGTTATCTTCAAAGCCAAGCACTCCAGAATACTTTTCTGTTCCTTTCCGATCACCCGGATTAGGAACATCCGGAACTTCAATAGCAGCAATAGGATTAGAAGAGATAACAAAAGCAACATCATTATAGTCATTTTCTCCACTTTTCCAGTCTTCCATTGTTATCACATTCACTCTTTCACCTGCTTTATTTTTTGCTGCAAAAATTGCAGTGTGAGAAATTTTGTCACTATTCAAAGATTTAGTCGAATAGAACATATTTCCATTAGCCTTGGCATTTACCCAGCCATTATTCCATATCAAGAAACCAATCTTTGTATTTGCCGGAATACGTTCCGGGTCCTCTTGAGGGAAATTACCAGTCTCATTTATATATTTTAAATTAACCGCAACCCCACTATAATAACCTAAACTATTTCCATGTGCGTTAGGAAATATGACACATGCATGCTTTGTTGCCTTCCTTATTTCATCAGTAGAAGCATCTTTCGGATAGCAATAATAAGCAAATACACTTTTCGCTCCTGTGTCTCCCCCAAAATAGTTAATAACGACATTTGCATCTTCTTTTATCAGAATATCAGCATTATCAGTAACTAAAGGTCCTACGTTATTCTTTCCTTCCGGGAAATATGTCGTTATATAACTCTTGAGAGTTGCATCCATGTTGATCTTCTTAGAAGCATCCAAATAGTCAGGCTTACCTGAATTTGCATTCCAAGTTCCTAATACGTTCGGGATTACATCTGTAATAAATTTCACCGCAGCCCTTGTTTGTGCACCTCTCGTTGATGAATCCACAGGAGTAACATCAAGAGCATTCTCAAAGGTTATTTTTGCGCTGACATCCGAACCGACAACTTTAGTTTTATACAAAGTCGGCACACCAAAATCCGGAGAATAAATATAAACTTCTGAAACTGCTGTCGGGAAAGAAGCCGGTTTGATATAACGTCCTTGTATATCTGTAAATCCGGTTGCAATGTGTGAAACCCCTGCTTTCTTTATAATCTGACCGCCTTCTGCCACATAAGAAAGCGGATTTTCAGCATAAACTTCAAAATAAGCCCTAGGACATTCCTTTCCATAATCAATATTCAATTGAATATTCTTAGTAGTGGCAAAGTCGAAATAGTTATCTAAAGTAACTTCTTCTTTATCTCCTGAATTAGCAGGATCATATACATCTTTCTGTAAACAGCTTGAGAAAGCAACAGAAACAACACTGATAACACATGCTAATTTAGCAATGTTAATCATTCTTTGGGGTAAGTTAAAACACATCATACTTCTCGTTCATTTTATTTGATAGTGCAAATATAAACATAAACTTGCATATTTTAATCACATTATTGATATATTTTTCAAAAAAAAGTTTCTGCAAGCTTCACCTACCCATTTTTAAATATCTTATTAATAAAAGAAGGAGAAAGCAAAAAGCTCTCTCCTTCTTTTAAAACTTGTATAATCTGGTCTAATTAATTATTCTCCGGACGAAGTTTACGAACAGTTACAGCAGTCTGCCACATTTCGCTTTCGCGTAATTGACGGAGCTCCTCGTTTAACTTTTCACGATAATCAGGTTGTGAATTACTATCAATAGAAATCTGTGCTTCGTTACCAGTCTTCACGCTATTATACAACTTTTCAACTACCGGTTTGATAGCATCGTGGAATGGGCCCATCCAATCGAGAGCACCACGTTGAGCAGTAGTAGAGCAGTTAGCGTACATCCAGTCCATACCGTTCTTTGCGAACAACGGCATCAATGACTGTGTCAGTTCTTCCACTGTTTCATTGAATGCTTCAGAAGGACTATGACCGTTTTCACGCAATACTTCGTACTGTGCCAGCAACAAACCTTGGATAGCCCCCATCAATGAACCACGTTCACCTGTCAGGTCAGAAGTAGCCTCACGTTGGAAAGTTGTTTCGAACAGATAACCGGAACCGATACCAATACCCAGTGCGATGGTTCTTTCGTAAGCCTTGCCTGTAGCATCCTGATAGATAGCATAAGAAGAGTTCAAGCCGCGTCCTTCGAGGAACATAGTACGCAAAGATGTACCCGAACCTTTAGGAGCAACCATGATAACGTCGATATCAGCAGGAGGAACTACACCTGTACGGTCGTTCCAAGTGATAGCAAAACCGTGTGAGAAATAAAGAGCTTTTCCGGCAGTCAGGTAAGGCTTGATAGTAGGCCATACTGACATTACTGCTGCGTCAGACAACAGACACATTACAATAGTACCTTTCTCACAAGCTTCTTCGATACCGAACAAAGTTTCACCCGGAACCCATCCGTCTGTTACTGCCTTATCGTATGTTTTTCCTTCACGTTGACCAACGATTACATTGAAACCGTTATCACGCAAGTTCAGTGCCTGTCCAGGACCCTGTACGCCATAACCGATTACAGCGATTGTTTCATTTTTCAATACTTCACGAGCTTTTTCCAATGGAAATTCGTCACGGATTACTACAGTTTCAGTAGTACCTCCAAAATTCAACTGTGCCATTTTCTTTTTGTTTTTAGTTTTTGATGACTTACGCCATCTGTTATTAATTGATTTTATATTCTCACATTTATTCAAATATCACTTTCGAGCGGCAAACAACTTCGTTGCCATTCTTCTTCACTTCTACGTGAAACTCGTTTGCATTCACTTCATCGCAGAAGAAAGAGAGTTCATCACCAAAATAGCTTTCCGCCACATACGCCATTTCAAAACGACGGATACGTTTGGTCTTATACAATTCAATCGGGAACAAATCAAGGATATGTTCGATGTAACGGATGCTGTTTACATGACCATTGATATCTATATCACTGTACTTTGCCGTCAGGGTAGCTATCGGCTGATCGCTTGTCACTTTGATGCGTGAAGGCTTTTCAATCGGGCAAGGCTCATCACAGACATAGTCTACGATACTTCCCCCATGCAAAGTCAACAAGTCGGCAGGCTTGCGGGTATTAAGATTAATCATTGCCCATACGGAACGTGCGTAGCCAATCTTCTTTCCATCCTTATCGAGGATAGCAAAATTACGGTCCGTAAACAAACGGTAGACATTTTCCACCCACGTCTGAACCGAGAAATTCTCATACTGATAAGGCATTTCATCCAACTCAATGGCTAGACGTGAAAGCACCCATGTGTAATTATCCTCATTCAACGTTGCAATACCAAAACCACGGTCATTGGCGTGAAAACCTGCACAATTCAGCAGATGATTTCCCAGTACCCCCATAGTCAGACGTCCGTTGAAGTCAACATGGAACGGTTCTGCCACAAACTGATAAGTCCCTATTCTATTTTCTTCACTCATTATTCTTATTGGTTTTTACTTTGGTTATACATAGCTTCCCGTCCATCGAGAAACTCATTCACCCGTTCAAAACAGCTGGTAGTAATCGCTACACGTCCCGAACGAACAAACTGCAAAACACAATTCAAAGCCTTCAGTTCACCATAGAGCGAAGTTATATCTTCGCTCATTCCATTTTTCTCGACAATAGAAAATACCGGATTGACTTCCACTATACGTGCATTGTATCTACGAATCAGCTTGGATGCTTCCGGATTCTCCTGAAAAGCAGGAGTAGACACCTTATATAATGCAATCTCGTGGAAATAAATCTCATCCTCTGTGAAATAATGTGCCTGAATCACGTCGATCTTCTTTTCGATCTGTTTCACTACCTTCTCAATGATGTCCTTATCAGTCCAGGCTGTTATTGTATACTTATGTACACCTTTAATAGAAGAAGCAGATACATTCAGACTCTCAATATTTATTTGCCGACGGGTAAATACAGCAGTTACCTGATTCAGCAACCCGGCTATATTCTCCGAATGAACAATGATTGTATATAACGTTTTATCACTCATAACTCTAATTTTTTAAATGCGAACTCTCAACTCTCCATTCTCAACTCTCAACTTCTCCTAGCACTCCAGCAACATCTGGTTTACCGAACCACCCGGAGGAGTCATCGGCAAAACATTGCCTTCTTCCACCACGCAAGCTTCGAGCAGGAACGGTCCGTCCGTTGCCAGCATTTCAGTAATAGCTTCCTTCAGTTCTTCACGAGTGAAAACACGCTTGGAAGGAATATCATAAGCCGAGGCCACTTTCATATAATCCGGATTCAACATCGGGGTAAACGAATAGCGACGGTTGAAAAACATAGCTTGCCACTGACGTACGTTTCCGAGGTAATTATTGTTCAGGCAGATAATCTTCACCGGAGCCTTCTGCTCCATAATCGTACCCAGTTCCTGAATATTCATTTGCAGTCCGCCATCTCCCATAAATACGCATACGGTACGTTCCGGTGCTCCGAAAGTTGCCCCGATAGCTGCGGGAAGCCCGAAGCCCATTGTTCCAAGTCCTCCGGAAGTAATGATACTGCGTTCTTTCGTATATTTAAAGTAACGTGCAGATATCATCTGATTTTGACCTACATCTGTTACCAAAACAGCTTCATGGTGAGTAGCGTCACTTACCGCACGTACCACTTCCCCCATGCTCAAAGAGTTTGTGGCAGGATGAAGTTCAGGACGGATTACTTTTTCCTCCTCTACTTTCTCATATTCTTTGAAGCTATCAATCCATTCGGTATGAGTGTTCTTTTTCAGGAGTTTCGTCACAGAAGCCAGTGTTTCCTTGCAATCTCCCAATACAGCTACATCTACCTTTACATTCTTATTAACTTCCGCAGGATCGATATCAAAATGAATCACTTTTGCCTGTTTGGCATAAGTAGCCAAATTACCGGTCACACGGTCGTCAAAACGCATACCGACAGCAATCAGCACATCGCATTTATTGGTATTGATATTCGGTCCCAGATTGCCGTGCATACCCAACATACCTTTATTCAACGGATGTTCTGTCGGCAAAGCCGAAAGCCCGAGCAGCGTACAACCCGCAGGCATATCCGCTTTTTCGATAAACTCGCGCAATTCGCTCTGTGCATTTCCCAGTTCAACACCTTGTCCAACCAATACAAGCGGACGTTCAGCGTTATTAATCAGTTCGGCAGCAGCCTGTACAGACTCCTCGTCCATATCGGGAACAGGAACATAGCTACGGATAAAATCGACTTTCGTCGGTTCGTATTTCGTTTTCTCTACTTGCGCATTTTTGGCAAAGTCCAGTACCACCGGCCCCGGACGACCACTACGAGCAATGTAAAACGCACGTGCTACCGCCCAGGCTACATCTTCCGCACGGCGAATCTGATAACTCCATTTAGTGATTGGCTGGGTGATACCTACCAAGTCAACTTCCTGAAAAGCATCCGTCCCAAGAAAGCCTGTTCCTACCTGTCCGGCAATCACCACGATAGGCGTACTATCGATCATCGCATCTGCAATGCCTGTTACCGTATTGGTTGCTCCGGGACCGCTCGTCACCAGGCAAACACCTACATCACCCGATACACGGGCATAACCTTGTGCGGCATGGGCAGCTCCCTGTTCGTGACGAACCAAGATATGGTTCAATATATTTTGATGATCGTACAAGGCATCGAATACCGGCATAATAGAGCCACCGGGGTAACCAAAGATGGTAGTCACTCCCTGATGTTCCAAGGAGCGCATCAAAGCCTCTGCACCTGTTATTAAATCTTTCATATTAGTTGATAGTTGATAAATGATAAATGATAGTTGAGAAATGACAGTTGAAAATGAATGGTTTACAATCATTGCGCTAAGTGCTGCGCAGCTAACTATTACCTATCAACTATCACCAACTATATTATATAATTCTCACTGCTCCCTTATCGGCAGAGCTTACCATGCTGGCATACGCCTTCAGGCTCTTTGGTACATAACGGTCACGAGTGACAGGAGTCATCGGACGGGCTGCCAGTTCTTCATCCGTCAGTCGCACGTTAATCTTCCGGGCCGGAATATCGATTTCGATAATGTCTCCGTCTACAATTTTTCCGATATTGCCTCCAGCTGCCGCTTCAGGAGAAATATGTCCGATACTCAATCCGGAAGTTCCACCGCTGAAACGTCCGTCGGTAATCAAAGCACATTCTTTTCCGAGATGACGGGATTTTATATAAGAGGTAGGATAAAGCATTTCCTGCATACCGGGACCACCCTTCGGACCTTCGTGCGTGATGACGACGACGTCTCCACTGACGACTCGACCTCCGAGGATGCCTTCACAGGCTGCTTCTTGCGAATCAAATACTTTGGCAGGTCCGGTAAACTTCCAGATACTTTCGTCTACACCTGCTGTTTTTACTACACAACCATCTTGAGCAATATTGCCTTTCAATACGGCCAGTCCACCGTCTTTACTGTAAGCATGTTCCAAGTCACGGATACATCCGTTTGCACGGTCCTTATCCAGTTCCTTATAGTACATACCTTGTGAACCAAGTACGAGATTAAATTTATTTCCGGCTGCGCTCGAATATTTCTTAATTGCTTTTTCGCTCACATTCGGGCTGGTGATTGAATATTCGTTAATGGCTTCTGCCAGTGACATTCCGTCTACCCGACGAACGGATGTATCTATCAAACCTCCCTTTGCCAGTTCGTCCATAATGGCAATGATACCACCGGCACGGTTTACATCCTGAATATGATATTTCTGTGTATTGGGAGCCACCTTGCAGAGACAAGGAGCCTTGCGGGAAAGCATATCGATATCATCCATCTTGAAATCTACCTCTGCTTCATGAGCAATAGCCAACAGGTGAAGAACCGTATTAGTAGAACCACCCATTGCTATATCCAGCGTCATGGCATTCAAGAAAGCCTGACGGGTAGCAATGCTACGAGGAAGCACACTTTCGTCTCCTTCTTCATAATATAACTTTGCATTTTTTACGATCAGTTCTGCTGCATCTTTGAAAAGCTGCGTACGATTCTCGTGTGTAGCTACGATGGTTCCGTTTCCGGGAAGAGCCAGTCCGATTGCTTCATTCAGGCAGTTCATTGAATTGGCGGTAAACATGCCGGAACAACATCCGCAAGTAGGACAAGCATTTTGCTCGATATTCGCTACTTCCTGATCGCTGACACTTTCATCAGCCGATTTAATCATCGCGTCGATCAAATCCAGGTGCTGACCATTCCATTCTCCGGCTTCCATCGGACCGCCCGATACAAATACGGCAGGAATATTCAGACGCATAGCCGCCATCAACATTCCGGGAGTGATCTTATCGCAATTGCTGATACATACCATTGCATCCGCCTTGTGCGCATTGACCATATATTCTACGCTGTCTGCAATGATGTCACGTGAAGGAAGCGAATAAAGCATACCGTCATGTCCCATTGCTATACCGTCGTCGATAGCTATTGTATTGAATTCCGCAGCGAAGCATCCTAGCTTCTCAATCTCTGCCTTCACCAGCTGACCGATTTCATGTAGGTGTACATGCCCCGGGACAAACTGTGTGAACGAATTGACGATAGCGATAATGGGTTTACCCATCTGATTCTTCTTCATGCCGTTGGCTGCCCACAATGCACGGGCTCCCGCCATCCGACGGCCTTGTGTACTAAACGAACTGCGTAATTGCTTTTTCATTTCAATCTATCTTTTAATTAAAGAGCCTTCCTCACACAAGTGAGAAAGGCTCTAAATTCTATCTTTTATGGTACGAACACATACAACACAAAAACCTTTCTCACGCTCTTGATGGGACCACCACGACGCGAATAATATGCAGGACTGCTAGGTTAATAGATGTATGTAACATATTCATATCTTCTTTTCTTTATTTTCGTGCTGCAAAGGTAAGGGCTTTTTTATTATATCCAAACAAATCGAAGAAAAAAATCACTTAAAAGCGAATAATTGTAAGAAAAGAGAGGTATTATTTCTCTATTTTATCACTTAAAGGTTGAATTTACAACTATTATCTAACTGCGCACCTCACTTTCTTTTTCTGACAAAAGCACTTAATAATCTGAAATTTACCCTCCCTATACCGGAGTACAAGCAAATAATTCGTATCTTTGTAGACCCGTATTTACGGGAATTATTAATCAGAAACAAAAAAGATCAGATGGAAACAGTAGAAAACAAGTACATTACCGTTGCATACAAACTATATACAATGGAAGATGGTGAAAAAGAGTTGTTCGAAGAAGCAAAAGCAGAACATCCCTTTCAATTCATTTCAGGATTAGGAACAACACTCGAAGACTTCGAAAATCAAATAACTGCTCTTTCTAAAGGTGATAAATTTGACTTTACCATTCCGGCAGATAAGGCTTACGGACAATATGACGAACAACACGTCATTGACCTCCCCAAAAATATATTTGAAATAGATGGCAAATTTGACAGCGAACGTATTAAAGAAGGTAACATCGTACCTTTGATGACTGGTGACGGTCAACGCGTAAATGCCAGCGTAGTAGAAATCAAACCGGATATTGTAGTAGTTGACCTCAACCATCCGTTGGCTGGTGCCGACCTGATCTTTGAAGGTGAAATACTGGAAAGCCGTCCTGCTACGAACGAAGAAATTCAGGAACTTGTGAAAATGATGAGTGGTGGTGATGGCTGTGGTTGCGGATGCGACAGCTGCGGTGATGGCTGTGGCGACGACTGCGGTTGCGAAGGCGGACACTGTCACTAAATAAAGTATTAAATTATAAAGTATTAAGTATTAATTCCGTGCGGACACAGCCGGGCTTTAATACTTAATACTTTTTTTATGCCGTTATTTGAGCTAATACTTAATACCTGATACTTAATACTTGAAATCAGCATCCTTTATGCGTCATGATGTCAAGCACCATTTTATCCGTTTCGTTCATGGCTTGCGAGCCGATCCTTGTCAGGTTGCGGATACTTTGATCTACATCTTCGTCGATAATTCCCTCTACGGAAGTCACACAACGGTCTTCCATTGCCATCATTGCAGATAATACGGCTGTCGAAACTCCGGTAGTTACTTTCAATGCACAACTCGGTTTTGCACCGTCACAAATCATTCCTGTCAGATTAGCAATCATGTTTTGAACGGCGAAGGCAACCTGATTGTAGTTTCCCCCCATCAACCAGGTGATTCCACAACTGGATCCGGTAGCAGCTACCACGCAGCCACACAAAGCTGACAGACGTCCTAAACTTTGTTTGATATATATAACAGTGAGATGGCTTAACATTAAAGCACGGATAAGTTCTTCTTCGCTCTTTCCGTTCTCTTCGGCAAAGACAACGACAGGGAGTGTAGCGGATATCCCCTGATTACCACTGCCGGAATTACTCATGACAGGAATCATTGCACCCGCCATCCGGGCGTCGCAAGCAGCTGATGTATAAGAGAGAATATGAGAAAATACGCTGTCACCTATCACTTTATGTTCGTAAGTTCCCCGAAGCATTTTACCTAAAGAATGTCCGTAATTACCTTTAAAGGCTTGCTCGGCAGCAGCTTTATTCAAACGGGCTGTATCAAGAATGAAACGAATCTCATCCAACGGAGCAGTCAGTGCAAAGTCATAGACTTTACGCAAGTTTAATTCGAGCGAAGCATCTTCCTCTTCCTCGCTGACTGTATGTTGCTTGTCGAGCAATGTCTGTTCATCTTTGGCTATATATATAAAGGTAGTATGCCCACCGGCAATGATAGCTTTAGCTGTTTTATCTCTCGCTTTACAAATCACTTCGATATAAAGCTTTTCCGTAATATCTTCTTTCAGAGAAATACAAATCCGTTTTTCTGCAATGAACCGTTTCCCCTGTTCCACTGCTTCCGGCGTACAGTCCCTCAACACCTCCAACTGATAGTCTGATTTGCCAATCAACGCACCTAAAGCCACAGCTATGGGAAGGCCTACCATACCCGTTCCCGGGATTCCGACTCCCATGGCATTCTTTAGTATATTAGCACTTAGCAAGACGTCTATCTTTTCCGGTTTCACTCCCAACGTTTCAGCAGCTTTAGCTACACAAAGCGCTACTGCGATAGGTTCCGTACATCCAATAGCCGGAATGACTTCTTTCTTAATCAACTCTATAATTTGCCTTCTTTCTGATTCAGTCATGGACTTATAAGTTTTGGTTCCACAAAAATAGGAAAATCTTTCTTTTCCAACATTCTATAATGAACAAATAAAATCTCATATTGTTATAAAATCTCCCATACACCAAACTTTAACAGAAAGAATTGATAGAAAAATGAAAGCAAAACACGTGATTCTCTATTTGCTACTGGCTATTGTTTCCTTTTCCTGTATCGGCGAAGAAGCTCTCAATGCAGAAGCAGACATATTAAGTTGCGCACTACCAGGAGTAGCCATGACAACCAGTCCTATTATTAACAATAATTCCATCACTATCTTCGTCGGTCCGGGAACTGATATTTCAGAACTTACACCTGAATTTACATTGACTCCGGGAGCTACAATTAATCCTCTTAGCGGTACGGAACGAAATTTCAATACTCCACAAGAATATACTGTTACAGCTGCCGATGGTGTTTGGAAGAAAACGTATATCATATCCGTTATCGACACGGAACTTGCCACGAACTATAATTTCGAAGATACGCTTGGCGGAAAGAAGTACTACATATTTGTAGAACGCGAAGGAGGTAAAGTCGTTATGGAATGGGCCAGCGGAAATGCGGGCTATGCCATGACCGGCGTAGCCAAAACTGCTGATGACTATCCCACTTTCCAAATAACGGACGGAAAAGCCGGCAAATGCCTTTCTTTAGTGACACGCAGTACCGGATTCTTTGGACAAATAGCAGGAATGCCTATCGCGGCAGGAAATCTGTTTATCGGTTCCTTTGATGTAAGCAATGCAATGAGTAATCCGCTTAAAGCAACTAAATTCGGTCTTCCTTTCCGGCATGTACCTACTTATCTGGCTGGCTATTATAAGTACAAAGCGGGAGATCAGTTTACAGAAGGAGGCAAACCTGTAAATGGGAAACGGGATATCTGTGACATATATGCCATCATGTACGAAACCAGCGAATCTGTTCCAACCCTTGACGGAACGAACGCATTTACCAGCCCAAACCTGATTTCAACAGCACGGATTAATAATGCCAAAGAAACGAACGAATGGACTTACTTTAAGCTTCCTTTCACCACTCTCCCCGGCAAATTCATAGATAAGGAAAAGCTAATGGATGGAAAATATAATATAGCCATAGTGTTCACCTCAAGTCTGGAAGGAGATCATTTTAACGGAGCAATCGGAAGTACGTTGCTCATTGACGAGGCCGAGTTAATCTATCACTCGGAAGATTAGTGGAACTAAATAACTTTATAACAACAAAAACGATGAAAATCTATCCGTATATATTCAGTTTACTAACCTGTATAGGAATAGCCCTCCCCGGCTATGCACAGGTTGATCGAAATGAAACACTGATCCGTTCCGCCCTTCACGGACTGGAATATGAGATAAAAGCAGGTTTCAGCATTGGCGGCACAGCCCCGCTTCCTCTTCCGGTGGAAATCCGTTCCATTGACGGATATAACCCGACATTAGCTATCAGTATAGGAGGTGAAGTGACCAAATGGATTGCCGTTCAGAACAAGCTCGGAATTATAGTCGGATTGCGACTTGAAAACAAAGCAATGACTACCGAAGCCACCGTGAAGAATTACAATATGGAGATTCTCGGGCAGGGAGGTGAAAGAATCAGCGGAGTATGGACAGGCGGAGTAAAAACCAAAGTACATACTGCCGGACTGACAATACCTCTGATGGCTACCTACAAACTAACCAACCGGTGGAACATCAAAGCCGGGCCTTATTTCTCCTATCTACTTTCAAGAGAATTTTCAGGTCACGTATACGAAGGATATTTGCGGGAAGATAATCCCACCGGTCCGAAGGTTGAGTTTACCGACGGTAAAATTGCAACATACGATTTCTCGGACGACTTGAGACATTTCCAGTGGGGATTACAGATAGGAGCCGAATGGCGAGCCTTCAAGCACCTCAATGTGTATGCCGATCTTACCTGGGGATTGAATGATATATTTAAAAACGATTTTAATACAGTCACTTTTGCCATGTACCCCATCTACTTGAATATAGGTTTCGGGTATGCTTTTTAAGTCCCACTAGGCTCTGCCACCTGCTTCACTCCGGAGTAGGTTACTTTCACCGTCTGTTTCAATGCAGGCACTTTCACATTAATAGTCATGTCTGCATTTCCACCTTCTACAGTTCCCGTAACTGTTACAGGACAAGTACCCAAAGAGGCAGCATCTCCTTCAAATGTAAGATCTTGCTGTCCGGTGAATGTAGACATACCTTCCCCCTTTTTCACTTCACATTTATCAATGACAATATCTCCAAATTTTAATATCTGCTGGTTGATGAACAATTCAAAATCCTTCAGTTCAATCTTCACTTCCGTATTGCTGACCTGCGAAAGCGTGATAAACTTCTCTATTCCGTCGCCGATGACAATTTCCTGATCGGAGCCATCCGGTATCATGGATATATCCAGATTTCCCCAATACGTTCCGATTACATTCGGAGCCGTTATCACAGCTTCCTCTTCGGGAGGATTCTCATTATTCTTGTTATCACTATCGTCGTCATCACTGCTACAAGCAGCAAAGAGAGTAAGAGAACATACCAATGCCAATAAATACAATAGATTCTTTTTCATACGTCTTTGGTTTAGTTATTACAATAAATTCGTCCTTTATAAACTAAAAAGAAGAAAAAAGGTTCAATATGCTTCCTTTTTCGAAGTTATTTCGAGTTCGCAACTTTCTTACCGAAAACTTTGTTATATTTGCATATAGTAATTTTAAAAAAGCCACAACTATGTTTAATTCATTTGGCAATATCTTTCGACTCACAAGTTTCGGTGAGTCTCATGGAAAAGGAATTGGAGGAGTGATTGACGGATTCCCATCAGGAATTACCATCGACGAAGAATTTGTACAACAAGAACTAAATCGCCGTCGTCCGGGACAATCAATCCTTACCACCCCACGCAAAGAAGCTGATAAAGTAGAGTTTCTTTCAGGTATTTTTGAGGGGAAATCAACCGGGTGTCCTATCGGTTTTATCGTTTGGAATGAAAACCAACACCCCAATGACTACAACAATCTGAAAAATGTATATCGTCCTTCACACGCTGATTACACATACACGGTGAAGTATGGAATCCGTGACCATCGCGGCGGCGGACGTTCCTCTGCACGCGAAACGATTTCGCGCGTTGTAGCCGGTGCATTGGCTAAGCTGGCACTCCGCCAACTGGGAGTCAATATCACTGCCTATACCTCACAGGTAGGTCCTATCAAGCTTGAGGGTACTTACTCGGACTATAATTTCGACCTGATAGAAACCAACGATGTACGTTGTCCGGACCCTGAAAAAGCAAAAGAAATGGCAGACCTTATATATAAGGTAAAAGGTGAAGGCGATACCATCGGAGGTACACTGACCTGTGTCATTAAGGGATGCCCCATCGGATTGGGACAACCTGTTTTCGGTAAACTTCATGCTGCCCTGGGTAACGCCATGTTAAGCATCAACGCTGCCAAAGCATTCGAATACGGTGAAGGATTCAAGGGATTGAAAATGAAAGGTTCCGAACAGAACGATGTTTTCTATAACAATAACGGACGGATCGAGACGCACACCAATCACTCCGGAGGTATTCAGGGAGGATTGAGTAATGGTCAGGATATCTATTTCCGTGTAGTGTTCAAACCGATTGCCACGCTGCTGATGGAACAGGAAACTGTCAACATTGATGGCGTCGACACCACTCTGAAAGCACGCGGACGTCATGACGCTTGTGTATTACCTCGTGCCGTACCTATCGTAGAAGCAATGGCTGCCATGACCATACTCGATTATTACTTACTGGATAAAACGACGCAACTCTAATGAACGAGATTCAGAAATACATAGCGGCACACGAACCAAAGATGATGGATGACTTGTTCAGCCTTATTCGCATTCCCAGTATCAGTGCTCTGCCAGAGCACCACGACGATATGCTGGCTTGTGCGGAACGCTGGGCACAACTGTTATTGGAAGCAGGTGTGGACGAAGCATTGGTAATGCCCTCACAGGGCAATCCGGTTGTTTTCGCTCAAAAGATCGTGAACCCGGATGCAAAGACTGTATTAATCTACGCTCATTACGATGTGATGCCGGCCGAACCATTGGAACTCTGGAAAAGCGAACCGTTTGAACCGGAAATACGTGACGGACATATCTGGGCACGTGGAGCGGATGATGACAAAGGACAATCGTTCATTCAGGTGAAAGCATTTGAATATCTCGTCAAAAACGGATTACTGAAGAATAATGTGAAGTTCATCTTCGAGGGTGAAGAAGAAATAGGTTCACCCAGTCTGGAAGCTTTCTGCGAAGAACATAAAGAATTGCTGAAAGCAGACGTTATTCTGGTGTCGGATACGAGTATGCTAGGAGCTGAACTGCCCTCATTGACTACTGGTCTGCGCGGGCTGGCTTATTGGGAAATAGAAGTGACGGGACCGAATCGTGACTTGCATTCCGGACATTTCGGGGGTGCGGTAGCCAATCCGATCAACGCGCTTTGCCAGATTATTAGCAAAGTAACGGATGCCGACGGACGTATCACTGTTCCCGGATTCTACGATGATGTGGAAGAAGTGCCGCAAACCGAACGGGAAATGATAGCCCATATTCCTTTTGACGAAAAGAAATACAAAGAAGCAATCGGTGTAAAAGAGCTTTTCGGAGAAAAAGGATATAGCACATTGGAACGTAACAGTTGCCGTCCGTCTTTTGACGTATGTGGCATTTGGGGCGGATATACAGGAGAAGGTTCTAAAACCGTACTGCCTTCAAAGGCTTATGCTAAAGTATCTTGCCGGTTAGTACCGCATCAGGATCACCATAAGATTTCGCAAATGTTCGCAGATTATATTCTTAGTATCGCGCCTGATACAGTACAGGTAAAAGTGACTCCCATGCACGGGGGACAAGGATATGTGTGCCCGATTTCACTTCCTGCCTATCAGGCAGCAGAGAAAGGTTTCGAGATCGCTTTCGGGAAAAAGCCGTTGGCGGTACGCCGTGGCGGAAGTATTCCCATCATCTCTACTTTCGAACAGGTATTGGGAATCAAAACCGTATTGATGGGATTTGGACTCGAATCGAATGCGATCCATTCTCCGAACGAGAACTGCTCATTGGATATCTTCCGGAAAGGGATAGAGGCAGTCATAGAGTTTCATCAGGAATATGCCAGACGATAAAGCGGATAAATAACAATCAAGTTATAAACGATACATATAAAAGAGTGGTGAACAAGCTTGATTACAAGCATTTGTCCACCACTCTTTTATATATCTATCACACTGACAAATTACATGACCGGAGTCTCGAAAAGGAAGGTAAATGATTGGCTGTCTTTCAAATCCTTCACTGCATCACCTGCATAAATTTCGCCCTTTGTCAGAGACAGTTTCTTAATGCCGGCTTTCGGACTAAAATCAATTTTCTTCAAATCCAGCCAAAACAAATTCGGAGTCAGGGTAGATTCGAAATAATATACCTTATTCTTCTGATCGGATACGGAACGCCAACGGGTAGAAGATATATAAGGCTTCTCCGGTGTATTAATACCAAATGGCACGGAAACATTACGCATCACACTCAATACGCTGGAAACTGCAATCTTTGCATCCGCAATTTGGGGAATGGCATGAATGTAGAATGAAGCCCGTACAAAACGGTCGCTTGCCCGATTGGTTCCGGGTAACATCTGTAAGCCACCGATTTCTTTCCAGTAATCATTAATGGCCAACTGCTGTTCATATCGAGGAGAATTTGTCATCACCCGGTATTCTTTTCCTTCGTGAATACTTAATTTCCCATCCAGATATTCCAATACAGCCGTATTGCCTGTTTCATCGGTTATGGCCAGATGTAAGGTAGACTCCGGTCCTCCATTCGGCATACGGGGAGCATCAATGCGGAAAGTCTCCTTTTTCAATTCATCCACCGCTTCGCGTACCGTGGCAAAGTTATCAAGCACATACTGTGTCCAAATGCTGATGCCCATTGCCGGACGGGTATCGCCGGGAAGAGAGTAAATGGATTCCGGCAAGAAAAGCAGGCTAGCCACTAATCCTTTCTCGTTCATTCCGTCACAAGTACCTATATCATATCCTGTAGCAATCACACTTCCATATTTGGAAGTCCAGTTCACAGTTTTCTCTTTGTTATGTCCCATACGTTGGATACCACGCGGAAATACATAGATATTCGTCATGATATCTTCCTTCCAGTCCATTGTACGTCCTGTTATCACCATCTGGTCAGGGCCTATATACACTGCACGCGTACATGCTTCTACAGGCTGTATACTCATCAAAGAGACGGCAGCCAACACCAATGCAACTCCTGCTAATTTTTTCTTCATGTTCATTCTATTTAAATAATTGATCTTCTTATTTATAAATAACAAACGCGCCACGATTATTGCCTAAAAGAAAGAGGATTTTAATGAAAAAAAGGCATTTATTCAATGCAGGAAGAAATTTTGGGTTTTCAACGTATGAGGGTTATCATCACAAAGATCATTTCTTAGCGAAAAATATTAAATAAATTTAAGTGTTACTATTGCAGTCATTGCTACTTTAGTTCGTCCAATAAATAAACATACAATTATCATGATAAAAGGGTACACCAAACAAACTATAATCATTTGCTTTCTATTACAAGGAATCGCATTATCAAGCAGAGCGCAAGAACAACAAATGTGGCAACGATACCACGATAAATGTCGAAGAGAAGCAAGTATTATTGACACTCTCCCCTCCAAATTGGAAAAAGCCTTGCATTGGTCGCCGACAATAAATAAAGAACAAAAAGAGGTTATACGCTATATACTATGGAATATGGTTTATGTGGAAGGTGGTACAGCCAATCTCGGAGACAACAACAACTATCCCGTGGATGTAGCCTCTTTTTTCATCAACCGATATGAAGTTAGTCAGGATGAATGGTATGTCATTATGGGAGAAAATCCTTCTAACCAACACAGACGTAACTATCCGGTAGACCAAGTCAATTGGTTCAACGCTCAACGATTTACCCAAAAACTTTCTCAATTAAGCGGTCTACCCTTCCGTCTCCCCTTCGAAGCAGAATGGGAATATGCAGCACGTGGGGGACTAAAAACCAAGAATTTCATCTATGCCGGCAGCAATAATGCAGAACAGGTTGCCTGGTTTAGAGAAAAATATTACAATACTTACGTATCCAAAGAAACAGGAACGAAGAAGCCCAACGAACTGGGACTTTATGACATGAGTGGAAACGTATATGAATGGTGCATGGACTGGTATGACAGAAAGGTTCCTTTTACCGGAAACATCGCTCCGGTTATAAGCGAAAAAGATACGCATAAAGTGTTGCGTGGAGGTAGTTATTATACCTTCGAGAAATATTGTAAAGTCACCAGCCGCTACGGAGTTAACCCGCAACGATGGGATATTGATTACGGATTACGGTTGGTAATGTCACTACCAAATTAAAAGAGGAGCATATTATTCACTGTATTATTTTAGCTCCTCATTGTTCTAAATACTGTTATTATATACAAATGTCAAGTCGACTTATTGATCGGCCAGTTTATAGAGTTCATATCCTCCCAATGCCAGTACATAAGGCAGATTAAGAATAACGTCGGCATCCTTCTCTACCTCTTCGGGGTACTTTTGCAGCAATTCGTTGAAAGGCATAATGAGAGGATGTTGCAAGAAAACCTTATCTTTCACCTCGGCACGTCTCCAACCAGCTACCGTACGTTCGGCATTCCATCGGTATTTCTCCATGCGCACCAGTAGATACAAAACTTGAGACGGTAGATTCTCATTGAACATAGATCCGGATATGCGTGCCGGCGAACGGTCGCTCCGCTTAATACCGTAGCCTAGCGTACGACAAAATACACTATAGGCATCCAGTTGATAGCGGTTAGCCCAACGTAACGGCTCGCTCAATTTGTTCCACAGAAACTGTGCCTGATGATTCATCAAAATGAAATCGGCAGAGTGGTTGCCATAAGATTCATACATCTTCTTCAACACCTCTTTCTGCTTGAGGCTTTCATCTGTATAGCAGCAATCGTAGAGGTAATTCACATACAAAGCCAGTTTATCCTGCAAGATATTTTTCTTCATCCCCCTATCTACCATACCAAACACCTTGACATAACGATAACGCCCTTGCTCATCGTCCACTATCGACGACAAATCGTTATTGAAATCCTGACGGATAAGTACACGACATTGATGCTGATAAACCTCATGCGGCAAGTTGAGTCCTAATGAGAGACTCAAATCGGGATCATGCACGCAAATAGCCACTGTAAGCATACAGTGTTTATTTTGTGCCCATTGTTGTAGACGGGTGCGCATAGCAGTACTACAAATGTCGTCATGGCAATATTCTACCTCAATATCGCCTATCTGACTCTCTATATAAGGAAATTGAGCTTTGAAGTAGTCTTTCTGTGATTCCATCTCTCGATCTACTAAAGTGATGTGGGTACGTATGCGCTCATCTGTCGGCAGACGGTCATCGTAATTGGCATAATGGCAGATACGTAGTGCTTCAAGCAGCAACGAGCGTCCCATCCGATTGAATCCCACAATAACCAGATGCACATAGTCTTGACTAGTAGCAGTCCAGTTTCCATCAGGTTGTTGCGTTATGCTTATGGGGCGATAGTCTAGCGGATCATAATATCTTTCACTATCGGCAGCATAGAGACTCCATAGTTGCCGGGCCAAATTCTCGTGGAGGTTAAAGGGACGGAAAAAAATATTAGGTTTCCCCTCAATGCAAAACACCTCCGGCGGCAGATTCATTTTCTGTATGTTAGAGTACGAAGGGATACTGTCGAACTGCACATATACAGGCATCACCTTGCCATCGGAACATTTGCCACGCAGAGCACTCACCAAATGCACAATCGCTATATTTTTAGCATCGCGTCCGCAACGTTCTTCATCACCCAGTACATACACTTCACTCGCGCTCGCTATGTTCAACCGCTGAAGTTCTTCGATCGACTCAATGTTGCCAAAGTAAACAAGCACTTGCCGCTCTATTTCGACGGGCAAGGCAGACTGTATGCGATGGCGTACCGTTGCCGCCTCTATACCGCTCATCAGCAAGATACGTGCCGAAGGACATTCGTTATATAGTTCGCGTATCATATTGATAGTTAGTTCATTGAAGCCTATCAATACATAGTGTTGAGTTATGTTGCGGTAAGTCATTCGCCCCGTGTTTACCACATCCACACGCCGCTCTATAATGTTGGAAATGGTAGAGATGAGCACACCGCCCAATAAAATGGATCCCGAAAAGCTAACAATTCCCAGCAATAGCCTGCTGGACCAAGCTGTCTCGTTCATTTGGTTACCAGGATCCACAAAGTTGTTGTACACCACCCAGAGCCTTTCGCCCCATTCCTCATGTCCATACAATTGGATAGAAAAGAACATCACGATGATAAAGAAGATAGCCAGCACCGTAGCAATAGTAACGAGTAACAGGGTGAGCTGCGACTTGATACCTCCCGAAATGGTGCGATCCATATACTCTTGTGAGAATATCTTCTTGTAGTAGTTTATAAAACGGTTCATGCTTATAACTTATTGATAGCAAAACATACAAGTCCTGCCCATATTGTGTACATTTCGAGCTATTTGTTCTGATAATCGTACCATATCATGCACCAATACCATATAATCCGTATCAATGGGATTTGGTTGACAGTCGTGTTTCATAAATAGAATATTTAGAGTTGTGTACAAATATAGTATTTTTCAACAAATCAAATAGTTTTTCACTTAACTATTTTCAGCAGTGTACTTTACCTTGTTATCGTATGGCAGTATATAAAATGAAATTCACCAGTACAAGAAGACATTAATCGCAAGATAACAGCTATGGAACGAAGTAAAATTCGTATAAAAATGGAGTAAGATATTCTACTTCCATCAAATAATATCTCCATAACCTTTATTGTATCTAAGATTATTCAGTGCATAGATTTAAGATTTTCTATGCAGAAACTAAGAATCTTTTATGCACTCGAGTAGTCGTCACGTTACAACGGGACAATGGTCACCTTATAGAATGACTAATGTCACTTTATAAGGTGACCATCTATCTCTGAAAGGATGAAAATCACTAAAGATACAAAATAAATCAGTAAAAAGCAATAGTAAGATAGGAAATTTGCCTGGAATGCAAACGCACTTAATTTATCTCAGTACAGCATAATAAAGAGACCGCATTCATATCATGCAGATTAAATCTAACCTGCTAATTGCAGCACCTCCATCTCTCACTCTCTTCGTGATATGACGGACTTTTTACTTCCAATTATCTTATCCCTTTTCTATTAGAAATTTTTCCGGAAAGTACATCCATTTCTCCATTCCGAACATCCGTAAGCGGTTTTTCCTTTAATAATAATTCCCTTACCACAAAGCGGACATGGCTGACCTACAAACGTATCTACATCACCTGTAGCAGAAGGAATTGAAGCAGGAGTAGTAACCGGAGCCGGAGAAGGTGCCGAATTAGAACTCACTTCACTTGCCGCTTTTTCTGTTTTTGGTTTCTTTTCTTTCGGTGTACTTGGTTTTCGTTCACGCTTTTTAGGCTCTTTCTTTGCTTTCTCTTCGGCTTTTGCAGCTACTGCATCCTGAATAGTAATGCGTCGGTTTGTATTATCAGAAAGTACACTCATCACTATTTCCGAAACCATCTGTTTCAGTTCTTCGAGAAACTGGCGGGCATCGTATGTCTTCTTTTCAATTTCGCGAAGCTTCTTTTCCCAAATACCTGTCAGTTCCGCCGATTTCAATAATTCTTCGTGAATGAGCTGCACCAACTCCACTCCTGTCGGGGTGGCAATCAGGTTCTTTCTCTCCTTACGGATATAATTTCGTTTGAACAGTGTTTCAATGATGGCAGCACGGGTAGACGGCCGGCCGATACCATTCTCCTTCAAGGCATCACGAAGTTCATCATTATCCACCAGTTTTCCGGCTGTTTCCATTGCACGGAGCAGTGTTGCTTCGGTATAAGGTCTGGGCGGCTGTGTCCATTTCTCGTTCAAGTCGGGAATGTGAGGACCACTTTCACCCTTCACAAAGGTAGGGAGTACATTTTCATCCTCTTCCTCTTTTTCTTCAGTAGGATCTTTTACGTCCTTTGCAAACACGACACGCCATCCCGGTTCCAGGATTTGTTTTCCGGTTACCCGGAATTCTATCTTATCCACTTCGCCCATGACGGTAGTAGTAGAAATCTTACAGTCCGGATAGAATACGGCTATAAAACGACGGGCTATCAAGTCATAGACACGACGTTCCATATCCGTCAGGTTTTGAGCATAGACTCCGGTGGGGATAATGGCGTGGTGATCCGTCACCTTCGAGTTGTCAAATACCTTTTTCGATTTAGGAAGTGTAGTGCCGGCTAACGGAGCCGTCAAGACTTCGTAATCACGGAGTCCTTTCAGGATAGCGGGACATTTCGGGTAAATATCATCACTCAAGAAAGTAGTATCAACACGCGGATAGGTAGCTACCTTCTTCTCATAAAGAGACTGAATCAGTTTCAGCGTTTCATCAGCCGAATAAGCGAATTTCTTATTACATTCTACCTGAAGAGAAGTCAAGTCGAACAAACGTGGGGCAAACTCTCTCCCATCTTTCTTGCCAACACTAGTGACTACAAACGGAAGATCCTTTATGCGTTCTACCAATGCCTCGCCTTCTTCCCGGTTAGCAATAGGGTCGATACCCGGATTATCTATTTTCTTTTTTCCACCGTTCTTTTCTTCTTCCGCAGCAATTTCTTCATCACTTTTGCGGATAAGTGCGGAAAAAGTGGTATCCCGATAGTTGGTTTTCAGTTCCCAGTATTGCTTGGGTTCGAAATTAGCTATTTCCAACTGACGGTTGACAATCAGTGCCAGAGTCGGTGTCTGTACACGACCGATAGAGAGTACCTGTTTATTTTGACCGTATTTAATGGTGTAAAGACGGGTGGCGTTCATCCCTAATAGCCAGTCACCCATCGCACGAGAAAGTCCGGCTTCATAGAGTGACTGAAAATCTGTCTGATCTTTCAGCTTCGCAAACCCTTCCCGGATAGCTTCTTCTGTCAATGAAGAAATCCACAGACGTTTCACCGGACAGCGTGCACCTGCTTTCTGCATCACCCAACGCTGAATCAATTCTCCCTCTTGCCCGGCATCACCGCAGTTGATGATTTCATCTGCGTTCTGCATCAGTCCCTCGATAATGTGGAATTGTTTTTCGTAGGTAGGATTCTCTATCAACTTGATGCCGAAACGTGGAGGAATCATTGGCAGGCTACCTAAATTCCATGATTTCCAGTTAGGCGTGTATTCATGCGGCTCTTTCAGGGTACAAAGATGCCCGAATGTCCAGGTCACCTGGTATCCGTTTCCTTCTATATATCCTTCTTTTCTGGTATGAGCGCCGAGTACTTCGGCTATATCGCGTGCTACTGATGGCTTTTCGGCTATGCAAACTATCATTTTTTCTCTTCTTGTTTTTACACTAACAGCTTACAAAGTTACACGATTATTTCTCATTGACCGCATGAAGAGAGAAAAAAGTCCATAAAGGCATAGATCGGAGAAAGAATGATAACTTCAACTGAATAGTTTTCAAGATGTACCGCTTTCTCCTTTTTTATACCACTCCATTTGATGTTTGATAAGCTATATAATGAAGCTGCACAGTTCTACACACGATATGTGCATAGCTCTGTGCAGCCTCTCTATAACGTTTCTATTTTAAACCGGAGAAATCACAAAAAAGAGGATAATGTGTAGAAGCAACGGTCACATCTACTCCCGACAGACTTTCTATCACATCAGCCTGTGTCACATTTACGTTGTGACTCTTCAAAGACACGATAAAGTCAAGGCGACGTTTCTTACCACTGACTTCGGTAGACTTATCGGCACTAAGAAGATTCCAGTTACTCTTCACCATTTGGAAAAATTCGCTTTCCAAGTCGCCCTCATTGAAGTATCCTAACAAGAATGCAGGTTTATTATAGGCAGACAGTTTCGTTTCTAACGTTTGAAGGGCCTCTATACGCTTTGCCATATCCGTATCGAAGTTGGTACTGGCTACTACAAACTTTTCATATTCCACTACCATGGCTGCACGCATCTCGCTCTTTCCCGCCATTTGGTATCTGTCTACACTTACAGGTTCTTCTTTTGTCAGTATACCAACACCGAATTCACCGCCTTTATAATCAATGGCTTTAGCAAAGTAATCATACATATTTGCTTTCTGTGCCAGTACGTTCAACTGGTCGATACCTTCCGAACGTTCCGTCTCCTTATCCAGTCCCTGCAAGCAGACAATATCCGCATTCATTTTGGCGATAATACGTCCTGTCCGGTCGTAATCAATCACGCCATCTGTACCTTTACAATAGGTCAGGAAATAGTTACCTATGCGCAGGTCACCTTCTGCCTTCGGATATTCTTCAAGTCCGGTCGGCTTCTTAAAATCACAATAAAGTGGATAATGGTCGGAAGTTATTGCTACGTTGACACCATCCAGGTTGTATATTACATTCGATTTTACCACAGTGGTAGGTGGAGTTTTCAAAGTAACGACAAAATCAATCCGTTTGGTAGCCTGTCCGGTAGGAAAAGTGTTTTCTGTAGAACTGACAACCTCCCATTCTTTCTTCAGTTCCGTAAAGAATGTGCCATTCATCAAGTCCTCGTTAAAGTCACCAGCCATATAAACCACTTTATTATATGTTTTGGCAAGGTCTGTGAGCTGTTTTGCAGATTCAACTCTATTATTCTCTTCCAAAGCCAAGTGGGTGGAGATAACTACATAGTTCTCAAATTCGGCTATGGCAGCAGAACGGAGTTCGGCACCGGGAAGGGGATAAGTCTTCGTGCTGATCGGCGTCCCTTTGAACAAAAGGCCATTACCGTATTCACCACCCTGGTAAGCGATTGACTTACTAAAATAGTAATTCATGCCTGTTTTATCCGCCAAGGTTTTCAGTTGGTCGACTTTATTACTGCGGGTAGTCATGTAGTCCACTTCCTGCAGGCAAACGACATCGGGTTCCATTCCGTTGATAACAGCGGCTGTCCTGTCATAATTAATCACGTCATCGTTACCGGCACAATGCCTTATATTAAAGGTCAACACTCTAAGGTTCCCCTCCCCTTTCGGATAAGTATAGGAAACTTCCTGTTTACCGTAAGGTATCATATTATCGAATTTAGAGTTGTCCATGTCGTCGGCACAGGACAAGTTGGCAAACACGGTTGCCAAAAGACATATATAAGAAATCATATTTTTCATAAGAATTTATATTTCTGAATCTAATTAATTAAAGTTCAATCCGTCATTCCAACCGGGATTCTGTGTTATCACACCATTGGACAAAGTACGTTCGCTGATAGGAACAGGGTACAAATAATCTCTGTCTTCATTCCATTTCTTGGTAATCAGACTATGACAGATGATATAACCACTTTCGCCATTCGACAAGCGAATCTGCTCGCCGATCTCTAAATATAAAGGTACATTTCCGGCAGGTTTTGTTCCTACGTAGAAACAGACATCATCCGTACCGTCTTTATCTAAATCGTAAGTTCCGGGCCCGGGAACATAGATTCCCAGCAGATCGTTCTCAAATAGTTTACCTTCTTTCCAACGCATGATGTCGTAATAACGGAAACCCTCCATTGCCAGTTCGATGGTTCGTTCGCGACGGATTTCAAGGATTACTCCCTGATTGGCTCCTTTCACATTCGGATAACCTGTGGCGGCACTCATCAAATACGGGTCGGGTTTTGAATTTGCCAGTTCCATATCCAGATTAGTCATTCCTACCCTGTCTCTAAGTAATTTAATAGATTTATTGATGTCGGCTTGCTTCAAAGTGCCTAGTTCGGCTTTTGCTTCTGCAAAATTCAGATACACCTCTGCCGTGCGGAACAGGGGAATATCGTTGCACGATTTATTATATTCATCGTAGTTAGCCGTCATCGAATATTTTATCAGGTGATATCCGGTCATAGTATAAGCCAGGTTCGGGGCTTCTTTCTTTGTACTTCCGATTCTCGTATATCCAGGGGTACGAATGGTTTGTGCCAGTCGTGGATCCCGATTCTGACATTCCTGATCGAATGTCATCGTTTCATAACCGGCTTTATCCGTGAAACGGCTTCCGTCCGCCATCAGATAAGAATTCACAATCTTCTTGTTCATTCCCGGACGTCCCATTGTGGTGGAGTTCTCATAATTCTGCACATTATGAAGCACAGAAAGAGAAGCTTCATAGTCACGCCCGAAAATCACTTCATCCGCTTGTAGATTTATGGAAGCGAATAAATCCCTGTAAGGTGTGCTGCCCGATTTATAGAGTGTATATCCGCTTTCGTTCATAAAGGTTTCAGAAGCCGAGACACAAGCATTCAGGTATTTTTCACAATCCTCCAGTCCATGATATTTGCGGAAAGTACCCTCAAACAGGCAGACACGGGATTTCAGTGCCAATGCCGTCCACCGGGTCAGTACATACGCATTCTTCGTTTTCGGAAGATTGGCTATCGCAAAATCCAGGTCCTCCAGCATTTTCTGCATGACAAATTCACGTGAGTCCCGGGCTTTATACAATTCGGGATCATCCGAGTCGAGTGCTTTGTCATACCAGGGAATATCGCCATATCTCTTCACCTTCTCAAAGTAGAAATAAGCTCTGAAAAAACGGGCAACACCATCGTAACGGTTACGGGCATTCACTTCCGTGCAGTTATGGGAATACTGCAGATAGAAATTAATATCGCGAAGTGCCGTAAAATTCCAACCGTTTCCTTCATCGGGTATGATGCGCTGTCCGGACATTTCGAGCATCAAGTCGGACTTGACAATCAAATCGGACGACTCGGAATAAATATCGACAGCGGACGGAACCAGATTGTTATAAAACTGATTCGTAAATAATCGCAACTCATCTTCAGTCTTGAAATATACATCCGGATACAGGCGGTCTTTGGGTGTCTTATCCAACCAATCGTCGCAAGACACGAAAGATATCGCCAACGCGAACAACCAAGATACTATATAAACAGGTTTCATAATTCAAATATTAGTTAGTTTAAAAAGTTACGTTCACTCCAAAAGAATAGGTCTTTGACCAGGGATACAACTTTGCGTTACCATTTGCCGATTGGATGGAATTTTCTGCCGATGCTTGTTCCGGATCAATGTAGTCGCTCTTTAGCGGAGAGAAGGTAAACAGATTCTCACCACTGAAATAGATATGCAGGCGTTCTATCTTTACCTTCTTCGTCCATACGGCGGGAATCGTATAGCCTACTGTGATATTCTTCACTCTGCAATAAGCCAGATTCTGCAAATAACGGTCGTTCACCACTCCCAAAGAACGGTTATTGCCGAGGGCAAGATACCCTATCGGACGTGGGAAATAAGCATCGGGATTTTCCGGGCTCCATACCTGGCTCAAGAAATCGCGTGGAATGAACGATGAATACGGACGAGCGTATGGTCCCCAAAAGAATACAGAATTAGTACCCGGATACCAGTCTTGATGTCCTACTCCCTGAAGATAGATGGAGAAGTCGAATCCATACCAGTCGAAACCACCTTGAATACTGTATGTATAGCGCGGCAATGAGTTTCCGATTATTTTGCGGTCGCCCGGATCATCTGCCGTGTTCGAGCCGGAAGATATTGTATGGTCGCCGTCCAAATCAACAAATTTCATATCACCGGCGTGAAGTCCCGGATTCACCTGCGCTGTATTGATAACGAAGTTGACTGCTGTTTGGTCGACGTTATAGTTTGCCGCTTCTTCGTCTGTCCTGAAAAGTCCGTCTACTACATATCCCCAGATATCTCCCAATTTCTGACCTACATAATAATCACTCAATATCTTGGAAGGATTATCGAATTTGGTTATTTCCGATGTATTATCTGCCAAGCCTACGGACAGGTTATAACGGAAAGGTTTGTTTGCCAGTTTGAAAGCATCATTCCAAGTCAGCATCAATTCCCAGCCTTTGGTACGCAAGTTGGCTGCATTTTGCTTGGGCTCGTTGGCTCCATAAGCACCGGGAAGCTTTTTGCCGGAAGTTTGCATACCTTTAGTATCACGAACATAGGCATCGGCAGTCAGGTTCAGGCGGTTGTTCAGGAATCCGAGATCCAGTCCTACGTTCCAAGTCGAAACGGTTTCCCAGGTCAGGTCGGCGGAATTCGGGTCGGAGACACTTGCATAAGAGCCTTTCTTCTGATCGCCAAAGATATAATTCATTGTACCGTTGGTATTAATGGTTTGGATATAATCGTAATATCCTACCTGCTGATTTCCTAACGAACCGTATGAGAGACGCAATTTCACATTATCAATATTCTTCTTTAAATTCCCGAAAAACGGTTCTTCACTGATTCTCCATCCTACGGAAGCCGAGGGGAAGAAACCGAAACGGTGTCCGCTTCTGAAACGTGAACTTCCGTCATAACGTCCGCTTGTCTCAAATAGGTAACGACCTCCTTTATAGGAGTAATTAAGACGATAAAATGCTCCCAAAAGCGCATATTCATTCTGTCCGCCGGACATAGTCATCGCATCTCCGACTGCCAGATTTAAGTCATTCAAGTCATCGGAGAGCAAACCCTGGCGGGAGACTTTGATATCTTTCAGACGCTTGGTTTCATAATTGTAACCTGCCATGATTTTTATCTGATGGTCGGCAATATCCAGCATATAATCACCATAAACATTGAAAGCCTGATACCAATGATTGGTCTGTGTTTCCTTCAACTGATTCACACCGCTTCCGGTAGTCAGATAGGATATCTCACCCGGATATTTGGAATATGGTACATTTACTGTTCTGTTCATGGTCTGATAGTTATAGTGCAGGTAGCTGTAGTTTGCACGGACATTCAGGTTCTTCATTACATTGAAACTTGCTTCGAAAGTCGTGGAAAACTCATATCGCTGGTCTTCATTCTTATGTTTTCCATAAGCAAGGATAGCTCCCATGCCATCCAAAACAGCAGAATTGCTCAACGAAGTCAGATACACCGCACTGCCATCCGGATTAATGGGTACAAAGCTCGCCAGTGCATGATTCACCGCAGTATTGAAGTTGTTATTAATACCCGATAATCCCGGATAAGAGTAACTATTATAATGGTACTTCGTGTTATTGCTGATTGTCAGTCGTGGAGTGATCTTTGCCGAGATTTTACTTCTGAAATTATACACCTTGTATTTATCAGGATTCTGTCTGAAGATACCCGTTTGGTCAACTGTATTTCCTGATAAATAATAGTTCAACTTTTCATTTCCCCCACTGACACTGATATTGTGCTCCCACATCGGTCTGTTTTTACGATAAAGATAATTATACCAGTCGAAGTTACCGTAATAGACGTATGTATCTCTTCCGTCACGTTGGTCGGTAACTACCCAGGGACGTTCGGGATTCTCCGTTTTATCATTCCGGCGCAACCAAAGCTGGCGGTAGTCTTCTTCCGTATAGTTGGTATAAGGCTTTCCGTTATAATTGGTATAAAACAAGTCGTTGATGCCTGCCGAATAATATCCCCTGGTTTCAAAATCAGTAGAAGTCGTCTGATTGCTCCATGAATATCTTCCATCATACGAAACGGTAGTCTTGCGGGCGGAGCCTTCCTTGGTAGTCACGAGGATAACACCATAAGAAGCACGAGCCCCGTAAATAGCGGCCGAAGATGCATCTTTTAATACGGAAATGGAAGCGATGTCATTCGGATTCAAGCGGTCGATATCCCCTTCTATTCCGTCAATCAGCACTAATGGCGATGCATTGCCACTGATAGAATTCACACCACGGATATTGATAGTTGCCGAAGCTCCCGGATACCCAGACCCAAAAGTTACATTCATATTGGGCACAGTCCCTTGCAACATCTGTGAGGCTCTCGGCACGGGTCTGTCTTCCATCGCTTTACTGTCTACTACTGCAACAGCTCCCGTCAGGTTTATTTTCTTTTGAGTACCGTAGCCTACCACCACCACTTCTTCCAGCGTAGCCGTATCCTCCCGGAGTATTACTCTCGAAGATTTCTGCAAGTCGGAGACTTTAATTTCTTTCTTCTCAAATCCAATATAGGACACAACGACTAGGGCATTGGCCGGAACCGAAGATAATGTAAATTCACCATCCAAATTCGTGATCGTTCCCATAGACTGTCCCATCACCTGTACACTGGCACCGATTACCGGGTCACCGTTCACATCGACCACTTTCCCCTTAACCCGATGTAAAGGCTGCGATGGGACGGCAGTAGTATTACGTTCTGTTTTCTTTGTGATGATAATCATCCGGTTTTGTAGTTTATACTCTACATCCTTATCCAAAACAGTAGCAAGCACATTATTAACAGTTGCCTGCTGAAAGGAAGCCGTTATCTTCTTGTTTTCATTAACCTCGTCCGTTTTATAGATAATGGAGTACTTCGTCTGCCGCTCAACTTCTTTCAATACCGCCTTCAGCGGCTCATTTTTAAAGACCTTTGTAACTGTCTGCGCCCGTAGTGACTGGACGCCCAAACACAACAGAATCAGGAGAAACAGTCTAAAAAATGAGTTTCTTCGGTCATTCATAATTTTATCAATTAAGTTGTTACAATTTAAAGTGATTTATATTTAAGGATATATATATTCGATTGTAGTATTTCTCTGAATCGCTTCTATAAGATAAAACAACTCATCATTCATCTGCCCAACCCCTATAAAAGCAAAAAAGCAGATTATTTCTGCTTTTTTGTATCGACTGGCTTTATTTATTCAGACCACTGGAATATCGGATAACCGTTCGTTCCTTTTTTCCAAAGATTCGGATTCCAGGCTACGATGATATTCCCCAGTTCTTCCGCTGACTTCGCCACTCCGTGAAAAGTTGTTCCCGTGGCTGATGATTCGTCTGATGCGGTAATCGTTTTTTCATTCACTTTGAGTACAATACTTTCGCAGGCGTAACAATTCTCATAACTGCCTAATGAAGCAGAGACCCCAACAATGCGTCCTACGGTTGACGAAGCATCCACTCCGGTCAAGTTACTCCATGCTGCGCTGTTCTTGATAGCAATGTCACAACTTTTGTCGATTTGTCCCAAAATACCGCCTACGCCTCCTTTAGTTGCACTGACTGCTCCGTATGCATAGCAGTTCTCAATAAATCCGCCGACACCTACTTTCCGTCCGGCAATACCGCCTGCTTTTCCGCCACTTGCCGCCTGATCGCTGACCGTTGCATTTGAATAACAGTTCTTTATATAACTTTCTTGCCCATCATAGCTATTTGCCAATACACCGGCTATTCCACCTGCCGCACCAGAACCGATTACTTCGCCGGTCGTATAGCAGTTCACAATTCTTCCTGTCTTATTTCCGTTACCTTTATCTTTAAGTCCGAGATAACCGGTAATAATTCCAATCCCCTGCCGAGCAGATGATACAGAAGCATTCACAAAGCCCACATTACGACAATCACCGCACAATACTCCGAAGAAACTTGGATAATCACCGGCAGAACATTTGAAGTTCTTAATGACATGGCTGTCTCCGTCAAAATCTATTTCATAAGGAAAATCACCGGAACCATTCAACGACTGCCAGTCATCAATGCCTGCCATATCAATATCAGCACCTAACTGGAAATAAACTTTCATTCCCGATTTCAACACACTACGCATATTTCTGATCTGCGTAGCATTCATTATCATATAAGGTTTGCTGTCCGTTCCGTTTCCTTTCTCGAACAAACCGCCGGCACCGTCTCCGTCACCATCACTATTTCCGTCATCCGTTTCCGTTTTTTCGAACGGAACACGAGTGTATGAGTCCAAAGGATTAGGGTCAGAACACGAGATTGCAACAGATGCCATCATCAACAGCATCCCAAATCTGCCTATTTGAGTAATATTCATACTTGATTTCTTTACAATTAAACATTGAGTTCTTATCTTATATATATATCCTTTTCCTTATATTCTACTTTGATAGGTATGATTTCTTTCAGTGCATCCATTACATCTACGATTGTCTCTTTATTACGCAACGAAACACGGAACTTCATATCGCCCAATTTCTCCGACTCTAACTGAATATGCACATCGTACTGACGTGAAAGCTTCTTCACCATCTCTCCTAACGTAATGTCATCATATTCAATCCTGTCTTCCGCCCACGCCATTGCCTGACGTGCATTTACTTTCTTTCCTTTCAACTGTCTTGTTACCAAATCCAAAGAAATAGATTCTCCCGGAGACATCCGTATCTGATCTTCTTTATAATTCAACTCTACTGCTCCTTCCAGCAAGGTGGTTGTTATATACGAATCGTCTGAATAGGCAGATACATTAAATTTCGTACCTTTTACCACCACATCATATTCATGCGTCTTTACTGTAAATTGCTTTCCATTCTGTTTAGTCACCTCAAAATACCCCTCTCCTTCCAGCTCCACCACCCGGTCGGCTGTATTAAAATGATTCGAATATCTTAATACGGAACCTGCATTCAGCCATACAACTGTACCATCCGAAAGCTGTATCTTACTCTTATCCCCCAACGGAGCTTCGCAAACAAAAAAAGTCTTTGGCGTAAACAAGTAAATAGCCTGTTGAATACCCAACGTAGTACCGACAATCAATGCTATAACGGCAGCGATACGGGCTATCTTCCATATACCAGGTTTCGACTTTTTCAATAACGGGACAATCGCTTCCTGCGTATACATCTTATGCTTCAAAGCTTCCCATTCGGCATCTGTCTCCGAATCGGTATTCCGGTGATTCATCCATTCTCTCTCCCATTGACGGAACCTGCCATAGCCACCTTCCACCTGTTCGATATATTCGAACAGATTCTTTTCGTCAGCTCTTGATATGCGTCCTTCAAAATACTGAATAGCCAATTCACGGATATTTTCTTCTTGCTTCATTATATTCACTTTCTATAAGATGTAACAACCCATATTTCTTTTACCCAACCTCTGAAACAAAAAAAGCAGAAAAAAACTTTCCTGCTTCTTATTCTTTATATAATCGAAGAGTGCATTGATTATTTCTGCTCCATCATCAGCCATGCCAATATCACTATATACAGATCCACCGGATAGCGTTCGCTGAAATGCCGGGAGAAATATTGCAAAGCCCTTGCTATATGCTTTTCGACTGCTGTGGTAGATATTTGTAGTTTTTCTGCGATTTCTCTGTTCTTCAATCCCCTGAAACGGCTTAACAAAAAAATCTCACGCGACCTGTCCGGCAACTGATTAAGCACAAGGGCAATCTGCTCCTGCAATTCCTTGTATAATAATTTATGTTCTGCATCCTGCATAAAGTCTGCATAGTAGAGTCTTTCTTCCCCATCCACCTTTGCCAGGTACTCCACCCGGTACTTTTCAACAATCGAGCGATGCTTCAGATAATTTAGACATCCATTGCGGACCATAGAAAAAAGAAGAGAAGTAAGTGAGAAGGCAGATAACATTTCGCGACGTTCCCAAAATCGTAAGAAACACTCTTGAATAATATCACGAACCGTTTCTTCATCTTCTATAAAACGAATAGCATACCCTCGCAAACGAGGATAATAACTCTTGAACAGAAACTCAAAAGCTGCATTATTGCCTCTTTTCAGCTCTCCCAATAATTGTTTATCATCCATGAAATCTACCATAGTTTAGAAATTTATGCGCAAAGGTACGGGTCAACAGTTAACAAAGTGATGACAATATTATGAATATTTTTTCAATAAATCAAATTTGAGGTACTTTTTTATAAAACGCCAAAAAGGAAGTTTTCAATAATAGGATACAAAAAAAGGGTCAGTAACTGACCCTTTTTTCTATTAATTCATGGTTTCCCACTTATTGCATATACAATCTGTCAATAAGAAAGTTTTCCTTATTCTTCATCCATTAGGATTTCCAGAATCTGACAAGCAGCTTTCGCTACCGGAGTACCCGGACCGAAGATAGCAGCTACACCTGCCTTATACAAGAAATCGTAATCTTGTGCAGGAATAACACCACCGGCAATCACTACAATGTCTTCGCGACCCAGTTTCTTCAGTTCTTCAATAATTTGCGGAACCAATGTCTTATGTCCGGCAGCCAGTGAAGAAACACCTACTACATGAACGTCGTTTTCAACAGCCTCGCGAGCAGCTTCCGCCGGAGTCTGGAACAACGGTCCCATATCCACATCGAAGCCACAGTCAGCATAACCGGTTGCTACGACTTTAGCACCACGGTCGTGACCGTCCTGTCCCATCTTTGCAACCATGATACGAGGTTGACGCCCCTCTTTCTTCGCGAACTTCTCGGCCAGTTCACAAGCACGTTTGAAGTCGCTATCGTTTTTACTTTCTGATGAATACACGCCTGATATCGTTCTAATTATTGCTTTATAACGTCCTACTATCTGTTCGCAAGCATAAGAAATTTCACCCAATGTTGCGCGAACACGAGCTGCTTCCACAGCCAATTCCAACAAGTTACCCTTGCCAGTCTTCACACATTCGGTAATTGCTGCCAATGCTTTGTCCACTTCAGCCTGATTACGTCCATCTTTCAAACGTTTCAGGTTTTCAATCTGTTCAAGACGAACGGCTGTATTATCAATTTCAAGAATATCAATCGGAGCTTCTTTTTCCAGACGATACTTGTTCACACCGACAATTGTCTGCTGACCACTGTCGATACGAGCCTGTGTACGTGCAGCAGCTTCTTCGATACGCATCTTTGGAATACCTGTTTCGATAGCTTTCGCCATACCACCCAGTTTTTCAATTTCCTGAATATGCTCCCAAGCCTTGTGTGCCAGTTCGTTCGTCAGAGATTCTACATAGTAAGAACCACCCCATGGGTCAACGTTCTTGCAGATGTAAGTTTCTTCCTGAATGTAAATCTGTGTATTACGTGCAATACGTGCAGAAAAATCTGTTGGAAGAGCAATAGCCTCATCCAATGCATTGGTATGCAAAGATTGAGTATGCCCCAAAGCTGCAGCCATAGCCTCAATACAGGTACGTCCTACGTTATTGAACGGATCCTGTTCGGTCAGTGACCAGCCGGAAGTCTGCGAGTGAGTACGCAACGCCAGTGATTTCGGGTTCTTCGGATTGAATTGTTTCACAATCTTTGCCCACAACATACGTGCAGCACGCATCTTGGCTATTTCCATAAAGTGATTGGTTCCAATCGCCCAGAAGAAAGACAGACGCGGTGCAAATGCATCAATATCAATGCCTGCTGCCGTTCCTGCACGAAGATATTCCAAACCATCGGCCAATGTATAAGCTAACTCGATATCCGCGGTTGCGCCTGCTTCCTGCATGTGATAACCGGAGATAGAGATAGAGTTGAACTTAGGCATCTTCTGCGAAGTGTATTCGAAAATATCAGAAATAATCTTCATAGAGAATGCAGGCGGATAAATATAAGTATTACGCACCATGAATTCTTTCAGAATATCATTCTGGATAGTACCGGCCATTTCTTCGAGTTTAGCACCTTGTTCCAGACCGGCATTGATATAGAATGCCATAATCGGAAGTACAGCTCCATTCATTGTCATAGACACAGACATCTTGTTCAATGGGATACCATCAAACAGCACTTTCATATTTTCCAATGAACAGATAGATACACCGGCTTTACCTACGTCACCTACTACACGTTCGTGATCGGGGTCATAACCGCGGTGAGTAGCCAAGTCGAATGCCACTGACAAACCTTTCTGACCGGCAGCCAAATTACGGCGATAAAATGCATTTGATTCTTCGGCGGTAGAGAATCCGGCATACTGGCGGATGGTCCAAGGACGAAGAGTGTACATAACTGAATACGGACCGCGCAGATAAGGAGGAAGTCCGGCAGCATAGCCAAGGTGTTCCATTCCTTCGAGGTCTTCTTTTGTATAAACAGGCTTCACTTCAATGTGTTCCGGTGTTTTCCAGTCAGCGGAGATACCGTTAGCCTTTTGCCATTCAGCACCATTAGTCGGCTGAAATGCGGCATATATATCGATGTTTTTAAAATCTTTTCTCATCTTACTTCAATAGTTTAGCGTTAAACTCTTTCAAGGTATCCAATACATTGACACGAACATGGATGAAGTTTTCGATACCTGCAGCTTTCAGGTCGTCCATACAAGCCGGAGCACCGGCAACGATAAACATAGCACGACCATTCAGTGCTTTGAAAGCAGGAATTGCATATTCAGCATATTCATCATCGCTGGAACAGATAACAACAATATCAGCTTTTGCAGCTATAGCTGCCTCTACTCCTGCTTCTACTGTCTCAAATCCCAGATTATCAATTACTTCATAACCGGCACAAGCCAGGAAGTTACAAGAATATTGAGCACGTGCCTGACGCATGGCCAGATTACCAATGGTTAACATGAACGCTTTCGGACGTTTGCCTGATGCTTCTGTTTCGAGACGCAATGCTTCAAACTGACTGGCAGCACGATCGAACACCAGAGTATCCACCTCTTTTTCGCAAGTGTGAGAGTCACCTCCGCAACAACACTTACCTTCAACAGGTTGCTTATTGCCAGCCTTTTCATTGAAGTTCGGGAATTGGTTGGTACCCAACAGCACTTCACGACGCTGTGCAACTGCTTTATGACGAGCTTTGTTGCTCTCATTCACAGCAGCCTGAACAGTTCCTGCTTTCAATGCCGCATAGAAGCCACCTGCTTCTTCTACAGCAAGGAAGAGTTCCCAAGCCTGTTTTGCAATAGCCACAGTCAGATTCTCGATATAATAAGAACCGGCAGCAGGGTCGATCACTTTATCAAAATGAGATTCTTCTTTCAGCAGCAGTTGTTGGTTACGAGCCAGGCGTTCTGAGAACTCGTCCGGAGTCTCATAAGTCTTATCAAACGGAGTTACCGTCATAGAGTCTACGCCTCCTAATGCAGCACTCATGGCTTCAGTCTGTGTACGAAGCAGATTTACATGTGCATCAAACAAAGTAAGATTGAAAGTAGAAGTTTCGGCATGAACCGCCATTTTTGCTGCGCAACGACATTCTCCGTTAGGACCTTTATTCTCGCAATCACGCACACATTCGGGATTGTAAGAAGCTACAATATTTGCCCAAAGCAAACGTGCCGCACGGAATTTCGCTATTTCAAGGAAATAATTGGAACTGATACCAAAATTAAATTTGATTTTCTTGGCTACTATGGCAGCAGGAATACCGGCATCAGTCAATTGACCCATATATTCATTTCCCCAAGCCAGAGCATAACCCAGTTCCTGAGAAATATAAGCGCCTGCATTATTCAATGATAAAGCGTTTACATTCAGCACACGATAGAAAGGAAGCGGCTGAATGGCTTCAATCAAAGATTTGGCTGTTTGTACCATATCACCTTTCTCCTTGCCACGAGTCAGCATCTTGTTGAAGAAATCATAGTTGATAGAACCTTTCAGTTTCTTCACATCATAATCTTTCTTCTGGAAATAAGCTACCAGCAGATTAGCCAACTCAACCACATGCCCCTGACAGGTTGAGAAATTCAGTTCAACACACTCTGCCTGAATATCACTTAACAGTGTTTCAATATATTCCGCATTAAGTTCTTTTGCTTTCACATGGAAAGAAAGTGAGTCAACACCCTTATTTAGGATATCCAGTGCTTTCGCATTGGCTTCTTTCGGACATTCTACTCTAATTTCCTGACGAACCAACCATGCATTGTTGTCTTTTTTAGTTCCTCTTAAATAAGGGAACTCTCCAGGAAGTGCATCAGTAGTTTTTAAATCCTCCAGATCTTCCATCCGGTAAAAAGGTTTCACTTTAAACCCTTCGTTTGTTTTCCAAACGAGCTTCTTCTCAAAATCAGCACCTTTTAAATCGGCTGTAACCTTCTCCATCCATTGTTCGGTGGAGGCAGGAGAAAAGTCTGAGAAGAGTTTTTCTTTTTTGTCTGCCATAGTTTATTTAAAATTAAAACAAGATTAATATTGTCTTTATTTTTATCTATCTCTTTCTAAATGTCAGTCGTTCGACCTGCAAATATAACCAATAAGTTAAAACGAATCTCTTTTTTAGGGAAAATTCGCACAGGACGCCCCGATTCGTCAAGTGCATACAATCTACATAGAAATTCTTCATTTTTAGTTCTTCTTTTATTTGATTAGCTCCAATGTTATGAGTAATTTTGCACTCGTTTTTAGAAAAACATTATAAAAACTGCTATATTATGGATTGGTTACAAAGTTTATTATGGGACCCCAGCTCCGTAGCTCACATCGTGCTCCTCTACGCATTTGTAGTGGCTGCCGGCGTGTATCTTGGTAAGATAAAGATATTCGGAGTTTCTTTGGGCGTCACATTTGTTTTGTTTGCCGGCATCCTAATGGGACATTTCGGCTTCACAGCCGATACACACATCCTACATTTCATCCGTGAATTCGGATTGATCTTGTTCGTATTCTGTATCGGTCTTCAGGTGGGGCCATCTTTCTTCTCCTCTTTCAAAAAAGGAGGAATGACATTAAACCTGTTGGCTGTAGGCATCGTAGTGTTAAATATTGCTGTCGCACTGGGGCTTTATTACCTCTGGAACGGCCGGGTAGAACTGCCGATGATGGTAGGTATCCTTTACGGAGCAGTGACAAATACTCCGGGACTTGGTGCTGCCAATGAGGCTCTGAATCAGTTGCATTATACCGGTCCGCAGATTGCTCTCGGTTATGCATGTGCTTATCCCCTCGGTGTGGTAGGTATCATTGGTTCTATCATTGCCATCCGTTACATCTTCCGTGTCAATATGGCGAAAGAAGAAGAAAGCCTGAAAATCCAAAGTGGAGATTCACACCACAAACCTCACATGATGAGCCTGGAAGTTCGCAATGAATCAATTAGTGGAAAAACGCTGATTGAAATCAAGAATTTCCTGGGCCGTAAGTTCGTTTGCTCCCGAATTCGCCATGATGGTCATGTAAGTATTCCCGACCATGAAACAGTGTTTAATATAGGCGACCAGTTATTTATCGTCTGCTCGGAAGAAGACGCTCCTGCAATTGTAGTATTTATCGGAAAAGAAGTGGAGCTCGACTGGGAAAAACAAGACCTCCCAATGGTTTCCCGTCGTATTCTGGTTACCAAACCGGAAATCAATGGTAAAACATTAGGTTCTATGCACTTCCGTAGTATGTATGGGGTCAATGTCACTCGTATCAACCGTTCCGGTATGGACCTGTTTGCCGATCCGAATCTGATACTTCAGGTAGGTGACCGCGTTATGGTGGTAGGACAGCAAGATGCAGTGGAACGTGTTGCCGGTGTACTGGGTAATCAGTTAAAACGCTTGGATACACCGAACATTGTTACGATCTTCGTTGGTATCTTCTTAGGTATCCTTCTGGGTAGTCTTCCGATTGCATTCCCAGGTATGCCGACTCCTTTAAAATTAGGTTTGGCAGGCGGACCGCTGGTAGTGGCAATTCTTATCGGCCGTTTCGGTCATAAGCTGCATTTAGTGACTTATACAACCATGAGTGCCAACCTGATGCTTCGTGAAATCGGTATCGTTCTCTTCCTTGCCAGTGTCGGTATAGATGCCGGTGCCAATTTCGTGCAAACGGTAGTCGAGGGAGACGGATTACTATACGTAGGTTCCGGTTTCCTTATCACCGTTATCCCGCTACTTATCATCGGCACCATCGCAAGATTATATTATAAGGTAAACTACTTCACCCTGATGGGATTGATAGCCGGTAGTAATACCGACCCACCGGCATTGGCTTATGCCAATCAAACAACCTCCGGAGATGCTCCGGCAGTGGGATACTCTACAGTTTATCCGTTATCGATGTTCCTCCGTATTCTGACGGGACAGATGATATTATTAGCAATGATGTAAATCAAGTTTAGCATATAAACAATAAAGCCGGCTATATCCAAATGGAATACGCCGGCTTTATTTATTTTTTCAATCTGCTTTTCTATCCTGTCATACAAGCTGCAGTTTCTTTACTACAAATTCTTCAATGAACCGCACTGTCTCTTCAATTCCCAAAGAAGAAGAATCGATGCACAAATGATAAGTAGCTGCTGCTCCCCACGTTTTATAGCTATAATAATTATAGTATTCCGAACGTCTCTTATCCGCTTTTTCGATCATTTCTTCTGCAGCTTCCGCATCAATATGATGCATGCCACACAACCGCGCTATGCGATCTTCTTTAGAGGCTGAAATAAAAACATTAGCGCAACGAGGATGCTCTCTCAGAATATAATCTGCGCAACGTCCGACAAAGACACAAGATCTTTCTGCTGCCAGATGACGGATCACATCACTCTGTACTTTGAACAAGGCATCATTGCTCAAGCAGTTGTTACATGGCATAGCTCCCTCACTGATAAAAGGGAAACGCATACCGAACAGTCCGCCAATAATACCCTGCGAGGCTTTTTCATCAGCCTTTTCAAAAAACTCCTTACACAATCCACTTTCCTCCGAAGCCAGATTAATCAGTTCCTTGTCGTAGAAGTTGATTCCCAAACGGGCTGCCAACTTCTCTCCTATTTCTTTTCCGCCGCTACCTAACTGACGGCCGATATTGATAACATAATTACCGCTCATAGTACATTTTGTTTTATGGTTCTGTAGCAAACATACGACTTTTTTCTAAAAATCACATCATCAAACGAAAGTTATATTTGAAAGTGACTATGAAATATCCTTTTATTTCCTGGTTACGGAACTCATAAAAACCATCAGAAGAAGTCGTACGGCCGAAACTTTTCCTCTTTCCGAGAATATCCGCCCAATAAGCAGACAGTTCCGCTTCTTTCTTTTTCAAGAACCGCCAGCTGGCACTTGCATTCCACAACATCTGGTCATCTTCGCCTTTACGGATATTCGTACCATTACGGAAAGAATAAGCCCCGTCAGTCCGTAATTGCAAGCCAAAAGGAAGATCAACGTACCCCTCAAGACGAAAACTATAATTACGCGTATAGGTATCGTTATCATTGATAGAATTAAGCGAATACTGATAATTCCAGGAAGTAGAGAAATCAATACCTCCCCAGGTGGGCTGATAAGATACATTCGCGTCACACCCCAATCCGGTATCACGTGTCGTACTTTTCTTCGGTTCGAGGCTCTTGTCTTCATTAATCATACTGACACGATTGCTATGATTACCGTTCATATCCAACCGCAAGGAAAAATGTCCCAGACGCTTCCACCAGTTGGCACTTCCATATACATTCCAGTTTCCGTTAATATTAATAGGAGATGTCTCACGTCCGCCGGTTTTTGCATCATATAGCACTACCTGCGTCACACTGTTTTGTTCCATCTGCCCGCCGATATTCGCAGATATACCTTTTTTTGAATGTTGAAAGCTCACACGGACACTATGAGAAAACATCTGTTTCAAATCCGGATTTCCCCGGGTGATATACAACGGATTACTGTTATCCGTCAGCGGCATTAAATCTGATAAGGAGGGTTGCCGGGTTCTACCGCTATAATTGAAAGTGATCCGGGCCTCTTTCTTTTTCCAATTCACCCATATCATAGGCTGAAAGTCGATAGTATGCATGGTAGTGTCCGCATAGAGCTTTCCCATTTTCCGTTCAATGGCACGTTTTTGCGGAGTCATCCCTAATGAGGCATTAAACATCCAGGTATCATCAGAGTAATTAAGCCCCACATCCAGATTATGGCCATTCGTACGACTATGACTCCGATTACTCAAACTATCCACATACCCTGCTTCATAGTCGGGAGGTAGTTCACCAAAGACTTCCGACTTCGTCAGAGAAGATAATTCATACGTATCACGATTATCACGCTCATAGTTAGTATCCCAGTTATATGCTACCCGGAAATGCATCTTCTTACCAATAGGCTGGGCAAAGGTAATCCCGACTCTCCATGAATTATTTTTTTGAGGCGACTTCAAATACTGGTTACGAAAAAGCACCGAATCATTTCCCAATTTATCTTCAAGACGGAAATAAGTAGTTTTAGAAAGCGAAAAACTTTCATTATCTCCCCACGAATCCGAGTTCAGGATATTCAATGCCAGCGTTGTACCTTTTTCATTCAGACGTCTCATAATACTCATCATCCAGCTATAACGGTTCGACTGATTCTCCGAACGCGACCGGTTCTCACTACGATTCACTTTTATATCCCGGGGAATAGATTCAAAGTCATCAAACAAGCTCTCATGACTTATGCCGGGAGGAGCATCAAAAGATGCATTCTGGCTACTGTTTTCATTCCTATTAGGAGAGATTCCTAAATTACCGGTAAAATGTATACGTGTACGTTTATCTACTTCCCAGCTTCCCATGAAGTTAGAACTAATCGACCGCCCCTTAGAGTTACTTTCGTTAGTAGACGCAGAGTATTGATTACCTGCCGGCAAATACTGTTCCTGATAAATGGAAGAAAGATTTCCGTTCCGGTTCAAATTATAGTTCACACTTCCGGTCAGGGAGAATTTCTTACCGAATTTATGAGTCATATTCATTCCTACCGAATTGTTGATATTATCCTTGTACGTACTATTCTGGTATCTGTTGGTAGACTGTGCGATAAAAGAAAGATTATCTCCGTCTTTACTAAAATAATTCACTTGCCCCTCGAAATCCTTCTTCTGGTTATTCCCGTATCCTACCGTTGCATTTGTCAGCCAGGTTTTATTCAATTCATCCTTAGTCTGCAAGTCGAGTACATATTTCTTTTCTCCTGAACTAATTCCGGTGAACTCCTCTTCTTTCGATTTCTTATCATATACTTTCAACTTACTAATCAGGTCTGCCGGAAGATTTTCGAGTGCCGTCTTTTTATCTCCGGAGAAAAAAGCTTCGCCATTTACATTGATTTCACTGATGGGCTGTCCGTTGTATGTCAACGAATTATCTTTCTTATTATATACCAATCCGGGAACACGCTTCACTAAATCTTCCAGATAAGCTCCTTCACGAGTTTTAAAAGCGGCAGCGTTGATAACCGTAGTATCTCCCTCCATCACTACTTCCTGCAATTTTCCCGTTATCGTCACTTCACTAATCTGAATATCATCATCTTTCAATACCACTGTACCGATATTCACCGATACAGAGTCTTCCAGTGCCCGGTATACAGATTGCATTCCCATAAAAGAGACCTTCAACAGGTATTTCTTTTTCTTCTGCGGTTGATAATTAAGAATGAAACGCCCATTCTTATCACTTGTTATTCCCTTGATAAAGGCAGAATCGCTTTTCGCCAAAATAACAATGCTGGCAGATGGTAATACCCGCTTCTCATTACTGCCGGCTTCCACTGTCTGCACTCTTCCTCGCACAGTTCTCACTTGTTGAGCATACAGAGCAGTATGTCCCCAAAGTAGCAGCAAAAGCAATCCCACTAACTTACAAGCGTTCATATCTAATAGTAGTTAAGTCTGATATTTATGTTGATCTAAAACAAATCGGGACAAAGTTAATAACTTTTACGTAAAACGGTTAATCCCAGAGTTATTTTTTATACCTTTGTCCATCCATTATTCAATCAGCAACTTAATGAAAAGGATTATACTAATCACAGGAGGACAACGATCCGGTAAAAGTTCGTTTGCGGAAAAAAGCGCATGAACTTACTACGTCACCGGTTTACTTGGCCACTGCCAAGATATGGGACGAAGAATTCAGAAAAAGGGTGGAACGCCATCAAAAGAACCGCGGTCCTGAATGGACCAATATAGAAGAAGAAAAAGAATTGAGCCGTCACAATGTAGCGGGCAGAGTCGTAGTGATAGATTGTGTAACTCTTTGGTGCACTAACTTCTTTATGGAGTTTGATTCTAACGTTGCCTCCTCATTGGAAGCTGTTAAAAAAGAATTCGACAAATTTACCCAGCAGGATGCCACTTTCATATTTGTAACTAATGAGATTGGTTGGGGGGGAGTTTCCGAGAACAAACTGCAACGTAAATTCACAGACTTGCAAGGTTGGACCAATCAATATATCGCATCGCATGCCGACGATGTATATCTCATGGCAAGTGGTATTCCCGTAAAAATAAAATAAACATGAAAACGTTTCATATTCAAAAGCCGGATGAAGCTATCAAAGAAGCTCTGATTGACAAAATCAATAATCTGACCAAGCCTAAAGGATCGCTTGGAAGACTGGAAGAAATTGCTTTGCAAATCGGACTGATCCAACAATCCCTTTCTCCACGATTAACTCATCCTCAAAATATAATCTTTGCCGCAGATCATGGCATCGTAGAAGAAAAAGTCAGCCCATCTCCTAAAGAAGTAACCTGGCAACAAATCAGCAACTTTCTTCATGGGGGAGCAGGGATCAACTTCCTGTGCCGACAGCACGGTTTCACTCTTAAAATTGTAGACGCAGGAGTCGATTATGATTTACCTTATGAAAAAGGTATCATTAATATGAAAGTCGGAAGAGGAACACGCAATTTCCTTCATGAAGCAGCCATGACACCTGAAGAGATGGAACTTTGCCTGGAGCATGGTGTCCAATGTGTAGACACTTCTCACCAGGAAGGCTGCAATATCATTAGCTTCGGTGAAATGGGAATCGGAAATACTTCGTCCTCTTCTCTATGGATGACTTGCTTCACCGGAATCCCATTAGATCAATGTGTAGGTGCAGGAAGCGGACTCAATCACCAGGGAATAAACCACAAATACGAAGTTCTGAAAAGATCTCTCGAACAATATCCGGGAGAGCATTCCGCAGAAGAAATCCTCTGCCGTTTCGGAGGTTACGAAATGGTAATGGCCGTAGGAGCAATGCTCAAAGCTGCAGAACTGGGAATGGTTATTTTAATTGATGGATTTATAATGACCAATTGTATTCTTGCCGCTTCACGCCTTTATCCGGAAGTGATGAGCTACGCCATATTCGGTCATCAGGGAGACGAGAGCGGACATAAGCTATTATTGGATTATCTCGGAGCACGTCCCCTACTCAATCTCGGATTAAGACTTGGAGAAGGAAGCGGTTCCGTTTGTGCCTATCCCATTGTGGATTCCGCTGTGAAAATGCTGAATGAAATGGATTCATTTGCTCATGCTTCCATCACTAAATATTTCTAAAATGAACCAGATACTTGCCGCCCTCATATTCTTTACACGATTGCCTTTCTGGAAAATAAAAGAAGTTCCGCAGGAGTGTTTCAAACACGTTGTCAATTATTGGAGTTTCAGTGGCTGGCTGACCGGGGGAATGATGGCATTGATTTTCTGGGGAGCCAGTACTATTCTACCTCACGGAGTAGCCGTAATCCTGGCACTGACTTCACGTTTACTTATCACAGGAGCATTGCATGAGGATGGATTGGCCGATTTCTTCGATGGATTCGGAGGTGGGACGAACAGAGAAAGCACATTACGCATCATGAAAGATTCCCATATCGGAAGCTATGGAGTTTTGGGATTAATCATCTATTATTTATTTGCTTACAATCTACTGGTCGCACTTCCCTTAGCAGTTACTCCTTTCTTATTACTAAGCGGAGATACCTGGAGTAAATTCATTTCTTCCAATATCATCAATTACCTGCCCTATGCACGGAAAGAAGAAGATAGCAAATCCGGAACAGTATATACAAGAATGAGTTTTGGGGAGATCGTAATGTCTGCGATGGGTGGAATACTACCTCTCCTATTACTTCCTCCAAGCTACTGGCCCGTATGTATATTTCCCATTCTGGTATTCTTCTTTATCTGCCGGATGATGAAACGACGTCTGAACGGATATACCGGAGATTGTTGCGGTGCATTATTTCTCTTAAGCGAAATGAGTTTCTGGCTGGGAGCAGTGATGTCTATCTATATAAAATAAGTAAACCTATGAATATTTATCTAATCAGACATACCTCTGTCGACGTTCCTAAAGGTCTTTGTTACGGTCAGTCAGACGTTCCTTTACGTCCTACATTTGAGATAGAAGCAGCCGTAACCAAAGCTAAAATCGAATCCATTCACTTTGATATGGCTTACACCAGTCCTCTATCCAGATGCACCCGTCTGGCACAGTATTGCGGATTCGGAGATGCCATCCGTGACCCAAGAATACTGGAACTTAATTTCGGAGATTGGGAAATGCAGTATTTTAATAAAATCAAAGACCCGAATCTCCAATGCTGGTATGACGACTACATGAATGTAAAAGCAACCAATGGAGAATCGTTTGCCGACCAATATAGACGAGTAGCCGCATTTTTAGACGAAATCAAACAAAAGGAGGCTGAAAATATAGTAGTATTTGCTCATGGCGGCGTATTGATTTGCGCACAGATTTATGCAAAGTTGATTCACCAGGAAGAAGCATTTCAGGCAGTACCTGCCTACGGAGGAGTTTTTCTATATCAAGAGTGCCCGTAAACAAACAGGTGTAGATATCTCTAATAAGTTTGCGATGTCTTTACCCTCACACCTTGTTTAATAATTACTTACTGGAGAATTTTCGGTTGACGGCAGTTCCACTTTATTTCATTACTTGGGACAAAGTGTTTCGCACCGAGAAACGAAATGTTTCATTATTTGAAACAAAGTGTTTTTTAAAGATGCGCAAAGATAGTGCAAACCAATTAAAATTCAAATAGTTATAAAACTAATGTTTTAGTCAGATGTGGTGAATAAAGCTAAATAGAGCATATTTGGGAGTGAGTTATGTTACTTATCTGTTACCTCTCCCAATTTGCCTACTAATCGGATGTAACACATTAATTTTCAATATATTGCATTATTTTTCATAACATCAAATAGCTCAATAGTAATTAAATTTGTAACTAAAAAAGTTGAGTTATGAGAAGTACATTCAGAGTGTTGTTTTACACTAAAAATCAATCGATTAAGAATGGTAAAGTGCCTGTAATGGGACGTATAACCATCAACAAGACCACAGCTTGTTTTAGCTGTAAAAAAGAAGTGTCTATTTCCTTATGGGATGCCAAAGCTAACCGGGCTAAAGGGAAATCCGAAGAAGCCAGAATGTTAAACCAAGAACTTGATAATGCCAAAGCTCAAATAGCCAAGCATTATCAATACATTTGCGATCATGATAGTTTTGTCACAGCCAAGAAAGTCTATAGCCGCTATGTCGGTTTTAAAGAGGATTCCCACACCCTTATGGCACTTTTCAGGGAACAACTTGAATCATATAAGGAGAAAGTAGGCAAGGAAAAAGCAAAAAGTACATATCTTGGTTTAGTTGCTGATTATAAGAGCACACTGCTTTTCTTGAAGGATAAAAAGCATGTTGAGGACATTACACTTGATGAACTCGATAAAAATTTTATTGAAGATTATTATAATTGGATGTTAGGTACATGCGGCTCGGCCAGTTCTACAGCATTTGGACGTGTCAATACCATGAAATGGTTAATGTATGTCGCTCAAGAGAAAGGTTTGATAAAAGTTCATCCTTTCACCAGTTTTGGATGTAAGCCGGGATATAAAAGACGTTCATTCCTTTCCGAAGAAGAATTGCAAAGACTTATACATATAGAATTGAGGTATAAACGTCAGCAAGCTATGCGTGACATGCTTCTTTTCATGTGCTTCACAGGTCTCGCCTTCGCAGATTTGAAAGCAATTACCTATAAGAATATCCATACAGATTCTGACGGTGGCACATGGCTCATGGGAAACCGTACAAAAACAGGTGTAGCATACGTCGTGAAATTATTGCCCATAGCAATTGAACTTGTAGAAAAATATAAGGGTGATAACAAAAAGAAGGATTCTCCTGATTGCGTTTTCCCCGTTGGTGATTATGAAACCATGAAAAGTAGTTTTAAGATTTTAGGGAAAAAGTGTAATTGCAATATAAATATCACTCCTCATATTGGAAGACATACCTTTGCAGTTTTGGCTATATTGAAAGGCATGCCGTTAGAGACCTTGCAAAAAGTATTAGGACACAAATCGATTCTGTCCACACAGGTCTATGCTGAACTGATCAATCCGAAGGTTGGGGAAGATACGGATAGGATGTGTGACAAAATTGGTTCTGTATATCGCTTGGCCGATTAGAAATAAATTAAAAAAACACCCTTCGGCCATAATGGAGGGTGTTTTTCATATTCATATTCCGGCAGATTGCTATTTCAAGTAACGCCTGAAATCTTTATAGTTCTTTTTGAGTACCTCGTATAACCCGCTTTCCGGATAGAGCAGTTTACCTCCGGTGGCAGTAATTGAGGTATAAGGTATTGCCTTTTCATCCCGTAGTGTTTGTAATGTACGCTTGGAAACATGGAGCATTCGGCATACTTCATCTCCACTTAAATAATGTTCGTCTGCAATTGTCGGACGTAGCCGGTGCCGCCTATCCCCGATTATCACCCGAATTTATCACGAACAATGCGCAAACCAGCACTTATTACCTACGTAACGCAGCTTTCCTGCGCCTGAAGAATGCCGAACTGGGCTATTCCTTCTTCCCGTGGCTGCGTGTGTATGCAGCAGGTACTAATTTGCTGACATTCTCTCCGTTCAGTACCTGGGATCCTGAAATGGGAAGTGGGAATGGTTTGAAATATCCGCTACAGCGCACGGCCAAGATCGGGATTCAGTTTCATTATTAATTAAGAACAGAATAAGTTATGAAAAATATATATACAAAGTTATGCCTGTCGGCAATCGGCTGTTTAATGATGGCATCATGTGATTTTCTTGATGTGGTTCCGCAAGGTACTGCTACCGTGGATGATATCTACCGGACACAATATCAGGCTGAAGGAATGGTACTGTCTTGCTACGCGAATATCCCTAACTATTTCCATCCCCAACAACGACTTATTACTCATTATGGAGCAATACAGCAAAATCTTATCCGCAGGGTGCTGTGAAGAAAGCAGTATGGGAAAGTATCCGCAATTGCTATAATGTGCTTAATAATCTGGATAGGGTATCGGACATTACCCCCGAAAACCTGAGCTGGTGGAAAGGTGAAGCGCTGTTTTTGATCGGGTATTATCATCAGATCATGCTGGAGTACTATGGACCGATAGTTATTATTGACAAGGAAATACCAATGGAAAGTTCTCCGGCCGAGATGATGACCTCCCGTTCTCCTTATGATACATGTGTCGATTTCATTGCCAATAAATATTCGGAAGCAGCTAGATTACTTCCTGGCGTATGGGATTCAAGTAAGAGAAACAGGGCTACCTCTTCTGCTGCCTTGGCTTTCAAGGCTCGGCTGTTGCTTTATGCCGCCTCGCCGTTAGTCAATGGGAATAGTGAGTTTTATTCCGACTTTAAAAACCCCGACGGCACTTTTCTGATTAACCAGACTTATGACCGGGAAAAGTGGAAGAGAGCGATGGATGCTGCCAAAGAGGCCATAGACCTTTGCGAAGAGAACGGTTACAAACTTTATGGAAATTCGACCAATGACTTGGAGCAAGGGAAGAAAAACTATCATGAAGCCTTTGTCGGTGATGGGATCAGTGGTAGCGGATTTAACTGGAATGAAGTCCTGTTTGGCTTTGCTGAACAGGGAACTATTTCCTACTGTATCAAGAATATGGCTCCTCGTGTTGAATTTACAAGTTATTCGACCAAAGGTTTTAGAGGGTCCTTATTCCCGACGTGGGATTGTGTGAGTAGGTATTATACCAAGAACGGTCTACCTTGGGCAGATGACCCCGAGACTAAGAAGCTTGATCCGTATTCCATTGCACCAGGTGATAGTACGGTACGTTTTCACAGGAATCGTGATCCGCGCTTTTATGCCTCTATTGGCTTTGATCGTGGAAATTATGACGTGCAGGGAAAGACAATAGTGCTCAAATGCAGACGTGGTGAAATGCAGCAGAATAATGGCAATGCCAAGGATGAGTATCAAACGGACAACGGTTATTATTGTCAGAAATGGGTGTCTAAATATGATACCTATAATAGGACTACCGATCAAATAACCTACAACCGTTGGTGCTTTCCTTATATGCGTCTGGCCGAACTCTATCTGAGTTATGCAGAAGCGGATTTCGAATATAGCGGCACACTGAGTACTGCCAGTCTGTCCTATTTGAATAAAGTACGTGAACGTTGCGGATTACCTACCTTTGCAGATTCATGGGCAAAAGCCGGTGGTATTCCTTCAGGAGAGAAGTTGCGCGAAATATTACATGATGAACGCTCCATTGAATTGGCTATGGAAGGCAGACGTTTCCATGATATGCGCCGTTGGAAAATTGCCCATACTGAAATGATGCGTTATCAGAAATCCTGGACATTATCCGGAAAAACCGCTGATAGTTTTTATAAACTTACGGACATGAAAGAAACCGGCGTTCGTAATTTTACCGCTCCCAAGAACTATTGGCTTGCTATTCCACAAGATCAGATAGAAGTAAATCCCAATCTAGTGCAGAATCCGGGATACTAGAGAATCAGCTCTTATATAACTAACAATTAGAGGAAAGGACAAAATGAAAAAGGTAATGTGTTTATTGGCAATTATGTTTATGATTGCCAATACTTCGGCACAAACACGGGTGATTGCCCATCGTGGTTTCTGGAAAACCCAAGGATCAGCACAGAATAGCATTACATCTTTGTTGAAAGCGGATTCTATAGGATGTTATGGTTCGGAGTTTGATGTCTGGCTGACAAAAGATAATGGTTTGGTGGTTAGCCATGATGGGATTATTCAAGGGCATAAGGTTGAAGAGTCCACTCTGAAGGAATTAACCGGGTTATGGTTAGCGAATGGAGAATGCGTACCCTCCTTAAAAGAGCTTCTGGAAACAGCTAAGCGGAAAACATCTTTGAAGCTGGTGCTGGAGTTGAAAGCTCATAGTAAACCCGAACGGGAGATAAAAGCTGTTGAAGAGATCGTTTCGATGATAAAGAAGATGGGACTCGAACCCCGGATGATATATATCACCTTTTCGTCTCACGCATTAAAGGAACTGATCCGTCAGGCTCCCACAAGCACTCCTGTATATTATCTGAAAGGGGACTTATCTCCACAACAACTGAAAGAATTGGGTAGTGCCGGACCGGATTATCACTTCTCTGAATTTTACCGTTATACCGATTGGATTGAAAGTTGCCATGCCTTGGGGCTAAAAGTGAATGTATGGACGGTTAATAAAAAAGAGGACATGCAATACTTTTGGGATAAAGTCGACTTTATCACTACAGATGAGCCGTTGGGACTGTTGAAAGATATAATGAAGGTCAAATAGATATATTTTCTGAGATAATGTATAGTCCAACTGATTACCTTTAATAATCTGTTGATTATTTATGTTTTTGGAAAATGAGTTTCAAGTTTTCAAACGACTGTTCATGTTGATACAGTTGAATGCTGATTGAAAACAAAACAATAGCGGAAACAATGAATGTCAATCTTGTATAAGAAGGCAAACGTCCAAATTTATAGTTCAGCTCCATTAATCGAACTGAATAGGGGTATTTGTTAAATAATATAAAATTAGCCAACTAATTCATAGCCAAATTATTGCGAATTAGTTGGCCTTTTTGTATCTTTAGGTATTCCGTGCGACAAGAAGTCGTACAAGTAATTGTTCAGCACTGTGCCTGAACCTATTGTTCTGTCAATAATAGTCTAAAGAGGCGTGCTTTACCAGTCATGGTTTAGTGCGAAGCCCTCTTGACAATGCAGTCCTTTACAGAAATATCCAATGTATAGGCTGTTAGGCTGACTGATATGAGTAACATATGTGAATCGCTACACCATCGTAATAAAGAAATAGCTTACGGATATTTATAAGCTATAGCCAAAAGGTGGGTAGTCAGGATAGTCTTTTGGGAATGTAAGGCTACACGGACATCATACTGGCGGTGGAGGGGCGGGCTCTAAGTCGGGCGTCAGTTACTTGTACGGAACTTGGTAAACCCGTATTTCTCCTGTCTATGTCAGGCAGGTAAGCCAATTGCAAGAAAAGCCGAATGTGGTGCGGGTAAAGGATTGCGGAGAAAGTGAATGATTCTGTGTAATGCGGAGGATAGAGGTTTAAACATCACCCCATGCGAAATCAGGCAGACTTCCGCAGGGTAATTCTTTGTGAAACGATTGTAGAACTTTAATAAAATGAAGAAACTGCAAATGAGCAAGGCAAAAGCCGAGTGTGCATCTTTAACCGTACGAAACACGACATGAAAAGATATCGATTCTTCCAAATATGAGCGTAAAGTGAGAAAACTGCAGGTCCGAATAGCAAAGGCCCACAAAGAAAAGAGGTACAACAAGGTAAAGGCCTTACGGTACCTACTTGCCACTTCCTACGAAGCCAAGGCATTGGCGATAAGGAAAGTAACTTCCAATAAAGGTAAACGTACGGCAGGGGTTGACCATATGAAGTGGGACACTGATGCCAAGAAAATAGAAGCTATATGTTTATTGAAAAGGAGAGGATATAAGGCCTTCCCGCTGAGGAAGGTCAACATAGCCAAAGCAAATGGCAAGACAAGATCTTTGGGAATACCAACCATGAAGGACAGAGCCGTGCAGGATATATCTTATGGCTTTAGAACTTATAACTGAAAGTGAAGCGGATGCGAACTCATATGGGTTCAGAAAGTTTAGAAGTACTGCGGATGCAATAGACGCACTTCATAGATGGTTGAGTAGAGACTGTTTACCACAATGGATACTGGAAGGTGACATTAAGGGTTGTTTTGATCATATTAATCATGAATGGCTTCTCAACAATGTGTAGATTGACAGGCTGGTATTAAGGAGATGGCTGAAAAGCGGAGTAGTATTTAATTGCAAAGTATCAATAGATACGCTACACTTTTTCTTTTCGTTGGCAAATCTTAATCCGTATCTTCGTAGCATGAAAGAAGATATACGGATGCGCCAAAAATGGCTTGAGCTATACGTCGAAACGGGTTCTGTGACAAAAACTGCCCTTCGGTGCGGGATTACCCGTTCCACGTTATACCGTTGGATAAATTGCGAGAAAGAACAAGGCAAGTCGGAATTGTCCGATAAGTCTAAACGTTCATCAAGACTTGCCAATATGAAGATAACACCTGAAATTGAAACCATTATCCTTAATCTGTGCGTGAGACAAGAAGATGGGGAGCGCAACGGATTGCCAACTATCTGCTTAGGAAGAGAATAAAGCTCTCAGGCATGACGGTGTGGCGTGTGTTGAAAAGCATCAGGTCAAAGCTGTTGTGAAACGTTGCGAGAAATTTATTTCTTCTTCCAGCCGATTTTTTCCATCGGCAACATCCGGATAACCATATACCCCCGCCGTTGTTCATAGCGGCAGGAAAAACATGCCTGACGGCGATACGTGACGCGCGGCACTCAAACCCTCTATTCCAACGTGAAACTGACCGCAGAGAGGGATGCCGCCACGGGCGACCTCGTGTGGAAGTCCAAGGACAACACGACACTTGTGGGGGGATTGTCGGATGAGCACTACTACCTCTACTATCCCTACTAAACGGATATGAGCGGAAAGACTGCCACTCCCACAGGCTCAGCCTTGACCGACACGGAATTCTTCGCCCCGTTGGTTTCCGCTTGGCAGCCTCAGGACGACCAAAGTACTCATGCGGCATATACCGCCTCCGACTTGATGACTGCCGAAGGCTCCGCAACGACAGGGGAAGACAACACCCTCCACCTCTCTTTCACCATGAACCATCGTATGGCATTGGCCGTCATCGAGATGCCGAATACCGTTAAATACAAGTTTACCGACGAGAGGATTCCTGATTACGCCGTGTCACCCGCCACTACATTCTCTGGCATTGCCCAGCCGCTGCGCGTGAACGATGGTACATACCGCTACTTGGTGAATCACGCGACTCCCGCACCGACTATCGAAGGACATTATGACGAGGGAAGCAAGGAGTTCACCATAACCCCGTCCGGCCTTTCTACCGGCAGTTACAAGAGATACAAGGTGGACGGCGCGGTGACAACTGTAAAGGACTACACGATGCAACGGGGAGATTACCTGCTCGCCGACGGCAACCTGCTGCCTAAGGGTACTACCCTGACCGAGGAGCAGAAGGCAAGCGTGGCGGCCATCGTCTTCTGGACACCGGCAGAGACCAATCCTGAAGGACGGATCACGCCGGCGTCTCTGGATTTCGACAAGATTATGGTGAAAGAACATCCCAATTGCACCCATGGCCTTGCCGTGTCGATTAAAGATGCTCCGGGCAACGTCTCGTGGCAAAACGTTAACGACTGGGTGGCGGATTTTCAAAGAGGAACAGATTTCAATCCTGTCGATAAGGATGAGTACGTAAACATTGCCACTGGTTTCGATGCGACCGGCAACATAAACAGGATACTCGGTTACCAGAACACGAAAGTGCTGTGGGCGTATAACGGATATTGCAAGACAAACGGCAAAACCGATGCCTTGGTCAATCCTGCTGAGGTCCTGAAAACATTTATCGCAAATAATCCAGCCCCGGCAAACAGCCCCGGATGGTTCTTGCCGTCGGTAAAGGAACTGCACATGCTATGTTATAAGGATGTCGATAATATTGCGTACACACGGGACAACACAGAGACGAGGGATATAGTCGAAGTCTCCATCTCCGCCGTTGGCGGTGACGCATTGTCACCGCGCAATAACCATAAACGTTTCTGGTCTTCTTCGGAGAGCCCCAGTAATAAGAATGGCGCTTTTAGCGTGTATTTCTACAATGCCTTCGCACAGCTCAGCGAAAAGGACGGCGCACTCAATGTGCGTGCCGTGTGCGCTTTTTAATCACATTAAAAAGAAAGAAACTGTAGCAAAGCATTCTACATTCGATTCCGGCGGCGGTGCTCCTATCGCTTGCCGCCTGTACGCAAGAAGAGCTCCCGGGCAACCAAGACAAGGCGCAGCAACTTACTTTCTCCGTTACCGATGGTGGATATACGTCGGCTGTTCGCAAAACCACCCGTACTGTGGAGAATGGCTGCCAAACCAAGTTTTCCGAAGGCGGGGCCTGCGGCCTATACGTGGTGCGGGGCACTCAAACAGTCTATTCCAACGTGAAACTGACAGCCGAGAGGGATGCCGACACGGGCGGTCTCGTATGGAAAACTGAAAGTCCGACACCGCTCACAGGCGGGCTGTTGGACGAACACTATTATTTCTACTATCCCTATCAGGCACGA
>NZ_QVLZ01000044.1:0-57590 GCF_003435205.1 Bacteroides sp. AF32-8BH | reverse complement strand
AAGACAGTTGAAATAAAAAAGAGATTACCACCAAATTTGACGAAGAACCAAAAGAGGTGTGTTTTCATAGTTCTTTTTCTTTAGTTCGACATCATGTTGATGTAACAAAGATAAAGAACAAGAGCTTGAAAAAAAGTTTTTTCCTAACTCTTTTGCCTACAAACGATTGCGGGAACGTTCCCAAAATCTGCAAACGTTACAAAAGCATTACACAAAAGCAAATGGGATTCGTATTTTACTCCAATATTAGGATTTATTGTTTGAAATCAATATCTTTGCTTTGATTTAAACCATCATTCAGCATGAAGTATATAACCATAAAAGACATCGCTCGACATTTGTCAATATCCGTCTCCACAGTATCTCGTGCATTAGGAGATGACAAGAATATCCGTAAAGAAACGAAAGAAAAGGTGATAGAAGCGGCTAAAAGATTGGGATATAGACCAAACCCTGTAGCAATCAACCTTAAATACGGACATACTAATACCGTGGGAGTGATCGTTCCTGAAATGGTTACACCGTTTGCTTCACGAGTAATAAACGGAATACAAGAAGTGCTTCACACCAAAAATATAAAGGTGATTATTGCAGAGTCCGGAGGAGATCCGGAAAAAGAAAAAGAGAACCTGCAACTGATGGAAGGATTCATGGTGGATGGCATCATCATCTGCCTTTGCAGTTATAAAAGGAATAAGGAGGAATATGCTCGTTTACAGCAAGCGGGAATGCCTATGGTGTTCTATGATCGTATTCCCTATGGACTTGAAGTTCCGCAGGTAATAGTGGACGATTATATGAAGTCATTCTTTCTCGTAGAAAGTCTGATCCGAAGCGGACGCAAACAGATTGTTCATATACAGGGACCGGACGATATTTACAACTCCATAGAACGTGTCAGAGGATACAAAGACGCTTTGGCTAAATTCGGGATTCCTTTTGATAAGAATAATATGCTGATAAAAACCGGTATGACTTTTGAGGAAGGGAAAAAAGCAGCGGATATATTAGTGGAAAGAAATATTCCTTTCAATGCTATTTTCGCTTTTACGGAAACATTGGCTATTGGAGCCATGAACAGATTGAGGGAACTTGGAAAAAAAATACCCGAAGAAATCGCCGTAGCCAGTTTTTCAGGAACTGAACTTTCCAACATAGTCTATCCCAAATTGACTACAGTAGAACCGCCTTTGTACCAGATGGGGAAAAAAGCTGCCGAACTTATTTTAGAGAAAATCAAAGATCCGGCATCTCCCAATCATTCAATCGTGTTGGATGCGGAAATCAAAATGCGTGCATCGACGCCACGTTTGGAGGTATATTAATGACTTATCTACCAGATATTATATCTTAATACTTTCCTGAAAAACATACCGAAGTTACAAAAGTTTGCTGAATAGTAATCTTTTACGATACCAACAAAAAAGAAGAGTTCAGATTTATACAGTTTTGAATCATTCAATGCTCTTTCTCTATAATACGTCCAATTCTTCCACCTCCTTCACTTTTCTTCTGTATGGCCGATAAACAAGCAGTTTGTAGGTGAATAGCCGCCCCTTCACCTGCTCTTCATCGTGAATCAAATCAAATTGCAGCCTCCAGATTCCACCATTGAGTAAAATTAGTAAAGCTATTTCGTAATTAGTTTCAACCTTGTTTGAAACTAAAAGTTTCAAGGCGGGAAACACTTTGTTTCAAGTAGCGAAACGAAGTGTTTCTCGGTGTGAAACAGATTGTTTCAAGCCTTGAAACTATTTTTGAAACTACTCGCTACAAGTGAAGAGATGGTGAAATTGTTACTCTTCACCCGCAAACTCCTTATTCATCGAAGAGACAGAGAAAAGGTGAAGGGGGGCGTATAATACTCAAAAGAAAAACTAAAATGTAACAGAGATTTTCTTCAACCGTTTACGCGCAAACAATGCCAACACAAACACAAGACAGACTCCCAGTCCCCATATCCACAATAAGAAATCTCCTCCTTCGGTTTTTCCATAAGAATGCAGACCGCTTAAATAGTAATTCACTCCGAACCAAGTCATGATAACGGAAAGAATAGCTACGACCGAAAGCAGATTAAAACACCAGTCGGTCTTTCCTTTCAGAAGAGGAATGAAACGGATATGAAGCACCAATGCATAAACAACGATTGAAATCAATGCCCAAGTTTCTTTGGGGTCCCAGCCCCAATATCTACCCCAGGAGACGTTGGCCCAGATGGCCCCTAGAAATGTACCTGCGGTCATAAAGAACAGGCCGAGGATTATTGCCATTTCATTCAGTAATGTCAGTTCACGGATGCGGAACTGGAGTTTCAACCGATTGGTGGCGGAAAGCAAATTCATCAATACAAGGTTAAATAGTCCTGTCAGTGCGCAAAGCGCAAAGAATACATAACCGATCATGATAATAGCGACATGAGACATTAGCCAATAAGACTGGAGTACCGGAACCAAAGGAGTGATTTCCGGATTCAGGTGGTTCAGTCCTGCCACAAAAAGCATGATTCCACCTAATAGTCCCGCTAATGCGGGAAGAATACGGAATCGGCAGGCAAACAGAAGTCCGCTACCTACCAGCATCCAAGAAGTGCATACCATCGACTCGTAAGCATTCGCCCAAGGCGCGTGCCCGCAAATATACCAACGTAGCAAGACACCTGCCGTATGCGTAAGGAAGGCGATTGCCAGAAGAGCGATCAGAATACCACTTAGTTTTCTCCCCCATTTGAAGTCTGCAATAATCTCTCCGCAAGCAATGAAAAGTAGGATGCCGCCCAAAATCAGGTAAGCCAAACGACACCAGAAAAATAGATTCAGCTGATTATAGAGAAGTTCGGCTCTCACTTTCTGATTGTCAATAGTGGGAACTTTAGCCTTTGCCTGTTGGAAGACATTCATCATTTCGATGATTTTATCGGCTTCCTTCCAGTTGTTGGAACGAACTCCGTTTCCTAACTCATAGATATACCAATCCATGATTTTTGTTACAAACAAAGAGTCTTTCCCGTGAAAAGCACTTAAATCATCACCCGGTGAATACCATTTTCCCTGCGAATCATTTCCATCCGGGAAAAGAGGTAACAACTGGTGTTGCATGATACGATAGACGATATTTACCGATTCATCCAGTTTCAATAAATCCGAGTCCAGCCGTTTTCGTTCCGAAGCCGGTTTGGCGTAAATCGTGTTCATTTCATTTGCCAGGATATAGTTGCCGTCTGCATCAAACACATCTTGCCAGGCAATGTATTTACCATCCCTGCCGAAGCGTTGAAGGAGTTCTTTATTATCGACTTTGATAAAAGGAAAGGCTCCCCACTCATCGGGAAAAGAAAGCAGATTCAGAAAGAATTGATCCGAATCCATACCGTTTAGTTGATCGGCTCCATACAATTTGCGTAAGATGGCAGATGTATAACTGTTGACGGGTTCGAGACGTCCGTTTGGATTAAGCACTACCAGACTACCGAATTTTTCGGCATGTAAAGAAGAAACACAAGGAAGTTGCGAAGCAACAAGAGGGTGTTGCACTGCTATGGGTGATTGCTGCAAAGAAACAGATTTTTGTTGTGCACTCAATACCTGCATACTTGATATTCCGGATAAAATCAGGAAGAACAACAAACAGAAAGGGGCATTATTTTTCATTTCTCCCAACTCTTTACGTAATCGTCCGAAACGGGATTTCTTACTGAACAGCGTAAATACAAAACCAACAAACAACAGGAAATATCCGGTATACGTAAGTTGCATACCAGGACGATCGTAGCTCACAGACAACACAGTACCCTGTTCATCGGGATCGAACGAAGACTGAAACAGACGATAACCATCCACATCAATCACTTTATTCATTCGAATGGTTGCCTGCAAAGGAGATTCATTCTCTCTCTTAATCACCAAGTCACTTTCATAAGACATCGGACTATGAGAACCCGGATAACGCTCCAACCTAAAATCATTCAGCGTGACAGAGAAAGGCAGGGAAGTCTTTTCCATCCCTGCTCCCTCATCTTTCATCATGCTGTTTGCCGTTTCCCCCTCACGGATATGCATGATACCCGTCACTCCGACATAGTGAGTGACAGCAGCCCCCAACCAAATAAAAAGAAAAGCTCCATGAAAAATCAGACTTCCTTTACTGATTCTCTTGAAATAACTTCCCTGAAGGAACATAGCCGATAGATTAACTGCCTGCAATAACTGTAACAGTATAAACCAGGGAGCATAATAAAAATACTCGCGGGCAATGGCGGGGCCATAAGAGTTTTCCACAAAAGTGGTTACTGCCAATATCAAGGCATAAAGTCCCGCTAAGATGTACATCAATACCGGTGAAGCTATCAGTCGAATCAGTTTCATCTGTTTTTCTTTTATAATAAACAATGCTTTTACAAATAAGCAATCCCTTCAATTTCTATCAACAATTCCTCTCTGCATACATCCGCATAAAGATAAGCAATAGGAAGATCCGGACAAAGTCTATCCAGGTCTGCTTTCACAGCGGGCGCATCTTCCTCATTCTTCAGATATACACGAAGGAGTCCTAACTTACCGGAATGTTCTGGCAAATTTTCTCTTCCCTCCTCCAGTCCGATCAAATGCTGGATATTTTCAAGAGTGATTTCCGTTTGCGAAAGTACATCTCCGGTCGTTACGCTTTCCTCGCCACGAATGGCAGCCGTGCCGGAAATATAAATCACTTCCTGTCGACGGTCGGACACAGACTTTCCCCTTTCGAACTTCGGAGTTCCTTTCTCCGTATCCGCCCGATGACTAATCAATACCTCATCTGAATAAACATGAGCAGCCCGTTGCCAATCATTATCCAAAGGAACGATATCCACTTCTCCGCTGACAGCATTGAAATCAATCAGTATGCCTCCATATTGTGTGCCAATCCCGGTTGCTGCCGGATAGCCTGATTCCCATGCCGAAGAAGCATAAAACAGAGTGCGCACATCATTAAAATCCTGATAACACTGATTGCCATGTGTAATATCGGTGATACGTTCCAGATAATTCCACTGACGGACAATGTCACCGAAATTCATCTGTTCCGCTTTCAATATCTCTTCAGCCTTTCTGAATGCTTGTTCCGATTGTTCGCGAACAGGAAGATTCAAATCATCCGCACAAAGTCCTCCTGCTATTATCTCCCGGTAGTGAGGAGTCACGATCCGCAGGTAACGGACAGAGGAAGAAGTAAACTGTTCTTCTATTGTGAATGGCTCATCCACAGCTTCTACCAATGAATGTACCTCCATCACTAAGTTCGCCACCAACGGTTTTTGAGCCACAAGCGAAACGACCGGACGGGGAGAAACGAAATGCCGCTCCACCCATTGTTCCAGAAAGGAACGTTGAAACTTGTATTCCTGATTATCCGTACAGTGTGTAAAGAGTACAAAACGGACCACTCTCTCTTCCCGGACGGCGGATGAAAGTAATTCTTCCGCCATCTGTTCCCAACTGTTTCCTTCCGCTTTATACAAATTACATTTTATTCGATGATACTTCATAGTGCAAATTTCAATGTTTTTTCTTATGATCTTTATTTTATTAATGATAAGAGGTAACACCTGCCGGAATATCCATACTATAAACAGAAGACATGGTTTTCAAGCCCGGAGTATTTTCCAAAGAATAAAGTATCTTCTTTTGCCGGTCGACCAACAACATGTGTACTTTCTCTTTCGGATTTACATGTCCCGTCCAGTTTGTAATCAGGAAACGTCCGTCGGAGAAATACTGAAAACCTCCCAAAAACTTCAACGGTTTGCCGGGAATATCCGCATTCGATAATTCCCAAACTGTCTTTCCTTCTGCCGTTACTTCGATTAGTCGTGGATTCTGATCTTTATCCGCTACAGCAATCAGTGTATGTCCGTTAGGCAGGCGGGTCAATGAATGTGGTCCGCCGGGAACATCCAGGTTCCACACCACTTTTCCGTTCATATCATACTCCGTCACACACTGCGGACCATAATGCGCCACCAGAAAATGGCCGTTATCCAGACGCCGTGCATTACGCATAAAAGCAAATCCTTTCTCTTTCACTCCTTCCGGCAGGATGCATACTTCTTTCACAATCTTACCTTTAGGAGAGATTTCCAACATACGGCCTGTGATACATTCGCCCACAAACGTATTTCCATTCTTCAACCGTTGGCAGGCAAAGACCGGACTTTTAGATTCATAATGAAAGATGGTATCGTTCTGACGAGTCATTTCGAGTACTCCATGTCCGGTGGTGAAAAGGATATTGCCATTAGGCAATACCCATAGATCATTGGAATCGGGGGCTTTGTGTTGCCACACGATTTGATTATTTTCCATCACGAAGACAATTCCTTGCGAATAATCCGTTCCTGCAAACGTTTTTGTCTGCGCAGACAAAAATGCCGGAAACAGAAAGGCCAGAATCGCAATATATATTCTTGTCATAAATATAAATTCAAAATTAGTTTTATATAAAAGATTTTTCAGGCACGGATGAAGTTCACTACAGAGACAATACGTACTCCTCCAACTCTTCCAGTTCTTTTTCGGAAACTGGTTTGTGAGGTCCGTGTACCTTAAGCATATCTTTCATCGAATAGCTACGACCGTCATACAAATAAGGAGCTGTACGCCAGCACTCATTCAAAGCCGGAACGTCCATCGACAAACCTTTATCGGGTCCGGTAGTCCAATCTACCTTATACTGTTTCTGGTCCGTGTAATATTGTCCGGAGTGACAACTTGCACAGTTTTCCTCAAAAATCTTCTTTCCCCTTTTCGCTTTCGCAGAAAGTTTGCCATTCTGAAGATAAGGACTGGGCAGAGGTTTCAGAGACTTCAGATATTCGTCGATAGATTCATAGATTTCATCTTCTCCTTCCATAAACAGAATATACTTCACTCCCGAACGTACCGCAACTTCGGCATTCTTACGAATACCGGTCGCCATACAAGGCGGAGTCTGATGCGAAAGCAAGAGAGTTTTCGTATTCTTCGGATTACCCATGCCATCATTCAGCAAATCCCAGTTAAGCCCGTCCATACGTGCATCATTCGGATGGCAGGTTGCACAACTTTGCCAATTTTGGAAACAAATGGTCGCATCATGGAAATACATATCGCCTTTACCTACTTTAGTGAAAGCCAACGGAGCACCCAAAACCTGCTTCTGCACGTTCTTGCCGTTCAAATCCATAGACACCAGTTCCGATGTATAATAATTGGCTGTATAAATCTTACCTCCTGTGGCAACCACCGAACGCGGACCTTTTCCCTGTGTAGGAATGAAGTCACGGATACCATACAGGAATCCCGCGTCATTGGGTATATTACCCCATGCTTTCATAGAAGGAGTGACCATTTCTCCCTGCTTTGCCTTGGCAAGACGTTCGTGCAAAGCAATACGATCGATGCGCACCAATTCCTGACTGCCGGCAGCCGCTACAATGATTTGTTTATCATCCGGAGTAACAATGACCGACCACGGATTGGCCGCTCCTTTTTGCGGAGTATCCAGAATAACGGAAGTCAGCCACTTCTTTGCTTTCAAATCAATGATAGACAATGTATTGGTAGCCATCCATCCTCTATCCAACTGATTGGTAGGCAACTGATAACGGGAGATTAAATGAGTGACATACGCAAAAGTATGATTCTTGTCCACTGCTACCGACTTCACATCCGTAGAGCCGTTCGGAAGCATGATACGTCCCGAAACCTTTTTCGAAAGTACATCGACCATGTCAAGTTGTACAGCAATCGGATAAGCCGTAGAAGGCATTTCCGGCAGATTATTAGCAATCAACAGGCAGGAATCACTCGCAAAGGCAGCCATCGACACAGGTTCACGGCCGACAGCGATTTTAGTTTTCACCTTACGGGTTGCCGGATCAATCTCCCAAAGTTCGTTGTTGAACCGTTGCGTCACCCAAAGAGACTTTGACAACGGATTATACAAAATGTCTGAAGGAGTAGCTCCGCTTTTTGTTTTGGATTGTACCGAAAGTTTCTTCCCGTCCAATTCGTACATCGTACCGTAGTTTCCGTCGCATACCACCCAAAGTTTACCATTCGCATCCTGCGTCATGGCATTGACAGGAGACGAGAAAGAGACTTTCTTTTCCATTTTCTGTCCGTCGGACGACATCTTGATGAGTTCACAGCCTGCCCTGTTTGTTACAAACAAGGATTTCCCGTTGTCTGCCAAAAACAAACGGTCCGGTGAAACCGTCGTTTCCGCTTCTTGCCAAGACGCACAAAGAAACAGAGCAGCCATACCAACAGGTATCAATATCTTCTTTTTCATTTTTTCTCTTGTTTAGTTTGAAGGGATTGAATGTATTGACGAATATTCTCCTGATCTTCCGCACGGGCTGCTTCCCGCTTCTTATCATAATAGTTGTAGAAGTCGAGATCCTTTTGCGACCAGTTGTTCGCTTCGCGGTAGTCTCCGATAAAAGGTACAAGCAAGTCAATCCAAAGAGCCACTTTTCGTATTTCCTGCGGAGTCAACTTAGTACCTCCATGTCCGCTTTCCAGACGTTTAATCAGATTACTCGTGTTAGAACCTGCAAAATAAGGGGGCAGCAATGTAGGTTCAGACAAAGCACTGATCCAGTTTACTTCCGGATGGTGTGCATTACCTCGCCATGCTCCTCCGTCTTTATTCTGGGTAGCATGGGTCAAACTCAAATACGAATCCGTATATTTTCTTTTGCTTGGTTTATCCATTACTTTCAATTCACCTTTCAAGCTCATTGGCTGCTTCACTCCATCGTGACAAGAGATACAATGTCTGTCCCAGATAGGCTGGATTTCTTTCAGGTAACTGAAATTGCGTTCACCCATCTCATCTTCCGGAGCCAATGCCTTGATACCTTTGTTCATGGCCATAGATACCGGATGCCCTGCTACGGGAACCGTATTCTTATGCTCGTGGCATCCTACGCAACTCTGCACCTCGTTCGGTTGCAAAGTAGACCAGCTACGCATCGTCTGCACGACACGTCCGTTTTCATCCAATGCCTGAAAATATAGAGGTTTGCGTGCAGGCACTTTAAAGAAAGCAGAACCATCGGGCTGTACTTCCGTCACACCCAACACTCTCTTCACGTCCCAAGCTGCATTACCTACTCCTACAGGAGAGCTCATGATAGCTCCTCCCCCTTTATCATTACCATTCACTTCGCCTACACCCGCTGCACGGAACTGGATTTCTACCACACGCAACTGTTTGATTGTACCCGGCTTCACTCCTTTCAATCCGTTACCTTCGTAGATATTCTGCATGTAATATACACCCTCATTCTTTGTATAATCTACCGAAGACGAACGGCGGAACGGACGTTTGCGAGGAGCAACCAATACAGGTTGATTGCAGGATATACGCGTATCAGAAACCAACAACTCACGTTCTCCGTCCGCATTCATCCAGTAAACGCCAAATTCCATCGGATGTCCGACGTAATAGCCCAACGGAGTATAGGAAATTAAAAATTCCGTCTCACTCAACGGGAAAGGGTGCTGAAACTGATCGGTAAACTTCCCGTAGCCGTCAATACGTTCCGGTTCCGGCTTGTGAACCGGAGCTACGAACATGACACCTTCATTCTCATCACGTCCGGCTTCGGGATCTATAATACCCAATTTGCCATGTTGAGGAGTATGGTGTCCCATAAAAACTCCCATCAACTTACGAGTGCCGGGGATTTGGCGGATCTGTGCCACCGTTGTCGGGAACCAGCTGTTCATTCCGTAATATTCCGCCTGCCCTGTTCCATCGGGATTCATCTGGAAAAGAGGTTGCGCCCATACCTGTCCGCGGTCATTGTAGTCCCAACGAGTATAAACCACACGACCGTCATCCAACAGAGTCGGAGTGACAGTGTGCACCTGATCGAAACCGACCTGACGCATATAACGTCCTTCCCTATCGCAGAGATACATATTGCTGACTTCCGTAAACCAACAATCTACCGTGCTTCCACAACGGGTAGAGTTGAAAAGGATATTATCATCCGGCAAGTAAATACCTTCAATATCGGCATGTCCTTTTCCAAAAGTCAACTGTTTGATTTCACGTGTCTTCAAATCCATTTCATACAGATGAAAGTCATCCTCCTTACGGGACTTCTTCCAGGAGAAAAGCAAGTGTTGACCGTCGAAGTGGAGGTTCGGATCACGAACCACTCCTTCTTCATCTGTCAACAGCGTCTCTACTTCCGCCCAAATTCCATTCATCTTCAATTTCGCCAACGCACCGCCCGCAATGTAGTTGCATTCAGCACGGGCATCCGACACTCCTTCGGTATAAGCAAAGAAAGAGGGACGCAACGTTCTGTACTTTGTGAAAACAATCTCCGGTTTATCTGCAGTGAAGGCTTCCAAACGCTTGATACGTCTTTGTTCACACGCTTTCAGATAAGACAGGAAAGCCGATTCGATGCTTTCCGGAGTATTAGTCACAGTAGCTTTGATGTTTAGTTTCTGTAAACGCACGGAAAGTTCCTGATTAAAACTCTTATTAAACCAGTCTACATCACCCGTTGTTCCATCCTGTAACCACCAGTCGTAATAAACCGGATAGACACGCGTCAATCTCCGGTGCACGGCTTTTATCTTGTTTTCTGTTTCTTCCTGATTATCTTTCTGTTTTATCGCCTGAATTTCCGCGTATTTCTTCTGAATCTCGACGATAAAACCTTTCGCGTCGGTAGGCTGAAGGGAAGTGTCTTTCGTCTGCCATGCTACGATGGAGAGGAACACACAGCATGCCATCCCACACTTCAACAGCTTCATTAATTTCGATCTTATCATTTTATCTTCTTATTTACCTTAAATTTACCTTCCTGAAAAAAGAACGATTACAAACCTTTCTTCAGCTCCTTATAGGATTCTACAATCTGAATACCGCTTGATGTACCAATACGGGTAGCGCCCGCCTGAATCAATGCCAACGCAGAATCCAGATCACGAATACCACCTGCTGCTTTCACTCCGATAGTAGGTCCTACCACACGACGCATCAATGCTACATCATGCACTGTTGCTCCTGCCGTACCGAATCCGGTAGAGGTTTTCACAAAATCCACTCCGGCTTCTTTAGCTATACGACATACGGTTTCTTTCTCTTCATCCGTCAGATAGCAAGTTTCAAGAATGACCTTACAGATCACACCGGCAGGTTTGCAGATAGAAACCATGTCTTCAATTTCTTTCTTTACGATTTCAGTCTGTCCTTTCTGTAAAGCACGAACATTAATGACTGTATCTATTTCAGTAGCACCTTTAGCAATGGCATCACGGGTTTCAAATGCTTTGCCCTCTACTGTGTTCTGTCCCAATGGAAAACCGATAGCGGCTCCTACACGCACTCCCGATCCTTCAAGCAACTTCACACAAGTTTCTACTTCCGCAGGATTGATGGCTACCATCGCAAACTGATACTGACGGGCTTCCACACAAAGTTTCTCAATAGGCGATGCATCACCGAAAGGTTTCAGGAATGTATGGTCGATCATACCTGCCAACTGTTCTACTGATAATTCTGCAATCACTTCGTTTATATTCTTCTTTTCCATTATTTTGAGTCGTTTAACAAGTTATTATAAATATGTTGTTTCTTAAAAAGTCAATACGCATTTCAATACTTCACCCCGTTTCACGGCAGCAAAGGCTTCTTCTATTTCTTCTATCGCAAAGCGATGCGTGATAAAGTCGGATGCAGAAAGTCTGCCCTCTTCAATCCATTGTGCCAATGTGGTCATTGCCGCCTTTTCTTCGGAACGGGTAGGCCATTGATGCATGTGCAGGTCGAAGTTATAAGGAGCTTTCGATAAGTCGAAAGTTGGATTCTTAGTCATGACGCCATAGACACAAACATCTCCACCCATCTTCACTAATGGTAATACGGAATTTACGACTACATCCAGTCCTACCGCATCAATGACAGCATCATAAGAGCGATTAGCCGCGGCTATAAATTCCGGAGTACTGATTTCGGCGGGTGTATATCCGTTGTCTGCTCCCATCCGACGGGCTACTTCCAGTTTAGCGGGAAGCATATCGACAATATCAATCTGTCCCAGACCGAACAATTTACCCAACTTCACAAAGCTCAATCCTACAGGACCGGAGCCTACTACGATCACCTTTTTCCCCGGAGTCAGATTGAAATCCTTGAAAGCTCCCAACACTTCGCGCCAGGTACAAGAGATGACTGCTTCTTCCGGTTGCACATGTGAAGGGACTGTGTTCTGAATCTCAAAACTGTCCCAGCATCCCTGTTCAGGTGTAGCTAGTCCCTCTTCTTTCAGTACTTCAAAGTCATTCACTACTACATATTCGCTGAAACCACCCCAGCCGCTATCGACACCTTGCGCACCAAAATCGGAAATAAGACCACCAATAGCACGGTCGCCTACTTTAAAGTTACGTACTTTTTCACCGACAGCCACTACTATTCCGGCATTCTCATGTCCCAAAGCCAATGGATAAGTATCCACTCCGGGGAATTTTCCGGCTATCAGTTTACTGTCAGTCGCATTACACAAAGCAACCATTTCTGTTTTCACCAATGCCTGATAAGCATTGATTACAGGAGTTTCCACCTGTCGTATTTCAATTTTGCCGGGAGCCGGCACTATTACTGTTTTCATTTGATTATTAGGTTTTATATAGAATCTAGTTCAGTTTTTGCAATTTCAGTATACATATCGCACAAAGCGTGATAAGCTTTATCAAAAACAGGCATCCAAGCCTCATACTTCTTCACGTTTTCCTGAATCGGCTGCACGGTCTGTTCGATACGGACAAAGCGGTCTATCACAGAGAAGTCTTTAAAGACTCCCGCACCGATACCTGCCAGAATAGCCGCTCCCATCGAAGTTGCCTCTTCCAGATAATTAGGTACACGGATTTCTGCCTGATAGATGTCTGCCATCATCTGGCGCCATACAGGATTCTGCGCACATCCTCCAATCACCGTCACCTGGTCGATGGGAACGTGTTTGCGGAAGATATTGACGATAAATCCCAGATTGAGGGTAATTCCCTCCATCACAGCACGTAGCATATCACCATGTGTATGCCCCAGCGTCAGACCGATAAATGCTCCTTTGGCGTCTACATTCCAACGGGGAGTACGTTCACCAAGCATATAAGGTAGAAATAGGAGTTTATTGGCACCTATTGGAGAGGAAAGAATCTGTTCGTCAATCAGTTCGAACACGCTACGTCCGAGTTGAGTAGCCAATGCCTGCTCGTGCTGGCAGAGTTGGTTAATCATCCAGTTGTAGGAAGAGCCTGCCGCCTGCATCGTTCCCGACGGATGCAGCATGCCCGGCACTACGTGCGCCCAGTTCATGGTGCGGCGTTGTTCGTCTACAATCGGTTTTTCTACTGTCAGAGCTACCCAGGAGGAAGAACCCAGATAGTTGTATGCGCTACCCGGAGCCACACAGCCGACGCCTACTCCGGCACAACTACCGTCGCCTCCACCACAGATTACGGGTGTTCCGGCAAGCAGTCCTGTTTCACGGGCAGCTTCGTTGGTCACCTCACCGATCACGTCGATAGATGAACGGACTTCCGGGAATAGGGAAAGATCAAGTCCGGCAGCTTCTATGATTTCTTCACTCCATTGCCAACGGTTCAAGTCGTAGGCGTTAGTACCCGAAGCATCCGAGGGATCAGTGGCTAGAGTACCGCAGAGACGGAAATTGATATAATCCTTGGCATTCAATATCTTGGCTGTCTGTGCAAAGATTTCCGGTTCGTGTTTCTTTACCCACATCAGTTTCTCGATGGAATAGGAAGCACTGATCCGGTGTCCCGTGATTTCATAGAAATGAAGAGGGTCTATCTTTTCAGAGAGGATCATCTCTTCTTCCTGCGAACGCTAGTCGCAATAAAGCATGTGAGGACGAAGCGGGCGACCGTTTTTATCCACACAAAGACAGCCCATCATTTGTCCGCTAAGTGCCACACCGGCAATATCAGCGGGAGATACCAGTTCGAGAAGTGCTTGTGTAGTGTCTACAATGGCTTTCCACCAATCGTGCGGATTCTGTTCCGCCCGGTTGCCGGAAGCGTAATCTGTTGGGTAAGCGGCCGTGCGAGAAGCAATCAGCAATCCCGATTCGTCGAATAAGGTTGCTTTATTACCGCTGGTACCCAAGTCATGTGCTAATATATACATATATGATTTTTCTTCTTTTCAGTTAATAGAGTTAGAGTGCCGCATTCGTGTATCCGGTAAGTCCTACGAAAATACCGCCGACAATACCACCCAGAATAATCACCAGCCAACGGGGAAATGCTTCTTTCAACAGTCCTCCGCGTGTTCCTTTCGGTGCGCAAAGTACGTCGGACAAGATAAATCCCATTGCAATCGCCCATCCCATATCTACCCAGGGAGCACTACCACGATTTCCCTGATGAATCAAACAGAATTGCATCGGCAAGCCTTCGGCGTCATTCAACAATCCGGTAGAAAAACCGAATCCGGGCAATTTGTGATTGACTACCCAAAAAGTACCGATAATAAGGGCGGCTGCCATAAATCCACCTATCGGACCAAAGTCCTTTACTAATTTAGGCCAGCTCATCAGCACTGTAAAGGTGACGGCAAAAGCTCCGAAAATAGAAGTGATGATTCCGGCATGATACATACCGAAAAACTCATTATAAGTCTGTAACCATTCGCTCATTGTTCTTTCCTCCTTAATTTATCTTCCGGGCACAATCGCACGAACGGATTTTCCATACTAGTATTCCTGCCAGGGCACCTCCTATCAGACAACAGATTAAGGTGGGTACCGCATAAAAGAAGTTGGTTATATCGCCCTGAAAGCGGACAATTCCCCAAGCGATTCCGGCAGAACCGATGCACCATCCTTGGTCCAACCATATTTTTCCCGGAGGATTGAGGATGGCTCCATGATAGTGATTCATATACCACATAATGCCGATAATCAATGTTGCCGCCAGCCAGCCTCCCATCAGGCCGTATGTCTTCCAAAGTTCCGGCCAGATGCCAAATGCAAATCCACCACAGATAGCGGAGCCGGCAAAGGTTGATAGATATTTTTTCATGTTATTTAATGAGGTGTATTCTTTAATTAATAATGTTTTTCACACACGGATTACACGGATAACACGGCTAAGAGTCACCTAACGGCATTTAAAACCATGGAATCCGCGTAATCCGTGCCTAGTTCCTATTCTTTTTCTTCCAATGACAGTTTAGCCAATGTAAAAGGCTTGTCATGCGCAGTGTTTACCTTATCCGGTCCGGTTACCAAGTCGAAACAAGATACGATTACTTGTCCGTTCCACACGATAGGTTCGCCCGGCTGATCCAAACCTCCGTCGCTACCGTCACAATCAGGACTTTGAGCAATGCGCTGAATCTTTCCATCTTTATCAATGCGTGCTACCGCATTTGCCGAGAAGTCTGCTACCCAGATATTTCCTTTATCATCTATGCACATTCCATCCGTCGTGCGTAACTGGGTGGTATCTTGTGCCCATACATCATTACTTACCACTTTACCTTCCGCATCCATCTTAATGCGATGAACGGCACCATCACCGAAGTTTCCTACAAAGAGATCGCCCGCTTCATTAAATACGATTCCATCCAATCCGTATTGCACTTCAGGATTCTTCGTGATAACAGTGGTAATGAGATTTTTATCTTCGAATGTATTCGTAACTGCCACATCACGGTCATTCATATCAAAACAATATACCCCACTGACAAGCAATCCCGAAGGATCTTTGATTTGTGATAATGAACTTTGAGTGACATACAATTTCCCATTACGGATACGAAGACCGTTTGGGTGTTCCATACCGGATGCTACAGTGATTGTTTCTTTCAATTGACCGTTATCAAACTTCAGGCAAAGAACGCGTCCTTTATTCTTCGCTTTCTCTGCTCCGCTCCAACCTTGATTATCGCAAATAAACAAGTCGCCTTCTTCATTAAAAGCAATCCCCATCGGAGAAGCCCAACCGGTTTCTTCCAATACAGGAACATCGAGCCACTTCGTTATCTTGCCATCTTTAGTGATACGCATCAGACAAGCAGGTTGTGTAATATCTGCAAAGTTCGGACAAGCCAAAATTAAATCTCCATTGGGAGCGACAGCCATTCCGTCCGGTGTCGGACAACAATCCGGCAGGGTTGCAAACAATTCACTTTTCTGCGGAAGAGTATTCTCTCCACTTTTTTGTTTTGGAGAAGTACATTGAATACAGGTTGTTCCTATCAAAGAAGCGGTCACAAGAGATAGTAAATAATACTTTTTCATGGTTAGATAATACAAATGTTTATGTTTATAATTTGAGTCCGTTAGTTCGGTACGCAAACATACTGGTATTTATCAGCAAAGAAGGAAAATGACAATTCAATAAAGGACAAAATTTGTTCAATATGACGCAGAAACAGCTAATTTGAGCGATGAATAGAGAGATAAATACTAGAATATGGAAGAATGGGAAGCGGGATATGGAGAAAGTGAAAATAGAATACGGAGAGAATAGAAAAACAATCCTTTGTAAAATAACATATACGAGATGCCTTTATAAGTATGTCATCATAATCAGTTTATATGATATATACCTTATATTATTATAAGCAGTCTGTATTCGCTTCCTATGCAATGCTCCACTTTTCCCTCCGTTCATAGCTAATTTAGGCTAAAAAGAACATTTTCTCCCGAAAAGTTTTTGTAATATCAGAGTTAATCGTATTTTTGTGTACAATTTTGGTGTAGTGATGACAGAAGAAGAAAAAAAGTTATTGAATTCCTTTGAAACGCAACTACGGCATTTGATTTATTTGCACGATGAACTTAAGCGTGAAAATGCCGAGTTGAAGAAGCTTCTCGAAAATGAAAAGCTGAAAAACGAGAAGGTACAAGCTCAATACGATGAATTGGAAGTCAGCTATACAAACCTAAAAACAGCTACGGCAATCAGCCTTAACGGCAGCGACGTAAAAGAGACGAAGCTGCGATTGTCAAAATTAGTGCGTGAAGTCGATAAATGCATCGCTTTGTTGAATGAATAAGAAGAAGATGTATGAACGATAAAATAAAGATAAACCTGCAGATAGCAGACTCAAACTACCCGTTAACCATCAACCGTGAGGAAGAACAAATGGTACGGGAAGCCGCCAAGCAGGTAAATATCAGGCTTAATAAGTATCGGGAAGTCTATAAAAATCTGGAACCCGAAAAAATTATTGCCATGGTAGCCTATCAGTTCTCGTTAGAGAGACTGCAATTGATGCAACGTAATGATACCAGCCCCTATGTGGAGAAGGTAAAAGAACTGACAGAATTGCTGGAGGATTATTTTAAGGAAGAATAAATCCCGACCGGCTATTCGCTGATAAGAGATAAAACAACCACGCACTGCACAATATCCAAGCAAAAATAATTGCTTTGATATTTGGCGGTGCGTTTTTATTTATATACTTAAATTAAATGTAGAATGATAGCAATAATAGCAACAGCAATTGCTTGCTTCATCGTAGGAGGAGTCCTTTCATATATACTATTCCGGTATGTACTGAAATCCAAATACGATAATGTCCTGAAAGAAGCGGAGACGGAAGCGGAAGTAATTAAGAAAAACAAGCTGCTGGAAGTGAAGGAGAAATTCCTGAATAAGAAAGCAGACCTTGAAAAGGAGGTAGCATTGCGGAATCAGAAGATTCAGCAAGCGGAAAACAAGTTGAAGCAACGTGAAATGGTACTTAGCCAGCGTCAGGAAGAAATCCAACGTAAAAAGATGGAAGCCGAAGCGGTAAAAGAGAACCTGGAAGCGCAACTTGTGATTGTTGATAAGAAAAAAGAAGAACTCGATAAACTGCAACAGCAGGAAATCGATAAACTGGAAGCAATCTCCGGATTGTCTGCCGAAGAGGCCAAAGAACGCCTGGTAGAATCACTGAAAGAAGAAGCTAAAACGCAGGCACAATCATTCATCAACGACATTATGGATGATGCCAAATTAACTGCCAGCAAAGAAGCTAAACGTATCGTTATTCAGTCTATCCAACGGGTGGCTACGGAAACTGCCATTGAAAACTCTGTTACAGTATTCCATATCGAATCGGATGAAATCAAGGGACGTATTATCGGACGTGAAGGACGTAATATCCGTGCTCTGGAAGCTGCTACCGGTGTTGAAATCGTTGTAGACGATACCCCGGAAGCAATCGTTCTTTCTGCCTTCGACCCGGTTCGCCGTGAAATTGCCCGTTTGGCCCTGCATCAGCTTGTGACTGACGGACGTATCCATCCGGCCCGTATCGAGGAAGTGGTAGCTAAAGTACGCAAACAGGTGGAAGAAGAAATTATCGAAACGGGTAAACGTACTACCATCGACCTGGGTATCCACGGTCTACATCCTGAATTGATCCGTATCATCGGTAAGATGAAATATCGTTCTTCATACGGTCAGAACTTGTTGCAGCATGCACGCGAAACAGCCAACCTTTGTGCTGTGATGGCATCGGAACTGGGACTGAACCCGAAGAAAGCAAAACGTGCAGGTTTGCTGCATGATATCGGTAAAGTGCCCGATGAAGAGCCGGAATTGCCGCACGCATTGTTGGGTATGAAACTTGCCGAGAAATACAAAGAAAAACCGGATATCTGCAACGCTATCGGTGCTCACCATGACGAAACAGAAATGACCAGTTTGCTGGCTCCTATCGTACAAGTATGTGACGCCATCTCCGGTGCACGCCCGGGTGCACGCCGCGAAATCGTAGAGGCTTACATCAAGCGTCTGAACGATCTCGAACAACTGGCTATGGCTTATCCGGGTGTAACAAAGACTTATGCTATCCAGGCAGGGCGCGAACTCCGTGTTATCGTTGGTGCGGATAAGATTGACGACAAGCAGACAGAAAGCCTGTCAGGCGAAATCGCTAAGAAGATTCAGGATGAAATGACTTATCCGGGACAAGTGAAGATTACCGTCATTCGTGAAACACGTGCGGTTAGTTTCGCTAAATAAAGAAACCATTCAAAAGAAGATTCATATAAGGGCGAAGAAATTCGCCCTTTTTTAGTATACGACTATGGAAAAGTATCAAATTGAGATTTGTACGAATTCAGTGGAAAGCTGCCTGGCTGCACAGGAAGGTGGTGCCAACCGCGTGGAATTATGTGCCGGAATACCGGAAGGCGGGACAACCCCTTCCTATGGTGAAATAGCCATTGCAAGAGAAGTACTGACTCATACCCGCCTGCATGTTATTATCCGGCCACGTGGAGGAGATTTTCTTTATTCGGATATAGAAATCAGAACAATGCTGAAAGACATCGAAATCGCACGGAGATTGGGGGCAGACGGAGTCGTATTCGGTTGCCTGACAGCAGACGGCGAAGTAGACTTGACATCAATGCAGATCCTAATGGAAGCCTCTAAAGGGCTGTCAGTCACCTTCCACCGGGCATTTGACGTATGTCGTAATCCTCAAAAGGCACTGGAGGAGATCATAGAGCTGGGATGCAACCGTATTCTGACTTCCGGGCAGCAACCTACGGCTGAACAAGGTATCGGTCTTTTAAAAGAATTGCAAGGACTGGCTGCGGGAAGAATTACGTTACTTGCCGGCTGTGGAGTAAATGAAAATAATATTGCGCGGATTGCGGCAGAAACCGGAATCAATGAGTTTCATTTCTCGGCACGCGAAAGTATTCAAAGTGAAATGAAATTCAGAAATGAAGTTGTCTCAATGGGAGGAACAGTACATATCAACGAGTACGAACGAAATGTGACTTCCGTGCGAAGAGTCAAAGAAACAGTGGAGGCTTTATATAAAGGAATGTAAGTTATCGCCTCTCTACTATATACTAAGAAATGGTGAACATACAGCTTTAAGCCTTTTGTTCACCATTTCTATTTTGCATTACCACCAGCGGTATCAAGAAAAACCGCTATACCTTTATTTATAAATAAGGAATCACCGTAATATAAATACCTGTAATAATAGCCGAAGTAATTACTCCCGAGATATTAGCTCCCAAGGCATCTCCCAAGATGAATGAGTCCGGATTATCTTTGCTTACAATCTTTTGTGCAACCTTTGCGGTAGTCGGCACACAGCTAACAGCCGCAATACCGATGACCGGATTGTAATTACCCCGTTTAATAATATACATGATATATCCTCCGATTATTCCTCCGATACCGGAAAGTAATAATGCTACAATGCCTAATACTAATAGTTTCAATATCTTCGGATCGAGCAGCAGATGTGCATCACAAAGTACACCCAGCAACACGCCCAACATAAAAGTCGATCCATAAAGTAGCGGACCGCTCACAAAATCATAAATGTGTTTCATACCCGACTCACGAACAGCAACCCCCAGGAACAAAGAGAAGAACAAAGGAGAAGCTACCGGGAATAAGAAACAGAGAATAGCACAAAGAACAGCAGAGAAAGCCAGTTTCACTTTGGCATCGTAATTCTTCGGAGCCTTCTTTGTCACCATCTTAATAGAACGGAAACGTTTGGGAACCAACAGTTTCACAAGGTAAGGATAGCCTCCATACGTCAATCCTAAATAAAGATAGGCAACCACCGTAATAGGCACAAACAAATGCTTTGCCAATGCCAGTGAAGTAAACAATACCATCGGTCCGTCTGCTCCACCTACCATAGCCACTGATGCACTTTCTTTGAGAGTCAGGCCGAGAGCGAAAGCAATAGGAACTGTCAGGAAAGTGCCCAATTCTGCACACAGAGCAAGGAATATACTTGCAAATGGTTTCTGAAGCAGGAATCCGACATCCAAAAGCGTCCCGATACCCATAAAGACAAAGCAAGCTATGAGTCCATTACTAAACGTCAGAGTGTAAACAGGTTGCAGGAAATCTATCTGCATGGTATTCATTAATTGATCCGTATCTGAAAGCATTGGATCAAGAAAGAGGTTACCCAGTGTGCCGTCGGGCATAATCAGTGTTCCGCAGTTGATAGCTACCATTCCCAGTCCCATAGGGATCATCACCATAGGTTCGAGGATACCTTTCCAACCTAAATAGATTAGTAACAGACCGAGCAGTGCCAGAAAAACTCTTGCAGAAGCAAGTACCCATCCGCTTGCCATCATTGTACCAATACCTTGAAATAAGGTAGCAAAATCTATATTTTCCATAAATTAGTTTCCTTTTATTGTTTGTTGTTAGTAAGTTTCTTTGAGTTCTTCTTATTGACATGCGCCTGCTCTTCTTCCCGCAGAAAGAATTCACGGGTATCCTGCGAATAATAATAATTCACCAGATTATTTTCTGAAGCTCCCGGACTCACTCCATGATAATAGCCGGAGTAGCCAGTAAAGTTTCTGTCAATCCCCCTACTGTAGTCTTCACGAGAATCACCTAAAGCATCTTCATCTGCAATAGGTATCTGCCGGACTAATCTTTCCACCTTCTGCCGATGCTGCCGCCAGCGTCGTAACCGGAGTAGTTCCAAACGGTGGGAACTATAAAAGTCAAATGAATCAGCCGCATAAGCAATCAACTTAATGACCGCAGCGACAAAAAAACCGATGAGGAAAGTAAGCCCCATCATCGCAAGAGTAGACAGTAATAAATGAATCATAGCAATATAAAAATTAGGTTGTACAATCATATTCAAAATAAAGAAGAGGCGCCCAATGGTGAAACCATTATAAAATTTAGACACACATGAAAGTTAATCCCACTGGGCATTCCTCATCACCATATAAAAACAATCGGCGGATATTATTTGCCTGAAATCACTTCGGTATATATCCTTGCTTTTATACGACGTAACTCCCGTTTCACAACGGAAAACACAATATTTTAGTCCTTAAATACCTTATCATTAGTATTCAGGAGGTATATCATTCAACTGGGCTTTGGTAAATACAGGACCGTCTTTGCAGACATACAACTTCCCGACATTACACCGTCCACATTTTCCAACACCACATTTCATCCGGTTCTCCAAGGTAGTATAAATATTCTCATCGGCAAAGCCTAACTTCTCCAATACAGGAAAAGTGAACTTTATCATCACCGGAGGTCCGCAAACTATTGCCACGGAATCTGCACTGGCAGGTGCAGCAGCCTCAAGCACTGAAGGTACAAAACCGACCTTTCCTGTCCAGTCGGAAGTCTCGCCCCCAGGATCAACCGTAGTTATCAGATTGACATCCGGACGGTTTTCCCATTCTTTCAGTTCTTCTTTATATACCAAGTCGTTAACAGACTTGGCTCCGTAAACAATCGTTATATCTTTAAAATCTTCCCGCCTGTCCAATGCATTCCAGATGACGCAACGCATCGGCGGAAGTGCTATACCACCTGCAACGAACAACAGATTCTTTCCTTTCCACTCGTCCAACGGAAATGTGTTTCCGAAAGGTCCGCGAAAACCGACGGTAGCTCCTTCTTCCAGTTTGGCAAGTCCGGTAGTCACCCGTCCTGCCTGGCGAAATGTACACTCGATATATCCTTTACGAGTAGGCGACGAAGCAATACAAAAAGTTGACTCTCCTTCACCAAACGCAGAGTATTCACCGAACTGTCCGGCTTTGAAGTGAAAAGCTTCTCCTTCCTTCTCGTCTTTAAATTTTAACCGGAACGTCTTGACTCCCGGAGCTTCATGGGTTATCTTCTCAATCACCATCAGGTGCGGAAGGTATATATTCGACTGCTCATTCATGGCTTGATATCGATATTAAGTGTTCAAGTATATTCATATCTACCGGGCAGGCACGCGAACAACGCCCGCATCCGGTACAACCGGTTTCCTGTATCCGTTCAGGCATATAGGAGAACTTATGCAAAATGCGCTGACGCCAACGGGTGCTTTGTGTCGGGCGCGGATTATGTCCGGACGTATGGAGGGTAAACAGCGAAAAGCCGCAAGAATCCCAACAACGGACACGATGACCGGACGAACCTTTAGCATCTTCCTGAATATCAAAACAGGCACAGGTTGGACAAACATAAGCGCATGCGCCACATCCCAAACAGCGTTCGGACTGTTGTTTCCAAACAGGACTGTCGAATGCTCCCGCCAACTTCTCACGTACATCATCAACATTGAAACGGGTGGGAACGGATGCCAGATATTGTTCCTTATCAATTTCTTCGGCAGGTGTATATTCTTTCACAAAGAATTTAATCAATGCTTTGCCTTTTGCTGTCAAGACTTCCACCAATGCACTCTGATCCGGCAACTCCGTAATCTGAATATCACTGCCGGCAGTATTACCGGCCCCCCCGTGAACGGAAGTACAGAAACATGATTCATCGCATTGTGCACAACTGAAGCTGATTAATGTCATTTTCTCCCGTCGGGCATTGTATCGTTTATCTTTATAATCCCAATTAAAAATGCCGGAAAGGGGTGCAAACCCTGCTGCATCACAAGGACGGATTTTCCAGAGAATCGTTTCGGGAATGGCATGAATATCCGCTTCCTGCAAAGTAGCTTCTTTCCCGTCTTTCTGATAAGAGAACAGAACTTCTGTTTTCGGGAACGCAAAGCGTTTAGCCGACTGGGTAGTCTGCACATAGTCCGTCGCTACCTCATCGTAAGAAGTCACTCTTTTGAAGTCTACTTTATCTCCTGAACGCACAGGAGCAAAAATATGCATCTCCTTTTTCACCATCTGGTGAAACCATTCTTGCAGACTGCTTTTACTGATATGTAGATTTTCCATTACTTTCTTTTAATGTATAAAGTTCTCTTTATCTTCTGCCTTGAAGGTAGAAAGTACATTTCCCGCAGGATTGATAGCACCGGGAGCAACCCCGAACTCGCCCTGAATGTCTTCCATCATACTTTGCGTCATCAAATGAAGAGGAATACCCACCGGACAGGCTTGCTTACAAGCGCCACAACCGATACAGCGTCCTGCCATGTGCATCACGCGGTTAATCTGCCACTCCATATTTGTCAGCGGAGCAGACCAGGGTTGTACCCACTGCGGACAATTGACCTCCACAATACACCGGCTGCAATAACACAACGGACAGGCAGCCCGGCAAGCATAGCATTTGATGCATTTCGACATTTCCTCCATCCAATATTTCCACCGCTCTTCACGACTCATCTTTTTCAGACGATCAATCAGTTGAAGATTCTCCTCACTAATAGTCAAGGGAAAGTCTGCCAGATATGTTTTTATTTCATCGAATCCTTTAAACTGGATAACTTCTCCATGTCCGTCAACGGTCAATACCAGAAGATTATCTTCTTTCAACTGGTTTTCGAATGCCAATTGAACAACCGTCCGTAATGCCGGTACTGTAGCTGTTATAGCCACTTTGCCTGTTCCTGTCAATTCCCGTTTTGTCAGATAAACTGCGATATTATTCGTGCAACGGTCGTCCAGTATCAGTCTGTCGGCATTTTCAGCCTGCCGGCAAAAGAGAGGACGTGTTCCGTGGTTTCCTTCTTCATAGCCTATCACAAGATTCACCTCTCCTTCTTGTAACAAAGCAACTGCTTTTTCTGTCAGTTTACTCATAGATAGCCTCCTTTTCCAAATAGTCCGAAGCTTTCTGATACTCCAGATAAGGTCCCAGTTCACGGATTCCGGCAACTGTCTCATTCACCAGATCAGCCCACTTGGCCCCCTCTGCCGCCGACACCCATGAATAACGGATACGACGTACATCAATTCCCAGGAAGTTGAGCAGTCCGCGGAATACAATCCAACGACGACGTGCGTGGAAGTTTCCAGATGTATAATGACAGTCATTCGGATGACAACCCGAAACGATAATTCCATCAGCACCTCCGGCAAAGGCTTTCAACAGTAACATAAAGTCAATTCTTCCTGTGCAGGGGAAGCGGACAATTTCTACATTAGTCGCATACTTCAACCTGCTCGTACCTGTCAGGTCTGCCCCGGCATACGTGCACCAATTACAGACAAAAGCTACAATGCGCGGTTCAAATTCCTGATTATTCTCAATCTTATTTTCGTTCATAGCTTACTCTCTTTTTAATGGTTCAGCAATGCCATCACTTCGGCATAGACCTGTTCATTGGAATATCCTTGTATATCAATAGATTTGGAACGGCAGAAAGCAACACAAGTACCACAACCCTGACAAAGTCCGGGATTTACTTTAGCTACGGTCTTTATTACATTTCCATTCCTGTCTTTTATTTCTTCACGTTCGATGGCCTGATAAGGACAAGCTGTCTGACACATGAAACATCCTACGCAAGTACTGAATAACGGAGGAGCAGTACGATTGACAACGGCTATCAATGGCTCGCGAACCAGATTTGCCTGTGAAAACAATCCTGCTACTTTCACAGCGGCTCCCGAAGCCATTCCCACTGTTTCGGGAATATCTTTCGGCGCCTGACAGGCTCCTGCCAGATAGATTCCGGCTGTATTCGTTTCCACCGGTTTCAGTTTGGGGTGAGATTCGGCAAAAAACTGATAAGGATCATAAGAAATGTGCATCTTCTGCGCCAATTCTTCCGCTCCCTTGTTGGCAACTCCCGCTGTGGCAAGCACTACCATGTCAGCTTCTATCTCGACAGGTGATGCTCCCAACAGGGTGTCTACTCCTTTAACAATCAATTTACCGTTCTTCTCATATATACGGGCGACGCGACCACGGACGTAATTCACTCCATCCTCTTCAATGGCACGGCGCACAAATTCTTCATAATTCTTTCCTCCGGCACGAATATCCATGTAGAACACGTACGATTCGCCACCATGCACCTTGTGCTGATAAAGCATCGCATGTTTGGCTGTGTACATACAGCATATCTTAGAGCAATAAGGAATTCCTTTGGCCGGATCACGGGAACCGGCACAGGCTACAAATACAATCTTTTGAGGAATCTGTCCGTCAGACGGACGGCGAATCTCTCCGAATGTAGGACCGGAAGCCGATGCCAGACGCTCAAACTGCAATCCGGTAATGACATCTTTATATTTCCCATATCCATATTCGGGAAAAAAGTCTGTATTCAACACATTGAATCCTGTAGTTACTACAATCGCTCCGACTTCTTCGGTGATAATACGATCCTCTTGTCCGAAACGGATAGCCCCCGTAGGACATAGCTTTTCACAGACTCCGCATTTACCATTGCGATAATGGGTACAATGTTCTTTATCAATCACCGGTTTATTGGGCACTGCTTGCGGAAAAGGAACATAAATAGCTGTACGCATTCCCAAACCGGCATTAAATTCGCTCGGTATCTTTTTGTTGGGACATTTAGTCGTACAAAGTCCGCAACCGGTACATAATTTCTCATCAATGCTCTTCGCTTTCAGGCGTATACTGGCTTTAAAATTACCGATAAATCCTTCCACATGCTCCAGTTCGGCATACGTATAAAGAGTGATATTCGGATGCTGCGCTACTTCCACCATTCGGGGAGTAAGAATACACTGCGAACAGTCTAATGTAGGAAAAGTTTCCGAAAGCTGTGACATGTGTCCGCCGATGGACGGTTCTTTCTCTACCAGAATGACCTGATGTCCGCAATTGGCGATGTCCAGACTTGCCTGAATTCCGGCAATTCCTCCTCCAATCACCAGTGCTTTTTTGGTGATAGGAACCTGAATGGGAACCAAAGGATGATTCCGCTTTACCTTTTCAACCAGACTTTTGACAATATCAACAGCCTTACGGGTAGTTGCCTCCCCTTTCTCATGTACCCAAGAGCAATGCTCACGAATATTAGCTATCTCGCACAGATAAGGATTCAATCCGGCTTCCGCACATGCTCTCCGAAAGGTAGGTTCATGCATTCGCGGAGAACAGGCAGCAACGACAACGCCATCCAATCCATATTCTTTAATGGCGTTCTTAATCAATGTCTGTCCCGGATCGGAACACATATATTTATAATCAATGGCATAGGCAACGCCTTCCATTTCTTTTGCCGCCTCGGCCACTTTTTCGCAGTCGACAGTTGCACTGATATTTTCACCGCAATGGCAGATAAAAACTCCTATTTTAGACATACTTCCGCCTCCTTCAAATTTACAGCTACAAAATGACGTCCCAGTCCCAATTCCTTGGGAGTCAGTCCGACAGCCAGTCCGATAGCCTGTGTGATATAAAGAACCGGTATGGTAACAGGTTTTGCCAGATAGTGGTTAATAGCAGGGCGACGCATATCCAAATTAGAATGACACATCGGACAAGCCACAATCACAGCTTCCGCTCCCCGGTCGTCAGCATCTTTCAGTATATTTCCCGAGAGACGTCCTACAAGGTCTGTGCGAGAAACGGACAAGCCCGCACCACAGCACTCTGTTTTGAAAGCCCAGTCAATAGGAGTGGCACCAATCAGAGACATGATTTTGTCCATGCTTTGCGGATCTTCCAGACGGTCGAAGTTTAATATTTTATGGGGACGCACCAGCAAGCAGCCATAGTAACAAGCCACTTGATGAGCAAAAGGACGTACTATCTTCTCTTTTAATGCATCCAACATATATTTCTCTATCATCTGGATGACATTCAATATTTTCACATTACCGAGGTAGCGCATTCCAACTGTAGTCAGTATTTCATCCTTCAATACTTCATTGTTCAATAATTCATATTGAGCAACACTCAAACGATTGTAACAGGAAGCGCAGGGGACAACGATTTCTTGAAATCCCTGTTGTTCTGCCAAAGCCAACACACGGGTAGGTAAGGCCAGAGACAGTTGTTTACTCATGGAGTGAGCTGCCGTTGCGCCGCAACAATTCCAGTCTTTCAACTCGATCAGTTCGAGTCCCATCACCTGTGCCAGTGCTTTGACTGATTCATTGTATTCACGAGAAGTTCCGTTTAGCGAACATCCCGGATAGAAACCGATTTTCATAGCTACTTTTGAGTCTTTTCAATGGTTTGTGCAAATATCTTTTTGATCTTATTCTCATCTTTTACCCGTTCCGGAAAAAGGTTGAGCTTCCCTTTGACGAACATTACAGGGGCCACATTCAAATCCTGTGTCAAACGTAAGGTACGGGCTTTAAACCCTGCAACTAATCCGACTTCGTAGAGCCTTCCCGTTCTTTTCACTGATTCGAGAAAAGCGGAGTGAAAAGCTACGACAGGACGTGATTCTTTATGGATGCATCTTTCTTTACGGGATCTCTCACGCAGATAGTCCATCACTTTGGGAATGTTGATCTCTTTAGGGCACCTCGCAATACAGTTTTCGCAATTCAAGCAAATCCAGATGGCATTGGAACTTAACACACGACGGTCATTTTGAGCATTTTTTGTCTGCAACAACCGGAGAATATAGCTGGGAGCATAATCCATCTCCTCTGACAGCACACATCCGGCCGTACACTTACCACACTGGTAGCAATAAGACACATTAATACCCGTCTTTTGTTCCAAGTCACAGGAAATACATTCTTTGTTTTCCATGTTGACATGAATAAAATAGATAATAAATAAAATAAAGGAAAAAGTGGCAGAAGGGATCAGAATAACAGGCACACCTCACCCTACCCAAAGACAAGAGTAGAGTCTAAATAAGAATATGCGCCAATGTGTAAACGTAATACTTACACGAATATTTAGTGTAATTAACATCAAGGTCGGTATGACCCAAACGATTCTCCGGAAGCAGAACATTCAGAGAGCTCAATATCTGTATAATCACAGTATTGGTATTGAACTTCAGGTTCTTGAAAGGAACAATGCTTCTCGGAAAAGAGATATTGTCAAAAATGCAGTCACTAACTTTACAATTGGATGTTTCGTCAACAAACTGTGAACGAGAATCTTTGCCCGACTTGTCAAAGCCGGCAGAAGAAATGCAGCAACATGACTCTGCTTTATATTGCATATCATTAGCCGAGATTCCTGTTTCTTTCTGAAATCCCTGCAATTTTTTATCGGAAACATTACTAAATCCCAATACTAGAAATGCGCATGCTAATATGCAAAAAATATATTTAGCCATAATTTGCTGCAAACGTAATCATTCTTTTCCGAAAAAACGCATTAAGGACAAGAATTAACGATTATTCATATAGATTCTTTCCTACAAGCCATGTACAACTTTCATCAATTGCTCACCTAAACCTATTGTATATCCTTGAGAAACAAAGACTACCCTATTAAATGTATCTGCAATAATAAACACTGGCAGAATGGAGTTATTCAAATTCATCGCTTGCACAATTTCTTTCCGAATGCTATCATCAGTATCAATACCGTAAGTGATGGTAGACGGTAGTCCTTTGAATTCGTCGGCATTAAATTTTTTGTATTGTTCTTCCGAAGGGAAAAGAAAGACCATCTTACGCCCCCATTGTTCGAAGTCATTGCCCAAAGCGGCTATATCTCTTAGTGCATGATTGGTAGGCTCCTGCCCTACCCCAAGAACAGCTACTACAAAATAGCCACGCCCACAGGTTTGCAGAATACTCTGTTTTGACAAAGATATCACTTTCTCTCCTATTCCCTCCACCGGTGCAAAAAGCGATTCGGAATTGAAATTACCGATAACAGCCACTTTTTCTCCGGATTCACGCAAATGATAAGGTACTTTGGTCGCTACAGGTTTGAATTCGTCTTTCTGTGCAGGTAATACAAAAGAAGAAATTCTCGCCAACACACCTCCATCAGCAAGCCTTGTGCCAGTAACCAACAAGTAATATCCGGTATCCAATGTCCCTATATATCGCAACTCGGGATGTTCTTCGTCACAGCTAATCAATTCTGGTCTGCCCTCCCGCAACCTGGAAATGGTAAACTTATTATAATACTTTACTCTCTTATCATCACGAGCAATTGCCTTACCGTCCTCATAAAAACGATAAATGCCTCTGGATGCCTCCACTTCTTCTTGTTTATCGAAATCAACTTCCACATATCTATTATCCCCCCATTCATCCTTTTCAGGATCCATATAGCTTATGCGTCCATCCATCTTTCTCATATCAGCAGCAATATTCAGGCTACGCGCCAAAGCCACAAGGAAAATATCCCGTGAAAATGAATCCGCCACCTTCGCACGCCAAATCCCTTCCGGAGAAATAGGAATACGCAGAAAGTTATTTTCCTCATCAATCGTAATATTACGGTTTACCCATTCAACTAAAGCTTGCGGATGATTTCGAAAGGTATCTATTTCCGTTTCGGAGAACTTAGACTGAAAGAACGATTTATAAGGCGTCAATACCTCCGTTGAAATACGGGGAGCAAGTATGTCATAAATATCTCCAACCGAAGCATCCATACAGCGCAAGGAGGGTATAACACAATCATATAAATAGTTAGGAACATCTTTCGTATTCAATAAATGATCAATCAATACTTCATAAGGTACATCACGAAGATCTTTTTTAGTAAGCACAGACAACAAAGCCGCTCCTTTCATTAATTTTCCCTGTCGGTCTGCCTCATTCAGAAAACGAACCAATACATCATGATTTCCTCTTGATTCCACTAAGAAAGAAGCCAGTGCCTTCCTTACAAACGAACCTGATTTTCCCTTCAAACAGGCTATAATGGAATCAGCTTGTTCCGCAGTCGGGAAAGTAGCGACATAAGCATTGCGAATCGAATCCTCCTGCATCATTCTCCGGTCATTCTCCGCCCGCTGCTCTGGCGTTACTTCCGGTAAAATAGGATTCTCAACAGGAGGAACGATATCAATATCCTCTTCAAATATATCTCCTTCCTTCTTATCAAGTGTCAATGTCAATTCCGGTTGCTTGCTGAAGGATAGCTTGGAAAAGCCGAATGTCCCTTTATCGGAAGCCCATACCAACATATCTCCCTTACCGGCCGTTAATGACACTTGACCACTGGCATCAGTATATTTAGTAGCCACTGTATAGAACTCCGCATAGTTATATACTTTAAACTCCACTCTTGCTCCGGTGACAGGTTGTCCATTCCTATCTTTCACCGTTACCAACGCTTTTGCGATTGGAGCATAATTCTCCGTTACATTGATTTCCGTATAATTCGGTGTCTCAAGCATGATCTCTTCCGGACCGTTGTAACGTCCGAAAACCTTGGTATGCATCAACATTCCCCGACTGGCAGGGGAATTAAACCATCCCAAGTTCAAAACCGGTTCCGGTTCACAGGCTCCGAAGAAATACCAATGTCCATCCGCCCATGCTTCCACCCAAGCATGATTGTCATCCGTATGCGCCCAGCGGGGCGTATACACTTGCCGTGCCGGAATACCGACCGCCCGGAGCGCAGCCACCGTAAAGGTAGACTCTTCGCCACAACGCCCATACGCTGTTTTGACGGATGCCAATGGTGAGCTGGTACGCGCGTCACTCGGACGATAGACTACTTTCTCATGACACCAGTGATTCACCTCCAATATCGCGTCTTTCATCGGCAGTCCCTTCACCCTGTCTTTCAGTTCACCATAAAACACACGGCGGGAATCATCCAGATTCTCGTTATTCACCCGGATCGGCAGAACAAAATGACGGAACACTTCATCGGGAATCTCTTTGCCCCAAGGCATCTCGTCACGTGTCTGCTTCGACAGCCGGACATTCTCCAAGTAATAATCTCCCGGATAGTCCGTCACATCCCCTATCGGCATATAAGCGTAGAGAAACATCAATGCTTCGCGCTCGTAGACTGACAAAATAGAATCGGCAAAGATTGCAAATAAATCTCCGTGAGGAAGTGCCTGTTTTTTCTGCTCAAAGTCTTGAGCTACTTGATTCCGGTAGGATTCTTCTTTGAGGAAGTGAGCATTGTTACAAGCAAACAGTACAATCGACAAAATCAGGACGCACAAAAGATGGGTGAATGTTTTCATATAAGTGTTTGGTTTATTCTATTAATAAGGTTGCTGACTGACAAAAATAGAAGAATATTTTCTGAATACCTAGATAAGTACATAAAAATGTGATAGATAAGAATAATATTGTCATTGATGAGAAAATCCAGGAATTTTGTAACAGGTTTGTAATATAGACCGTGTTCGAACCCTTATAAAAAGAAAATTCAAAAGAAAAAGAAGATTTTTATGTTTTACAGCATATAATTCGAAAACAATTTGTATCTTTGCAGTGTTATTAGAGAAAACAAGATGTAAAACCGCTCTTCAAAACGTGGAGGGCAAAAAAAGAGGAAACAAATTATGAAAAAGAATGCAAATGAAAAAATTATGATGTTACAGTACCGTATTAAACGCTATCAAGCAATGGGAAATGGTGCCATGTGCCAAACATTAAACGGTAAACTTCAAAAACTGCTGTCACAGCAGGTTGCCATGTAAATAAACACACTAATTATAATAAATAGAGCGAGGAACTTTCGAGTATCCTCGCTTTTTTTATACATTTGCAGAAGAAAGATAATAAAACACATTATGAAAAAGCTATTTATGTCGGTTGCGCTCCTCTTATTGGTCGTAACCTCTTTTGCACAAACACCCGGTTATGAGTTCACAACCGTTGTATCCCACCAAGCAACGCCTGTTAAAGATCAGGGTTCCACAGGAACCTGCTGGTGCTTTGCCACCGCTTCTTTCATGGAGTCGGAACTGCTCCGAATGGGAAAAGGAGAATATGATCTCTCGGAAATGTTTATCGTCCGCCAAAAGTACATGAATCAGATGGAGGACAATTATCTCCGTCGTGGTAAAGGAAGTATCGGTGAAGGAAGTTTGGCACACACTTTCAAAAACGCTTATAAGAAAGCGGGAATCGTTCCGGAAGAAGTGTACACCGGATTGCCGGGCGATAAGAAAGACCACAATCACGGAGCATTGTCACGCTACCTTAAAGCATTGGTAGACGCAAATATTGAATCTAAAAAGCGTACTCCGCAATTTGATGCGCTTATTAATAATCTGTTCGATATTTATCTGGGCAAGCTTCCCGAAAAATTCACTTATAAAGGAAAAGAATATACTCCTCAATCTTTCACTGAAAGTCTGGGATTGAATATGGATGATTACGTTGAGTTGACTAGTTTCACTCACAAGCCTTATTATGAGACATTCTCGCCTGAAGTTCCCGACAACTGGGAAAACCAGCCGATGTATAATCTTCCGTTGGACGAACTGGTCGGGGCTATCGACTATGCACTAAACAAAGGATATACCGTATGTTGGGACGGTGACGTAAGCGAACAGGGTTTCTCTTTCAAGAACGGAATCGCCATTAACCCGCAAGTGGAGGATGTGAAAGATTACTCGACTACCGACCGTGCCCGTTTTGAGAAAATGCCAAAATATCAACGAATGGACGAAGTGTTCAAGTTTGAGCATCCTTATCCGGAAATCAACGTAACACCGGAAATCCGTCAGGATGGTTACGAGAAGTTTGTGACAACTGACGACCACCTGATGCACATCACCGGTATTGTGAAAGATCAGAATGGTACTAAATATTATATCACCAAGAATTCCTGGGGAGCGGAAAGCAACAAATCCGGAGGTTATCTGAATATGTCTGAAAGCTATGTACGTGCTAAAACAATCTGTGTGATGGTACACAAAGATTCTCTGCCTAAGGAACTGAAGAAGAAACTCGGTATTCAATAAATCGCATGAAATCAGTCCCAAAGGGAGATTGACTGTTTCATACATTTATTTAATCGGAACTCTCCATTATATTCATATTAACAAAAGAAATAGGGCAACGAAGTATCACTACTTCACTGCCCTATTTTTTTGTAACCTACTATATTAAATCCTTTGCTCTTTATTTCTTTTTCAATGTCACGTCGCTGATTTCTACAACACCGCCTTTGTTCTGGGAAAGAATAGCCACATAACAATCTTTCAGAATAGCAGCATCATCGTCTGTATCAGACACTTCCAAGTTAGCATTTGCTTTCTTGCTGCTAATAGCATTTACCACTTGTCCCATATCATAGTAAACCACTACTTTAGTCCATTTACCGGCCTCTTTAATTTTAAAATTGTATTGTGCACCCGAAGCATTCGGTTGAGCATCCGCGTCATAGTCTCTACGCATGAAGAAAGTAGTATTGTACTTACCATTATCATTCTTTTCCTCATTGGTCTGTTTGATGTATACACTGACCGGAGTTCCTGCTTCTTTTGCCTTTGCATAAAAAGTAAGAACATAGATACCTTTGTCCAAACCATCGGTAATACGTTGTCCCAGGAAAGCTTTATACCAAGAGAGATTCTTTTCAGCACCGGAGTTATCCAATTTCATTGCATTCGGATATTTGGCATCTCCTGTTTCTTCCCAGGCAATAGTAGTTACACCGTCAGCTTCATTATTCATGATAAACCACTCTCCTGCGGTAGCTTTATTGGCATTAGTCACTTTAGTCTTTACTTCAGTGGCGAATTTTTCGTTTTTTATCAGGTTCTGCGCACTTACGCTTACTCCTGCAAGGGCCAAAAGCCCGGCAAATAATACTTTTTTCATCTTACTGTGATTTAATTGTTTATACTTTATTTTTTCTAGCTTTAAAAATCTATTTCATCCTACTTCACTTGTTGAATAACAAATCCATATTTACCAGTCACTTTCTTTTCTTCAGTCTTTAGTGTGATGCGGTAAATCTCTTTGCCCCATACGTTAGACAGGCGCGGATCATCCAGTTTGATTGTTTCCAATTCGGCTTTAAACTGCGGCGGATAGTTCATTTCCACCTTTTGTCCCTTTACTTCGATGCGGATTTTTCCGGCTGACGGGAAAGTCACATTGCCCCAAGTTAAAAAGTTCATTTGATTAGGAGCAATAGCTTCATCCAACGTATAAATATCACCAATAATGAGTTTTTTATCATCAAGAGCATAAGAGCGAACCCAGCTTTTCACTTTCGCTTCTGCCGGATAAGCAGTAGCTATATCCGTAGAGAACATCCGTTTCTTCTCATTGCAAACGGTATTGGTAGCTTTATACTCCTGCCCGAATTTCTGCGGTACTCCGTTAATCATCGGCAAGTTATGATAGTTACTCTGCATGGTCCAGATGGTATAGCGGTCTTTACCGAACGTCTGTTTGGTATATGTACCTACACCAGCATCAATAATCACAGGAATCGTATTTACGTATAAAGAGAAGGTTCCTACATCGTTGTGGTTGTGGCTTTCGTTATTAAATCCGCCTTTGGCGGCAATGAACATACCATTTTTATTCTTCATGTAGCAAAATTCCGTTTCGGGATACCAGGTCACATCCGGCATATCATGTTTGGGAGTCGCTTTAGCGAGGTCGTTGCAGCAAAGCAGGGATTGAAGTGAACGGAAAGCATCGTTACCCATGCTGGCATAGGGTTTTCTACCATCCAGCAGGTATGCGGCAAAATGCATCATTTCATCGCTGTTTACAGCTTTACCGAAGCGATAGATTAACAATGGATCACCTCCCCCTTGCGCCGATGCATCGGCAAAGTTCACTACCCAGCCATTGCCGACATAGGAGCGTGACATATATTCACCCATACGACGGATCATCGGTTCATTGAACAGAGACAGTTTACCGCCTGTACCGTCAGAGAGTATCTGCAAGTAGTCATAAAGTTTTCCGGCGGCGTGTCCCCAGTAGGATGTACCTTCTTCACAGGCACCATCGGATTTCACGAAATTGATAAATTTATCGACTGACTTCATGGAACGATAAACGGCTTTTGCCAACTTATCCTTATTGTTTTCCATCAGTAAGAAACATTGCAGGGCATTAGAGTTGCACCAGGGATTCCAGTTGTTGATGATTTCTCCCGGTTTCCAGTTAAAAGCCATCCACCACATTTCATCGTCGTTCATGTACGGATCGAGAATACGTTCTTTGATTGCCTTACGCATTTGCAAGGATACTACGGGATTGATTTTGTCGAATGGTTTGCGGAAAAAATAATGCACCCAAGCCATTAATGCTCCGTATCCGCCTGAGCCGAGGTCGATAATCTGTTCGCGGAAGTCGGGAAGTGAACGTTTACTGCTCTGGCGCGGCAAGTGTGCGGATAGAACCCATGAATTCATTTCACAGCTCATGTATGCTCCGTTCAATAGTTGGTCGATGAAACGTCCTTTTCCTTCGGCCAGTTCGGCGAGCATCAGGGTGTTGAGTGCCTGGCGGTTGGCGTCATAAGGAACTTCCATCACTTTGCGGTTACCGCTACGTTCGTATTCCAGATAGGCAGTGGCAGGTATCAGTTGCCATTTGTAGTCGAGAAGTTTTTCACCGGCTTCGATGAGACGTTGTTTGTTGGGTCCCATCAAGGAATCCCAGGCGGCACGATCGGTATAAGCAGGATAAGGCACCCAAGCCTGTTTCATTATTAACACGTTTTTCAACGTAGTCTCGTCAGCCGCTTTTTGCAGCATATTGCGTTCGGTATAAGCGTTTGCCTTGAAAGAGAAACTCCCCAAAGCTGCTACCAGAAAAACACAAAGCAAATGTTTCATTCGAGTCATGGTATTTTCATTCATTTAAGTATTGCAAAGATAGTGTATCTGAAGAAAAATGAGGTGAGTAAATCATACGAACCTGATGACAAAAAAGTACAGACGACAAAAATAGTACTCATAATTGCTATATTTTAGGCTTTTAAGTCATAGTAAGAACGATTTAAGCCATACAGAAACCGGGGACTCATTTCGGAAAAACAAAGGTACAGTTTAAAAAAAAACAGAAGCTCCGTTTGGGGAAAATAGAGGTTCTGTTTACTTCAAATAGAGGCTCTGTTTTGACATTCTATTCTCTTCCTTTTTTCATTCGTTGATTCCCATTTTTTCATCCCCTACTCTTTCCTGTTCATCCCTCTATTTCTTCCTCCTCTTCGCCCTCAATCCCAATCGCTAAATTCAAAGCTCAACTGTTCCCAAACACCGTGTTGTTCATCGGCTTCCTCTCTTGGATTGGAGACAGAAAGGCCGATGAGCCGGATTGGATGTTGCTCGTATTCCACGCTTTTAAGTAGTTCCTTTGCCAATGGAAGTATTCGGTCTAAAGTCGTTAATTCCTGCGATTGAGTCAAACTTCGGGTTATCTGACTAAAATCATGAAACTTGATTTTCAAGGTAAGTGTATTCCCTTTGAAGTCTTTTCGCTGAAGACGCTCAATCAGCTCTACTGCAACGTGATATAATTCGATTATAACTGATGAATGGGCTGAAATATCACGTTCCAATGTACGTTCGCAGCCGATGGATTTACGGATACGAATTGCTTCGACAGGGCGTTCGTCAATTCCCCGTGAACATTCGTAATACAACGCGCCGGCTTTTCCGAAATGGGCTGTCAGCATTTCAAGAGAGCATTTCCGTAATTGCAGTCCGTTGTGGATGCCAAGTAGATGCATCTTTTTCGCAGTCACCGGCCCCACTCCCCAAAAAGATTCGATAGGAAGACGGGCGATAAAATCAAGGGCTTGTTCCGGATGAATGGTACATAAGCCATCCGGTTTGCGATAGTCTGAAGCTATTTTAGCCAGAAACTTATTATAAGAAATTCCGGCAGACGCAACAAGGTTGAGTTGTTCCCTAATCTTCTGCTTTATTTCCTTTGCTATGTCCACAGCCAGAGAAATATCTTTCTTGTTTTCAGTGACATCCAAGAAAGCCTCATCCAGAGACAGAGGTTCGATGAGATCTGTATATTCGTGGAAAATCTCATGTATCTGACGGGAAACGGATTTATAAACATCCATCCTGCCAGGTACAAAAATGAGTTGGGGACAAAGACGCTTCGCCTTTTGCGAAGCCATGGCGGAACGGACACCGTAACGCCGGGCTTCATAGCTGGCAGCAGCCACGACTCCCCGCTCTTCTGCATGACCTACCGCCAAAGGCTTGCCACGAAGTTCCGGGTTATCACGCTGTTCTACAGAGGCATAGAAGGCATCCATGTCGATATGTATAATCTTTCTCTGCGTCATTGTTAGGATTAGCAGAGCAAACTTACTACAAATTCCCGAATAATTCCTGTTTATCGGTTCAAGAAATAATGCGCTTATGATTTTTATAGAGATAAATCAAAAAACATTCAATATCCTGTCAAAGATAGTTCTTATAATATTATATTTGCATATCGTCTATTCAAAGCATAGATGTACCTGATAAGTTTACACTATCCTACAACTCTTTAAGATTATGAGAAACGCACTATTTTACTTATTAATACTTTTCAGTGTTCCGATATTCGCTCAAAATGGAATCACTTTTAAGGTCGAAAAGCTTTCAAAGCCTGAAGAATTACTTAATCTACACTCCCCGAATGAAATTTATGAGAGTCTTATATTATCGGATATGGACATAGAGCCTTATGAGATAAAAGAGAAGAATATCAAGGTTCCTTATCATATCATTGCAAAGAGCGAACCTCCCGACAGTCTCGTTTCTTTTGGCCCTAATTCTTTTTTCAACGGTATGTATCAGGCTTATGCGGATCACAGGCCATTCGTATTGTCCCCGGACATGATTTGGCTATTAATCAGCCAAGGATTTGCACGCCATATCAATGCCAATCAGGAATCTATGAGAAATGATCTTGTTGATTTCTCCGGCAAACTATCCTTAATTGTGAGAGAAGATAAAAAGCTGGAAGACCCTACTCTTTCATGGGAGGAAATCTTTCCGCAATTTACAAAACAAATATCCCAATACGCAGGCAATCATCTGACTGAACTGCTCACTTGCAATTTTTCAACGACCACCTCCTTAGAGAAAGTTGCTTCCGAAATAACAATCATGGAAGCTGTGAAACCTTACTTTGAGTTTATAATCATACGCATTGTCTGTGGAATACCTAAAATAACTCTCGAAGGAACACCGGAGGACTGGGAAAAACTACTGCACAAAGCCAGAGGCTTGAAAGAATACAAACTCGATTGGTGGATTTCAGAACTGGAACCTCTTTTGGAAGAATTTGTCAAAGCATCCAAAGGAGAAGTTAATAAGGACTTTTGGCGCAATATGTTTAAATATCATTCACAGAAAAAGTATGGAGCACCCAATATCATTGATGGATGGATCGTGAAGTTTTTCCCTTATGATAAGGAAGGAAAAAGAAATAATCTGCAACAGCTTGAAGGCAGAAATTGTCTTCCTGATGAGATAGTGAAGGTAGATGTAAAGTATCAGGAAGTATATACCGATGGCGTCAAAGAAACTCCATTAGAATTTTGGGCGGGTTTCATCGGATTAGAGCAAAACAGCAAGACTTTTGCTCTACGACCGCAAATTGGTTGGATGGTCAGGAAGAAAGATGTTAATAAGGATGGATTAAAAAGTAAATTAAGTGCTGATGCTCAAAAGGATGGCTGGGGAAGTGGCATCAATATCAGAGTAAAAGAATTTCCGGCTGTACTGTTAGAACTCAAAGAAATAAAAAGACTGGATATCCAATTTATCGACACAATTGATATACCTGATGAAATATCAAAGATTAAAATCGGATCGTTGAGTTTATATGGAAAGATAACCAAAGAGGGAATAGAACGTATCAAAAGATTATTGCCTGATACTGATATAAAAATAAACGGTTCACGAGAGGTAATAAAACTCCATTGATAGCTCCATAATAGTAAAGAACACTCAATGTTGCAAAAGCAGCAATGAGTGCTCTTTTTATATATACTAATTATTTAGAAATGGTTGATATACCAAACTACTTCTTATATTTCGTCCAAAAGCCAACTAGCTGGTGATTCCCAATTATAGCCCCGATTATAGAAGTATATAGACGCAATAACTAGTTTGCCCTATACACACAGCGTATACGATTTATATTCGTTCTTAATTGTTTACCCGGATCATCGACAGGAGTGACCGGATTAATCTCCTCACGAGGATTTCCCCAAGTAACTGCCTCAAATATCGATGGTCTTCTGAAATTGAATTTTATCAAATAATCACTCATACCGCTTTTTACAGTATTGTATACAGAACTCTGATAATCTATCTTGGTAGCTCTGGCACTATATAAATTGTCGTTGAAAAAGTTACCATCTCCCGAGTTGAGTCCTCCAAGCCCTCTATAATGATAGGTATAGTAATCATAAGCAGGTTGAGACGACCAGTAATACTTATTCTGAAAATCTGTAAAAGTACCATAAGCCCCCATAACGATATCTTCTATTTCGTCTATGGCGGGAAGATACCATTTTATTTCGGATACTATCCCTGCAGCATTACGCTTGTTCTTGTTATAACAATATTCAACGGCACTTCCTGCTGTTTCATTCAGCTTTAAAGGTCCGATACCTGCCGTAGCAACAATGTCACTTGTAAATGCATGTCCGGCACGCTCGTTTATTGTAACTCCATTGGTTCCCACTGTCGCTTCATCACGAGGTGTATAAAAGTCATAAAGATAAAATTGTGGATCAAGTTCTCTCAATAAACTTTTTATATTATTGGTAATAGAGTTAGATAAGATACCATCATACTTGAAAGCATCTCTCCGGTGAGAAAGTTGCATGCCATCGAGGCCCCAAAACATTCCGTCTGTCTTATTATTGAAAGGATCGTTGGGGTCGAAGTTATGGAGATACTCTTCATGAAATTCGATGTAATAAGTATGTCCATTGTAAGCCACCTCAAACAGACCTTTCTGCAAGAAAGTATAGGTAAGCACTGTCTGGTCACCCGTTGCTGTCTCAATGTAGGTGAATATGATTTTACCTATTCTATCCGACGTAGAAGTATTCTCATCAAAATAGGCCCATACCCGAAAATCGGAAGTGAAAGGCCCATAACTTTTAGGCAAGGTTGAAATCAGGTTTGTAGTGAAATAATCCCGTTTGACAACCTTACCATCAGCTATTGTTTCCCTATCCAAGCCTATCCAACTCTGTGCCGCAGGATCTACTGCAACATTCACCGTATAACCGGGAGTTATATAAATATCCAGCGGACGAACTTCATAATGGCAATCAAGTTGTGTATCCCGCTTGACCGAAACAACTACTGGGCCGGAATTTACTGTGACGCGGGCATCAAACGAAATAGTCGATTCATCATAGCCACTGTTACTGGTCACTCCTTTGATTGTTATATTATTGTTATACTGATTATCACGCAGGATATAGAAATCATCCACGGCGTTGGCGCCGAGATACAGCTTGTAAGTGGTCTCGTGCGTGACAAGCTGATGATCGACATATATTCCGTTAATAATCATATAGGCAGCATCCGTATCTTCGTTCACAAACTTTGGTTTGAAACGCTGTTTGGACATTTCGTCGATACCTTCCGGATAATTCACGGTGTTCAACTTATTGCGCTTGTGCTCCAACATATAAAAGGTATAGGACAGGGATTGGGAGACTCCCACCGGGTTGGAACCGGAGTATAATCCCGAAGGACTGGAAGGTATCTTATCACCATGCGAAGGTGCGGTTTCATCGGTAGCATCGGGCGCACCGAGAGTTGCATAGCGCGGAGCGTTCACGACCTCCCAGCTAATCATCCGAAAGCTCTGGTCGTTTCCGGGCAAATGTTCCTCCGGACGTATTTGCAAATTCACAACGACTTTAGCATAGATGCTCACCATGAATATATCCTGAATATTATTACTCGTGGAAGGACGCGCCAAGCTCAAGTCGACCTTTTCCTGTGTTTGTCCAATCATAACCAATCCCTTAAATGAAGGATCGGCATCCGGATGAATCGTTGTCGCTTCGACTTCGAAATTATAGAGTTCCGTAAGACTCCGTATACCGGCAAGATCTCCATTATTCAAATTACCCACCAAAAAAATATCACACTGTCGAAGCGCCTGCTGATCGTGATTGACAAAAGACGGACTATGTGTATCTATCAAGAAATCAGGCACACCACTGGCTATAAATTGCGGAACATCTACCAACTGCCCATTGGCATCAAAGATGAGCATATATAAGGTAGAGAGTTTAGTCTCGAACTCATTCTTTCCCGAACGAGTCGAAACTTCCACTTCAGAGAATCCTTTGGGATACCCGTTTATACGTATATACCGGCTTTCGGCCTGTCTTTTCTGTTCCACAATGTCGCTATTGCATCCAAACAGTACACCAACCGACAAAACGAGTATCAACAAGCGTGTATAGCTAATTATTCTTATCATTAAATCAAACTTTCCTTAATCAAATTCTATTTCACTATTATTATCATTCCACTCATTATTTCGAATGATTCTGAGATGAATGGCATCTCCTACGAAATAGAGCGTGAATGTATACCTATATCCTGCGCGATACTCCGTGTCGGGGTCGTTGAATTCAACCACTTTCGTAGTCGTTTGTCCGCCCTGAGTGACATTGAAAGAAATAGTCCCCTGCAAACCTCGCTGCGGAATCAGCATTAAGAACCGATCGGCATCCGTGATATTCATCGCCCCTGTTGCCGATGTATTGGATACATTCACGCTGCTTGCCATCAGGTAAGACGCATTGGTGATGGTTCCGCCGGTATCCGGTTCGCTTTTATCCATCTTTATCCTATATGTGCTGTATAAAGGGGATGTAAACCGACATATCACATTATCCAACCGGATGGCCTCATCACGATAATTATTCACTGCGATATTGATGCAGAAAAGTATATGCGAAAATTGCATCCTGACCTGACCGGTATTCAATGCCGTACAGTCGAATGTTGACGCAACCATGACATCCTGATGTTGCGTCGGGTCATTGGCCGACAGACGATACTCTATGTAAGGTGTCGATTCGTGATTTGCATCGGAAACAGTTACACCGGGGGTATTATACGGATAATAACCGAAAAATGTGTAGTATTTGTTATCCAGCCATGACTGGATAGGGGCATACGTACAGACTCCCGAATCACTACAGTCAATCCTCACATTATTCCAATCAGTGTCCGGCTTTGCATTATATCCTGCTGCAGCCCATAGGTTATCCAGTATATAAGCCTTCACACCAAAGCTCTCGCCACGCAATTGAGTGACAGGCAGAGCACGCGTAGCCGTCCCCAAACTGAAAGTGACGGAACGTTCGGGAATAATCTCTATTTCTTCATCCGGATTATCAGGGATTATATTACTGCCGTTACACGCCGCCAACAATATGGCAATCATGAAGTTACCGGATAATAACCATATATATTTTAAAATAATAGATTCTTTCATACTCCATAGTTTAATTTACAATGATGGTGCCACCTCCTGATGGACTGTCAATCCACGGTTCCACGATAGGTTCACCTATTTCAATATAATTTTCGGGTTTAAGTGTCAATACATAGGTTATTTGTTGACCGGGTTGCCAGTCTGCTCCGGGCAGAGTTATATTATCCTTATCATACGAATAGGTCAGGTCATTGTGCCGACGTGTATAGCTCAAATATACTGTGATGCCGGAAATCTGTTGAGGTACCATCAAAGTACCATCTTCCCAGGCAATAAATCCTTCGTATGAAACTTCCTGAGGGTTTGTAAATCCTGTACTGTATCCAAAGGTATTTATTGGGGCGGATGATGTGTCCCAAATGATCCGGTTGCCGTTATGGGTACAATTACCGGATGATTTCAGGTTATACATACGCAATACGTTTAAGTGAAGCGCATCAGTCAAGGAAGATTCTTTCTTTATTCTAAAATTAATTCTTGCCAGCGCCGGGTCGAATGTAAATACCACCGGGGACATATCCAAGCCACCTGCTCTTACCTCCCGGTCAACCGGATGCGAAAGCAAGAGAGATTCCTGATTGTCAACATTCTGACTTACCATGAAACCTGTTATCATCGGAAATCCTTCCGGATTGAATGAGAAATTCCGGGAGGAATTATAAGGAGCATAAGCTCCGAACTTGTGATCGGCTTGTGTATTCCAATATTTCAATGGGGAATAAACCCAGAGGGTACTCTCGTTATTATACTCTATCTTCTGATTATTGAAAACGACCGAAGTATTGTCGGCATCTGTTGCGATTCCGTAAAGAGCAAAGGTACTCGATACAGTATTTAGGGATGCACGTGTCCGGGCACCGTCAAAAGAAATGGAAGCTTTTCCGGCAGGAGTGTCGGGAAGCTCCATAAAGCGGTCATCACTTCCACTATTGCAGGCGGTCAATAATGATATTAAACCTATAATGAAAGCTGTTTTTTTCATTATACTATCCATTCTTCTTTTCTATTGTTCAAATAATACATCTTAATCAGTATATAACGGAGTATCTGTCATTCTGGGCGTGACCGAAGATTCTCTTTTCCGTGTATTCATGCCAGAGAAGGAACCGCCCGGAGAGCACAGAATGACAGGGATTAATATTCTCTCATCATTAATTGATAGAAGGAACTTCTACATCCGGGATTGTTGTTGTCCAATCTTCTACTGTAGGATCACCGAATTCTATCGCATTGGCACTGATAATGAAATTATACGTTATTTTCTGGTTCTGTCCCCACGCAACCGGATTGTATGTTCTGTCCGAAGCGTCATAACTAAGGTCCAGCGTCCTTGTAAACGGCTGTTCAGCTCCTGATTCACCAAGATTGTAAGTGACATCCACTTTCACACTGTTCGTATTCTGCGGAATGAACAGCATATCGTTAAACGTTACTGCTGTAGCAACATCAAGTACATTGTCACTTGCCAGGTTCTCCAGATTTGAATCGCTTGCTCCTACAAAATCAGTATCGGATATAGCCCATTCAGGTACCTGCGACTGAACAAAAGTACCTTTTTTACTCATCCCGTAAATCTTCACTGTCTTCAATGTAACCTTGGTTTCAGCAATGCCAACATCTTTCTTAAAGGAAAGATTGATATTCGACAGTAAATGATTAAAGTTAAAAGTAACCTGATTGACAGGAGCATTGGCCAATCGTGTCACTTTGTCTGCAAGCATCAAGTCTACGTGATTGGCAACTAAAGGTTCTACGGTGAAATCTGTAACGGTGATGTTTTTATTATCATCAATAGTCACTCCACTGGCTTTATAAGGATAATAAGCATAGAACTCATAGGACGAACGCGTATCCCAGTATTTCAAAGGCGAATATTCCCATGCACTTGTAGTTCCATTATACTTCACTTCCTGATTCAGGAATACATCAGTATCCACGGTTTCAAAAGTAGAATACCCCCAGACTCCGAATGCTTTCCCATCAGTCTTGAGCGTGCTGCCCGTTTCAGCTGCACGTGTGTTCTTGTTGGCAAAAACAGAAAAGTCCAGCACTTTCTGCTCTGGCATTGCCACATCTTCGATATTGGTGCATGCGGTAAACGTCAATGCAACAACTGCTGTTAAAACAGCAAACAAATTGGTTTTTCTCATCATTCTTTCTTTTTTAAATGGATTCAATAATTAAATTAATTACTTATTTATATTTATGAGATGGGAATATCCACATCTACATTTTCTTCCCAATCGTTCACATCCCCGTCGAATCCGGAGCCGCCGGGTCTTTCTCCTTCTTCAGGAGTGACTACAATGCCACTGACAACAATGACTCCTCCCTGGGGTTGCCTGCTAACTTGATCAGTGACATCAAACTCCACCATTTTAACTTTACCACTCATCAGTTTCAATTCCAGCACAAGTTTATGCGTGGCGGCCGTCTCCGATCGCCCGAAAGAACGAGCAATGGTTTCGACGCCGTAATCACAGGTATAGCAATCGAGCAACAGGGTGACTACTTTGTCGTTGTCGGTATGTCCATCTTTCAAAGAAACTTTCCCTGCCATCCCCGATAAGTAGGCACGGGCTTCGGAAACATACTCCCGGCCTGAAATGAATTCATATCTGATCAGGTAGGTCCACGTTCTAGGAGCCAGTTCGACCTTCATCCTCGCATTGGTTGTCTCTTCATCTTCATTTTTCACTAATTCTTGTTCGGACAGAAATGCGGCAAACAGCATATCCGGGACATTAGCGGTCAACTCATCGGGATACTTGTTCGAATAGGATGCCGAACGCGTTCGGGTACGGGTAGTTGCAACCGCTTCGTTTACCGCATGCATATTCTCAAAGATGATCCCTTCCGTATCATTATTGTATAATAGCATATCATAACGTCCGCTATTGATTGCCACACGACCGCCATGATGCTCGAAATTGTGACTTGAAATGGGAGTCTTATCGCCGTAGTCGAAAACATGGAGCCTGACTCCTTCCGGTACCCGAGGCAGCATCCTATCCCAATCTACCGTCCACTCGGCAGGCCATTTCTCATTCCAGTTTTCATCACATGGCAAGTGCCAATCCAAGGAATAAGTGATCTCCAGATGCAAGTCTACCTCCTTGAAATGCTCGTAATATAAATCCTTTCTACAACTTATAAAAACAGTCAAAACAAGTATATAAAACCAATATTCATATCGTCTAGTCTTATTCATTATAAAAGATTAGTTCACCTTTTCTGATACAGAATATTCCATATCAGAGTGATACCCGCTTTTGTCACTCCCCAATAATGCGTCTTATGCCTCGATTGGTATACGTAGCGGTTATCTACAGGCAAATATTTATCATAATTCGTGAATATATATCCTCCACCAATAGTGAACTCCAATGACATCTTCCCATTCAAGTTAAGACTGTATCCATAGGTGAGACTCGTTCCTATGAACTCACCATAATATCCCGTTTTCTTATTTTCGAGATCATAGATACCACCATGGATATTGGCTCCCAGAAAATGTTTCCTTCCGGCAGCCTTGCTGTTCAGCCAATATCGGCCTTCCGCAAGGTATTGCCTGATCTGATAATACTGGTGTTTGGATTTCCTTTTCCACCAAGGCATAGTAAAGGTGCCCGATATAGACCAATGACTGTCCGGGAAATAATACTCGGCAGTTACATTTGGTGCAAGTGCCGCCCAATATAGTAGATTAGTACCAATAGTAAGATATGCAGGCATATTGTTTATTGTTTTCGTTTCTTGTCCGACATTTTCCGAATAAGCTACCCTAACAGCAAGAACAAAAAGCATCATTACACATAGAAACTTCTTTACTTTAAAAACCTCTAATTTATATCGCCATTTGGCTATATTCATAATTCTCCCTCTAATATTTAATTTCTGGAGCTTCATATAATTAGTCTAAAATGTCCGTATTACAAAGAAAACAGTTACATTCGAACTGTATGATAGTATTTGAGACGTTTAATCTACTTTGTTTACGGAAACATAAAACATACACTAATAAATGACACAATAACTGGGATTATAATAAACAAGCGAAAAGAACCTATTTCACTTTTTGAAAAAACGGGAAATTATTGTTCAAATTATCGAACTAAACATTATTGCTGTCGTTTTATATTTAGATGCTTAATTTTCATATTTACAATATTTAATAATACATTGACTCATGACTATGAATTTAAATAAAATTGTTTTGACAAAGATTCTGGATATCATGCCGGAAAATTTAAAACCGGTCACTTTGCTTATGGATGTCTTAGACATTGGCAAAGAATCCGCTTACAGGAGACTGAGAGGTGAAAAGCCATTCTCTATGGAAGAGATTTATAAACTATCTCTGGTGTTAAACTTTTCACTGGATGAGATTATCAGTAATGATAAAAGCGATGCCGCCGCGTTCAATCATATAGGTACAATCAGACAAAACCCAAGCAAGAATCTTCTAGAGTTTTTTCGCTACTATGAAAGCTACCTGCAACGCTTGATTGACTCGGAGAATTCCGAAATCACCTGCACACTAAATCATTTTCTGCACACCATGTTTATAAACTATGAACATTTATTCAAATTTATCTATTACCGATGGATGCATCAAATGACAGATGTACCACTGAACTATCTATATTCGGAGGTAGTCATTTCCAAAGAGATTAAAGAAAGCTGTGAAAGAATGAGCTTCTTGAATACTAAAATAAGAAAGCTGTCTCTCATAGTCGATAATAATCTGTTTCTTAATCTGATAAAGGAAATGCAATATTTCTATGTGAGAGGACTGTTGAACGAGATAGAATTGGATACGCTCAAGGTAGAGCTGCACAAATATTTGGATGATATAGAAACAACTATAAATAAAGGTATTAATACCACCGGAACTCAAATTGAAATTTATCTATCAGTGTTATACATCAATAGTACCACTACTTATACGACATGGGATGACAGTAGTGAATCTGCTTTCTGGCATCACTATGGTTACCCGATATATACAAGGAATAAGGAAATCACAGCCAGACACAAATTGTGGATCGATTCTCTGAAGAAGTATTGCACCGTCATATCGCAGTCCAATGAACTCCTTCAGGCTGAATTCCTGAATAAGCAACGAGAGTATATAGACAATATAGCAGTAAATATCCTGCTCTGAAAGGAACTGTCAGAGCGCAATGTCATGCAATAAATATTCTTGTTGACCTAAGAAAGCATTTCACTGCTTATCATATAAAGCATTTTTCTTTCATTCAACCATTTACAAACAAAGAATCCTGTAATTCAATTGATTACAGGATTCTTCTTTTCATTATAATGTTGTGGAGCTGGAGGGAATCGAACCCTCGTCCAAACGAGGAAATCATAAGCTTTCTACATGCTTATCTTTGCCTAAATTTTCGTGCAGGAACAGAACCAAAGCCATCAATTCCTGCCTTATCCTCTAAAGTTTCATCAAAAGTGCGAGGCCGCCTTTGACTATCCCCGATGTAACTGCACCACTGAACCGGAATGCTTCGGAGCAACAGCTTCCGAGTGATGTCTCGTCCTGGCACCTAGTGCCTGGATTAAGCTAATCTACTGTGATTCGATTAAGCAGCAAGAGCGTAATTAGTTTCGCCAGATAAAATTTTGATAACTGATATTTAAGTGGAAATTACCGACCCACTGCATGCTTACCTACCATTTCTGCCCGCTGTCAAATCCAGTCAACCCCAAATTTTTATTCGTACAGAATAGCGATTGTTTAGAACGCTTTCCAAGGGTACAAAGATAGGAAATGTTTTCTAATTTACGAGAAGACGTTAGCAAATATTATATCAAAGCACTATCTTTACGGAGCTATTTTATATTTAAGGTGAAAAAGCATCATGAAAAATCAACCAATAATAAGCTACTTATGATTAAGACATATCTATCTAAAACATCTATATTCAAAGCATTTGCCGCTGTTTGCATATTCGGAATCAGTATCAGTGGCTGTACTTCTAAAAAAAAGACTCCTATGGAAACAACCGATACAACGAAAAACGAACTAACCATGTTGGTGGGTACTTACACATCAGGAACCAGTAAAGGGATATATAGCTACCGCTTCAACGAAAAAGACGGGACTGCTACTCCGTTAAGTGAAACGGAAATTGAAAATCCTTCTTATCTTGTTCCGTCTGCCGACGGAAAATTCGTCTATGCAGTCAGTGAATTCAATAATGAACAAGCTGCTGCCAATGCATTTGCTTTCAATAAAGAAAAAGGTACTTTGGAATTATTAAATTCACAGCAAACAGGAGGTGAAGATCCTTGCTATATCATTGCCAATGAAAATAATGTGATAACTGCCAACTACAGTGGTGGCAGCATTTCTGTATTCCCTATCGCAAAAGATGGTTCACTCCTACCCACTTCCGATATTATACAATTCAAAGGCGCGGGAGTAGACAAGGAAAGACAAGAGAAACCGCATCTGCATTGTGTCCGTATCACTCCAGATGGTAAATACTTGTTTGCCGATGACTTGGGTACAGACCAAATACATAAGTTTATCATTAACCCCACTGCAAATACAGAGAATAAAGAAGCATTTCTGAAAGAAGGATCGCCTGCTGCCTTTAAAGTGAAAGCCGGTTCGGGTCCCCGTCATCTGACTTTCTCGCCAAACGGCCATTATGCTTATCTGATTAATGAGTTATCGGGCACAGTAATCGCCTTTGAATACAAAGACGGAGATTTAAAAGAGATGCAAACAATCGCTGCCGACACGGTAAACGCACAAGGAAGTGCTGACATTCATATCAGCCCGGATGGAAAATTCCTGTATGCCAGCAATCGTTTGAAAGCAGACGGTATTGCTATATTCAATATCCACCCGGATAACGGAATGTTGTCAAAAGCAGGCTACCAACTGACAGGAATTCATCCACGCAATTTCATCATTACACCTAATGGCAAATACTTATTGGTTGCTTGCAGAGACAGCAATGTGATACAAGTCTATGAAAGAGATGCAGATACAGGACTATTAACAGACGTACAGCAGGATATTAAAGTAGACAAGCCGGTCTGTATACGGTTTGTGCGATAAGTTATTTCTTACTCTGGGCAATCCGGCTATCAGGAGTATGCGTCTTCACAACGATTTTACTCCCGTTCTTGGTACACTTGATACGTTCTTTCCGCAATGTCCTCTCTTTTAAATCAAAAATGAGATTCGGATTAAAATGTTGCCCGTTAATACGGGTTTCGAAGTGTACATGTTCGGTAGTGGCACGACCGGTACGTCCTGTCAGCCCGATAGCTTGTCCGGCTTTTACGACATCACCAGCTTTAACCAAATTCTTGAAATTGTGGCTATAAAGCGTTTCCAATCCGTTAGCGTGGCGGATTACAACGATATTTCCATAGGCATAATAGGGTTTCGACATACGCACTACTCCATCAAAAGCAGCACGAATCGTATCTTTTGCACAGGTCTTAATATCTGTTCCCGAATGTCCTCCACGAGTTCCATAGGCAGAGATTACTTTTCCTCCGGGTAATGGGAATGCATATTCGTGGTCTTTCAGAGAATCCAAATGCAGATAGATATGATTGCTTTTAGCAAATAACCCGGGAGTAGCTACCCGTACATCAGCCATTTCGCGGGCAGAGAAGGAAGGTTTATCCTGCCCGTCGGCAGTCAGTGGCAATAATAAAACTGTCAGTAAGATAAGTATGTTTTTCATGTCTTTTTTCTTAAAGCACTCATTCTAATTATTCGAAGAATACGATTTCGCCTCCATCCGATTCTGTATAGTTTCTTAATAAGGTTTGTATCATTTCAACAGCTTCTTGCAAACCATCTTTCCCATTATAACCGTTGACTATCGCCAGGATATGAGTAGTTCCGAGATCCATCTTCGTACGTTCGTGATCGCTTGTCGGTGTTCCGATTCCTCCGAATGAATCGCGATATACGGGTAATCCTTCAATATTCAACACACCGCGACCGATACCTTCAAACGGTTCTCCAGCTTTGCCGATACCGAGTTCAAGGTGTGTACCTTGTATTTTATCCGCATCGAAACCACCAATAGAATGTCCCGTACGAAGAGACACGAGGTTAATCAGGTCTACCAGTGTATCAATCTGATATAGCGGGATTCCACGCATCAGGCGGCGGCGTAGAGCTTCGGCTGACGGGCGATAACGTCCGGGGTCTTTGCCACAACGTTTATAAGCCTCACGGGTAGCAAAGATAACGGGTTGATGTTTGATGTCTTCCATCTGTGTAGTGGAAGTCAGTTGTTCGGTGAAAGCATTGATTTCCTGCCAAAGACCTTCGCTGTAAGCAGTATTCTTCACTGCAGCATACACGGCGGCTCCGGCGAAAACCGGGCATGCGTCTTTTATTTCTTTAGATACTTTTATTTCAAACATAACTTATCATAAACCAATCATCAGCGTCCTGCAATTACGGACACCAATTATTACTTTCTAATCATTATTCCCGACAAGATACGACCGGAATCTATTCCCAGTCTACGTGCGGAGAAGAATTCATCATGATGAATATAGGTACAGATGCCAGCTACTTCTATCTGTTCTGCAGGCACTCCGGCATTCAGTAATTCAATCCGGTTGGCTTCCCACAAATCAATATGATATTTGCCCGTCTCCTTCTTCTTCATAGAAATAAGAGACATATCGAAACCGCTTTCTTTAAAAGCATCATACACCTCATCACCTACTTCAAATGATTCGAGCGAAATGCTCGGCCCGATGCAAGCTACCACATCTTCGCCTTGCGTCCCGAATTTCTGATTCAAGTGATCCATCACATGACTGACAATATGCTTCACAGTTCCTTTCCATCCGGCATGAACGGCAGCCACAACATGTTGTTTTTTGTCGTACAGCAATACAGGAACACAATCCGCCGTCGTGACGCAAACGCAATACCCCGGCACATTAGTTATCAAGGCATCCATTCCTCGCAAAAGTAGCTGTCTCATTTCTAATGACTCTTTAAAAAATGATTCATTGATAATCAGACTGGCACAACCATGGCTCTGTTCAGGAATAAACAACTCCTTTATCTGATGATTCATGCACTGAAACAACCAGCTCTGATTGCGATTGACGTTCATGCATGAGTCGTTGGTATAAGGCGAACAGTTGAAAGAGCCGTAAGCTCCGGTGCTTATACCTTCGTGACGCGTTGTTACGAAATGAGCTACCTCGGGATATACATCCAGTGACTTATATCCCTTCAACTCATTATTTTTTGTAAGTGAAATCATTTTTCTTCCCAATCTTCTTCCTCGTATTCATAGTCGATATCATCGTCATCATCATCAACATTGTCATCATATTCATAAACGATGTCTTCATCTTCGCCCATGTCTTTGAGCTCCTGTTGCAGACGGGTTACGTCCTTCGGACGGTGAACGATGTCCTCTATCTTATTGCTTTCCTTATTCAGTTCTTCCCAAAGAATGTCTTTCAACACCGAGATACCCAAACCGGAAACAGAAGATATGAATACGTGGGGAATGCCTTCCGGCAATGTAGGTTCTATTTCGTCCATCAATTCCTGATCGAGCATATCGCTCTTGGTGACAGCCAACACACGTTGCTTGTCCAACATTTCAGGATTGAAAGTACGCAGTTCGTTCAGCAAGACTTCGTATTCCTTACGAATGTCGTCACTGTCTGCCGGAACCATAAACAGCAGTAATGAATTGCGCTCGATATGACGCAGGAAACGCAGTCCCAAGCCTTTACCCTGACTGGCTCCCTCGATAATACCGGGTATATCTGCCATCACGAAAGACTTTCCACCATGATAGGAAACGATACCCAGATTGGGTTCGAGCGTAGTAAAGGGATAATCGGCGATTTTCGGTTTAGCAGCCGAAATGGAAGAAAGCAAAGTTGACTTACCCGCATTCGGGAAACCTACCAGACCGACATCGGCAAGTAGTTTCAGCTCCATGATAACGGTCATTTCCTGCATCGGTTCTCCCGGCTGTGCAAAACGCGGAGCCTGACGGGTTGCCGTCTTGAAATGCCAGTTACCCTGACCACCGCGACCGCCTTTGAGCAAGATCACTTCCTGTCCGTCTTCTGTTACGTCACAAAGATATTCCCCTGTCTCGGCATTATAAACGACCGTTCCGCAGGGCACTTCTATTACTTTATCCGCACCGTCTTTTCCGAAACTACGTCCTTTACTCCCCGATTCACCATGACCGGCCATTGCGTGACGGTCATACTTCAAGTGCAACAATGTCCAGTAATTACGGTTACCGCGCAAGATGATATGACCTCCTCTTCCACCATCGCCCCCATCGGGACCTCCGTTAGGACAATATTTCTCGCGCCTCATGTGCGTAGAGCCTCTTCCGCCCTTACCCGAGCGACAGTATATCTTTACGTAATCAACAAAATTCGATTCAGCCATATTCTTTTTAAGTAGTTAAAGTAGTCAGTAGTTAGAGTAGTTAAGTAAAATACTCCGGCTACTGACTGACTTATTCATTTATAATAGTGTATTGATAATTAGTAAGATTACTAAATTACAATTTATCTACTGCTTCGCAGATTTCAGCAAAGATACCTTCCATAGTACCCAAGCCGTTGATGTGTTGGTATTTCTTTTCGTTCTTGTACCAGTCGATCAGTGGGGCAGTCTGTGAATGATATACGTGCAGACGTTTTTTGATTGTCTCTTCGTTATCATCAGCACGACCGGAATCCTTACCACGTTTAATCAGACGTACCATCAGTTCTTCTTCCGGAACATCCAGGTCAACCATTACAGAAACATCCTGTCCTCTTTCTGCCAACATTTTCTTTAATGCTTCAGCTTGTGCAATTGTTCTTGGGAAACCGTCGAAAATTACACCTTTGCTATCTTTGAAGCTGTCGAATACGCTTGCCAGAATATCAATCATTAATTCATCAGGAATCAATTGACCTTGGTCGATGTAACCTTTAGCAGTTTTACCCAATTCTGTGCCATTCTTGATTTCAGCACGCAATACATCTCCTGTTGAGATGTGATTGATTCCATACTTTTCTACAATACGTTCGCTCTGTGTTCCTTTTCCTGAACCCGGAGCACCGAAAATTACGATGTTCAACATTTTGTTATTTACAATTTAACGATTTACTATTTACCATTTAAACTGGTACCTATTTAATATTAGCTGTTTAATCTACTACTGTATAAATATCGGGATAGTTGCGTCCGAAACCATCATAATCCAGTCCGTAACCTACGATAAAGTCGTTCGGGATTTCCATTGCTACGTATTCGATGTTCAGATTGACCTTGAGTTTTTCAGGCTTCACTAGCAGAGAAGCAATATGGATTGCTTCAGGGTTGCGTGTACCCAATGTATCCAACAGGCGTTGCATGGTTAGCCCGGTATCCACAATATCTTCTACAATAACTACTGTACGTCCGGCAATGTCTTCATTCAGTCCGATCACTTCCTTAATCACTCCCGAGGAAGTCACTCCCTGATAAGAAGCCAGTTTCACAAACGAAATCTCGCAAGGGATGGTGATGTGCTTCAACAAGTCGGCAGTAAACATAAATGAACCGTTCAACACACTAAGGAAGAGCGGATTCTTACCTGCCAAGTCGCGGTTGATTTCGTTCGCTACGCGAATCACTTCTTTCTGAATATCCTGTTCCTTAATAGAAACAGTGAACTGTTTGTCTTTTATCTGAATGGTATCCATAACCGGTAATTTAAAAAATAACCTTGCAAAAATACGATTTTTTATTCTACCCCGTGCATCATCTTCTGTAATTTCTTCGAGAGAAGGAACAGAATCAATGAAGCAACACCGGACATGACAACGAATACCATAAAGAAATCGTACATGGTAGCAATCTGATAACCAAAGATTGATTTCACTTTTCCGGCTTCCGGATAAAGTCCACTCAACATGCCTGCAAATTTATTGGCTGTGGCAGTAGACAGATACCAGATTCCCATCATCAAAGAGGCGAAACGTAGCGGACTCAACTTATTTACCATTGAAAGTCCGATAGGTGACAAGGCTATTTCACCCATTGTATGAATAAAATAAAGTCCTGTCAGCCAAATCATACTTACCTTCACTCCGGGGATAGCATCTTTCACTCCGAAACAGATGAAAAGATAACCTAAAGAAAGAAGTAACAAGCCAATCGCTTGTTTGGTAGGAGAAGCAGGTTCCATCTTTCGTTTGTTGAGGAAGCTCCACACACCCGGCATTATATATGCCAGGACAACAACAAACAGAGGATTGAAGGATTGAAACCACGAAGCCGGCATTTCCCAACCTAAAATATCACGATTGGTCTGTTCGGAGGCAAAGAGAGTTAAAGAGGCTCCTGCCTGTTCGTAAGCCGCCCAGAAGAAAATGACAAAGAAAGCTACTATATAGATAACGAAAATACGACTACGTTCGATCTTGGTTAATGAACCATCCAATAGGATGAGAACAGGGAAAACAATGCAGGCGGTAAAAATACCGATGCTCACCCAGTCACCCTCAAAAGCGTAATTAAAGAAGGCTATTAAAGCAACTGTAAGAATAGTGATTACAAGGGTATTACGCAACTTGGTACGCTTATCCATCTTCGGGTGTGAGATATGCTCGGCTTTATCCTCTTTCTTTTCACGTTTGGCATCGGGGATAATACCGATTGGCTCTCCGGAAGGAGAGAAAAGATATTTATTCTTTTGAGTTTCAAAAAGTACAACAGTGAACAGTGTCATGATTCCGGCTGCAAGAAATCCCCATTTAAAATCGTGCGGGTCACCGGTATCGCCCAGATAACCACAAATCAAAGGGGCGGCAAAAGAACCTACATTCACTCCCATATAGAAGATGGTATATGCAGCATCCAGCCGTCTGTCTCCCGGTTCGTAGAGTTGACCTACGAGAGAAGAAACGGTAGGTTTGAAACAACCATTTCCCAAGATCAGGAATCCGAGTCCGCCATACATCATCCAGTGAGCAAGTTCCGTATTATCTAAAGTAGAGGCACTCATAAACATCAGGAATTGTCCGACTGCCATCATCATTGCTCCCCAAAACACAGAGCGACGGATTCCCCAATATTTATCGGCAATGTATCCGCCAATCAAAGGAGTTAAATAGACTAACCCGGTATAGCTACCGTAAATGGATGCTGCCGCTTCTTTGTCAAACAATAATGCCTGCGTCAGGAAAAGAATAAAGATCGCACGCATACCGTAGTAACTGAAACGTTCTGCCGTGCTTGTCGCGAAAATCAGATAAAGGCCTTTCGGATGCCCTTTCAATGCACTCATGAATTTATGTGTTTAGTAGTTTATGGGGTGCAAAGGTACGAAAAATAGATTAAATGCTTCAAAAAAAGAAAGTTCTTATCAAACGGGAATATAGGGGGAATAATAAAAATGGGCATAAAAAATCCTACTGATCCACTTCATTATTTTTTTAGCTGTGTAAATAACAAAGTGGAGATCCATCTTAAATATAGGTTAGCTACCACCTTAGCCAAAAGTAAATTCGACATTTTCGATACTGGCAAAAAGCATTCCTTCTCTTTTCCTCAAAAAGATTTTGTCTTCTCGGGCCAGCCAACCAATAGCAAGAGCTACGTCTTCAAACGTCAAACTTAATTCACGGCACAAATCGAACATTGAAAGTTCACCTTTTTCATTTAAGATGCGCCATACTTTCCCGGCATTCAAGCCAATTTTTGTCTTTTCCATCATGCAAACTTTAGAAGATTAAACAATTTGTTATTTAGATTCTAATTCATTGTGAGCACTGGAAAATAATGTGATGCACATTACCTATCTCCAAAGATAACATTTTTATCGGAAACGACAAATAATCAAAGGCTTAATCAGGGGAACCGCATTAAAAATTTGTTTAAGAAGGTATGGAGATAAACTAAACACAATTTCCATCCGCCCCTCTACAGAAAAAGATTTTTCATTTTCATTTCTCATAGTGTAGTGTGCCGGAAGCTGACATTGAATAAATAGAGCTATGTATTCCTTTTGCTTGCTTCCATACACAGTGTCTCAGTCCCACATATTGTGGGAAAAGATTCCCTAAGGCTTGGGAAAGTATTCCCTTATTTTGTGGGAAAGTTTTCCTTCAATATATGAGAATACTTTCCCACAATATATGGGACAATCGAGAACAACGAACATCCTCAAGCAAAAAGCCACTATTTTATCTAAATAGTAGCTTCATTTCCTGATAAAAATAAGGCAGGCTGAAAGAAAAAAGGAAGAACAAATGGCTTTTGACTATGAGAAATACCCTGAAATACTATGAGAATAAGGTGGCTTTTGAGCCAAAATATGGGAGAACTTATGAGAAATACCGTTTCGAAAAAGTGTTTCTCATAAGATATCTATTTGATTAGCTTTCGTTTATCGAAAAACAATGAGAATATGAGAAATGAAATGAAGAAATCTGGTTCTTCGTCAAATTTGGTGGTAATCTCTTTTTTATTTCAACTGTCTTC